>NZ_JAERKB010000014.1:0-167178 GCF_018257325.1 Nissabacter archeti
GTAGAAGCCCGGCCCCGGCTGGGGGCCGGGCTTCTACGGCGGCGGAGGCTGGTACTCCCCGGCACCTGCCCAGGTGCAGACGGTAGTCACTGAATAGAGAACAGACTTTCAGGCGGCGCAAGCCGCCTTCTTTTTTGCCCCGGCGGGGGGCCTCAGCAAATTAGTGACCCGGTTCGCAACATGGAAATTGTTTAAAAACTAACTGGTAAGCTGAGTTAAAATATTGTTAAACCGACGATTCAGATCGGCAGACACGACGACACATAATGATTCAGGAGTAATACCTTGGAAAAGGTTTGGCTAACACGGTATCCCTCTGACGTTCCGGCCGAGATTGACCCGGATCGCCACGGCTCATTGATTGAGATGTTTGAAAACGCAGTGCTTCGCTACGCTGACCAACCGGCGTTTATCAATATGGGGGAGGTGATGACCTTCCGCAAACTGGAGGAGCGCAGCCGCGATTTTGCTGCCTATCTGCAACATGACCTGAAGCTGAAAAAAGGCGACCGCGTCGCCCTGATGATGCCCAACCTGCTGCAATACCCGATCGCCCTGTTCGGCGTACTGCGGGCCGGGATGGTCGTGGTCAACGTTAACCCGCTCTACACCCCGCGCGAACTGGAACACCAGCTCAATGACAGCGGTGCCAGCGCCATTGTGATTGTCTCCAACTTCGCCCATACGCTGGAAAAAGTGGTCTACAACACCCAGGTGCGGCATGTGATCCTGACCCGGCTGGGCGACCAGCTCTCGGCGGCCAAAGGCACGCTGGTCAACTTCGTGGTGAAATACATCAAACGGCTGGTGCCGAAATACCACCTGCCGGATGCCATCTCGTTCCGCACGGCGCTCCAGCGCGGCCGCCGGCTCGAGTATGTCAAACCGGACATCACCAACGACGATCTGGCGTTCCTGCAATATACCGGCGGCACCACCGGCGTGGCGAAAGGCGCGATGCTGACCCACCGCAATATGCAGGCCAACCTGGAGCAGTCGAAAGCCGCCTACGCGCCGCTGTTGCGCGCCGGGCATGAACTGGTGGTGACGGCGCTGCCGCTGTACCACATTTTCGCCCTGACGGTGAATTGCCTGCTGTTTATTGAGCGCGGCGGCAGCAATCTGCTGATCACCAACCCGCGTGACATTAACGGGCTGGTCAAAGAGCTGGCGAAATACCCGTTCACGGCGCTGACCGGCGTCAATACGCTCTACAATGCGCTGCTGAATAACCCGGAGTTCCAGACGCTCGACTTTTCCACGCTGCGGCTCTCGGTCGGCGGCGGCATGGCGGTGCAGCGCGCGGTGGCGGAGAAGTGGGAGAAACTCACCGGCAAGCACCTGCTTGAAGGCTATGGCCTCACCGAGTGTGCCCCGCTGGTGACCGGCAACCCTTATGACCTCAAACACTACAGCGGCAGCATCGGCCTGCCGGTGCCCTCTACGGACATCCGGCTGGTGGATGACCAGGGGCGGGATGTGCCGATGGGCGAGCCGGGCGAGCTGCTGATCCGTGGCCCGCAGGTGATGCGCGGTTACTGGCAACGGCCTGATGCCACAGCAGAAGTGCTGAAAGAGGGCTGGCTCTCGACCGGTGATATCGTTACAGTGGATGAGCAGGGCTTTTTGCGGATTGTGGATCGCAAAAAAGATATGATCCTGGTCTCCGGGTTCAATGTGTACCCGAATGAGATTGAGGATGTGCTGATGCAGCACCCGAAAGTGCTGGAAGCCGCTGCCATCGGCGTGCCCAGCGAGGCCTCCGGTGAAGCGGTGAAAGTCTGTGTGGTGCGCAAAGAGCCGTCCCTGACGCAAGAGGAGCTGCTGGCCCACTGCCGCCGCCACCTGACCGGCTATAAAGTGCCGAGAATTATTGAATTCCGTGATGAGCTGCCGAAATCGAATGTCGGTAAGATCCTGCGCCGTGAACTGCGCGACGAACATGTGAAAGCCAGGCAGAATGCCGCCGCCTGAACGGGTTTGTCATCCATCCCACAACGCCGGCCTGTGCCGGCGTTGTCACGTATCATCCTTTAGCCGTAAGAGAGTGACGTTTTGAATTATCAGTTGATCACCACCAATTCTGAGCTGGAAGAAGTCTGCCTTCATGCCCGCCAACATGCGCGCATCGCCCTGGATACGGAGTTTATCCGTACCCGCACCTACTATCCGCAACTGGGCCTGATCCAGCTGTTTGACGGTGAGCGGCTCTCCCTGATTGATCCACTGACCATTACCGGGTGGCAACCCTTCCGTGACCTGCTGCAAGATGAGCAGGTGATTAAATTCCTGCACGCCGGCAGTGAGGATCTGGAGGTGTTCCTGAACGCCTTTAACGCCCTGCCGACGCCGATGATCGACACCCAAATTCTGGCGGCCTTCACCGGGCGCCCGCTCTCCTGCGGCTTTGCCAAGCTGGTGGCGGAGTACATGGGCGTGGAGCTGGACAAGAGCGAGTCCCGCACCGACTGGCTGGCACGGCCGCTGAGCAGCCGCCAGTGTGATTACGCGGCGGCCGATGTGTTCTATTTACTGCCGATGGCGCTGCGTCTGGAGCAGGAGGCAAAAGACGCGGGCTGGCTGGAGGCGGCGCTGGACGAGTGCCGCGCACTCTGCCGCCGCCGCAGTGAGGTGCTGGCGCCGGAACTGGCGTACCGTGAAATCAGCAATGCCTGGCAGCTGCGTACCCGCCAGCTGGCGTGCCTGCAAAAACTGGCAGCCTGGCGCCTGCAACAGGCCCGCCAGCGCGATTTAGCCGTCAACTTTGTGGTGCGTGAGGAGAACCTCTGGCAGGTAGCGCGTTACCAGCCCACCTCGCTGGCCGAGCTGGATACCCTGGGGCTGAGCGGCCCGGAGATCCGTTACCACGGGCGGACGCTGCTTTCCCTGGTGGAAGAGGGCAATGCTGTGCCGGATGAGGCATTACCGCCGCCGGTCACGAACCTTATCGATCAGCCGGGCTATAAGCGGGCCTTTAAAGAGCTGAAAGCGGTGATTCAGGAAGCGAGTGAAACCAGTGGCCTGAGTGTGGAATTGCTTGCGTCGCGGCGGCAAATTAACCAGTTGCTGAATTGGCATTGGGGCTTAAAACAAGGTGACAATCAACCTGAATTAATGTCCGGCTGGCGGGGCGCATTATTGGCTGAAAAATTATCAGCGGTATTAAAAGATTTTTAATAATTAAGCAGGCTGAAAGGGAAGGAGACTTTTTGGCCGCTGAAAAAGGGCTCACGGAATAAATTTATTCTGAATAGGCGGCGAAGGTAAGAATAACGCAGCAGGATGCCAGCGTATTTGAGATAAGTCTTAATGGGTCGCCGCCCTATTATTAAGGGTCGTTATCACCGGATGCTGTTATTTGCTGGATGTCCGTACAGTAATATAACAGGATAAGCCAGACGGGTGACCGCCCCCTGCATCAACACAGGGGGAGATTAACCCGCTTCACTCATTTCGGTGGTTCTTCTGTATCCGGCAGAGTGACGTTTAATTCCAATACCGAAATATCGTCGCCTTTTTGCTCAAACTGAACGTGCAGCATCTCAGGGTCGATTTGGATATATTTACAAATCACCGCCAGAATATCGCGCTTGAGATCCGGTAAATACGGGGGCTCAGAGTCCCCGCGGCGGCGTTCAGCAACGATGATTTGCAGCCGTTCCTTGGCTATATTGGCTGTCGATTTTTTGCGGGACAGAAAAAAGTCTAACAATGCCATGATTTATCCCCCAAAAAGGCGTTTCAGGAAGCCCTTCTTCTCTTCTTCAACGAAACGGAAAGGACGCTCCTCGCCCAGCAGGCGCGCCACGGTGTCATCATATGCCTTACCGGCGTCCGATTCCTGGTCAAGGATCACCGGTTCGCCCTGGTTGGACGCACGCAGCACGGACTGGTCTTCCGGGATAACGCCCACCAGCGGAATACGCAGGATCTCCAGCACGTCTTCCATGCTCAGCATGTCACCGCGGTTCACCCGCCCTGGGTTATAGCGCGTCAGCAGCAGGTGCTCCTTGATCGGCCCCTGGCCCTGTTCGGCACGGCGGGATTTGGAGGAGAGAATGCCCAGGATGCGGTCGGAGTCACGCACGGAAGAGACTTCCGGGTTAGTGGTGATGATCGCCTCATCCGCGAAGTAAAGCGCCATCAGCGCACCGGTTTCGATACCGGCCGGTGAGTCACAGATGATGAACTCAAAGTCCATTGCCACCAGGTCGTTAAGGATTTTTTCCACGCCTTCGCGGGTCAGGGCATCTTTGTCGCGGGTCTGTGAAGCAGGCAGGATGTAGAGCTGTTCGGTGCGCTTGTCTTTGATCAGCGCCTGGTTCAGCGTCGCATCGCCCT
Source organism: Nissabacter archeti (assembly GCF_018257325.1). NCBI lineage: Bacteria > Pseudomonadati > Pseudomonadota > Gammaproteobacteria > Enterobacterales > Yersiniaceae > Nissabacter > Nissabacter archeti. The sequence continues at coordinate 4,342 of NZ_JAERKB010000014.1, forward strand.
GGATAACATTGACAAAATCATAGACCACGCGGCGCTCACACCCCATGATCAAATCAAGATTACGCAGCCCGATGTCAAAGTCGATGACAACGGTCTTTTTCCCTTTCTGGGCTAAGCCGGTAGCAATGGCCGCGCTTGATGTAGTCTTGCCAACGCCCCCTTTACCCGATGTAACAACAATAATGCGTGCCATGAAAAGATTCCTTGTAAAAGGGCTTAGTTTAAAGGTTGTATGGTTAACACGTTCTCTATCAGGCTGAGGCGCGCTGCCTGGCCGGCATATTCCGGCGGGATCTGGTCACTCAGCCAGTACTGCCCGGCAATAGACACGAGCTCAGCACTCAGATGCGTGCAGAAAATCTGGCATTGCGCGTCGCCTGACGCGCCCGCCAGTGCGCGGCCGCGCATCATTCCATAAACATGGATGTTGCCGTCGGCGATAAGTTCAGCCCCGGCACTGACGCTGCTGGTGACGATTAAATCACTGTTACGTGCGTAAATCTGTTGCCCGGAGCGGACAGGGGTATTAATGATGCGCGTTTTTGCCGGCACATTCTCCGGCACGGCGGGGGCCGGTGGCGGCGCGGCTTTCTGGCCCTTGCCTTCACTCAGTAGCGGCAACCCGGCGCGCGTGATGGCGCGTTTTAACTGCTCATCTTTACAGCCGCTGATGCCGACAACACGCAGACCTGCAGAAGCAACAGCCTGTTGAATCTCTCTCCAGTTAACCTCACCGCTCAGGGAGGCCACGTTGATGACAACAGGGGCATCCTTGAGGAAAGCCGGGGCCTGATCGACTTTATCCTGTAGTGCCTGACGAATAACCTCAGGCTGCGAATGGTGTAAGTGAACCACCGACAGGGTAAAACTGCTGCCTTTTAGCTCAATGGGCGATTGTGACATCTATCCTGACTCAGTTTCAGCAACGTAAATCCCCGGAACAGCACCCGGGGGGCGATATTCCGATGTACGCTAAGCATGTTATAGTCACCGGTATATCTAGGCAAGACACCGCCCCCATTAAAAAGAGTTAAAAAAATGCTTTGCATGATTTATAGAAGTTCAAAACGCGACCAAACTTATCTTTACATCGAAAAAAGAGACGATTTCTCCCGTGTGCCGGAGGAGTTGATGAAAAGTTTTGGCCAACCTCAGTTTGCGATGACCATCAATCTGGCGAATCGTCAAAAATTAGCCAACGCGGATATTGAAAAAGTCCGCGAGGCATTGGCAGAGCAGGGCTATTATTTGCAGTTGCCGCCGCCGGTTGAATCATTATTGAAACAGCCCCTGGATAATAAGCCGGAATAATGGGCAATAAGCAGCTTGCAGTGTAATTTCTGCGGAAAATGTGAACGGTGACGCATTGAGCGATCGCACGCGGCACATTTCCGCAGGGCCGGCACTGGTCTATCCTGAAGGATCAGATTGGCATAAAAAGGACGACACGTATGAAACAGAGAGCTGTGGCCGCGCTTATCGGCGCACTGACCCTGGCCGGTTGCGCCGGTAAGAACCACGCTGCCCCGGCCGCTGCTCCGGCGGCAACACCGGCCGCCCAGCCGGCTGCCCCCTCAGACAGGATGCTGGCCCCGAAAGCGGCCACGCAGACCACGCTGGCCGCCCAGGGGCGTGACCCGGCAGAATTCCCGGCCTATGTCGAACAGCTGAAACAGCAGGCACGGGCGCAGGGCATCAGTGAAGCCACCCTTGAGAGCGCCTTTGCCAACATCCATTTTGTTGACCGGGTGATAAAATCCGATCGCAATCAGCTGGAGAAAAAAGTCACCCTGGATGATTACCTGGCCCGCGTGCTGCCGGCCTGGAAAATTGAGCAGGGCAAAACCCAGTACCATGACCACCAGGCGCAACTTGATGCCGCCGCGCAACGCTACGGCGTGCAGGCGAACTATATTGTGGCGCTGTGGGGCATGGAGAGCAGCTTCGGCAAAATCCAGGGCAAAGAGGATGTGATCTCCGCCCTTGCCACCCTGGCCTTTGAGGGGCGGCGCGAAGCCTTCTTTACCAAAGAGCTGATGGCCGCGCTGAACATTATCCAGCAGGGCCACATTGCCGCCGATCAGATGAAAGGATCCTGGGCCGGGGCGATGGGGCAGTCACAGTTTATGCCGACCTCGTTTTTGAATTACGGCGCGGACGGCGACGGCGACGGCCGCATCGACATCTGGAATGACCCAAGTGATGTGTTTGCCTCGGCCGCCAATTACCTGGCGACCGAAGGGTGGAAACCGGGGCAAAGCTGGGGCCAGGAGGTGCGCCTGCCGGCGGGCTTCAGCGCCGATCTGGCCGGGACAAAAACGAACCAGGCCAAAAGCGTGGCACAGTGGCAGCAACTGGGCGTCACCCCGGCGGACAGCAAAGCGTTACCGGGCAACACCACCCGCGCCTGGATTATCACCCCGGATGACCTGCAGGGCCGGGCATTTATGGTTTACGATAATTTCCGCACCATTATGCACTGGAACCGCTCGTACTACTTTGCCATCAGCATCGGCATGATGGCCGACGGCGTGGCCGGGTAAATCCGGAACTGTCTGCCCGGTGGGCCGGGCGGGCCTCATCATGAACGCGTTTACGCAGGAGAAGGGCATGTATCAACATCGTGACTGGCAGGGTTGCCTGCTGGACTACCCGGTCAGCAAAGTAGTCTGTGTTGGCAGTAACTATGCGAAACATATCAAGGAGATGGGTAATCAGGTGTCGGCTGAGCCGGTGGTGTTTATCAAGCCGGAAACTGCGTTGTGTGACCTGCGCCAGCCGTTGTCGATCCCGAAAGAGTTCGGCTCGGTGCATCATGAGGTTGAGCTGGCGGTGCTGATTGGTTCGCCGCTGAAGCAGGCGAGTGAGGAGCGGGTCGCCAATGCTGTCGCCGGTTATGGCGTTGCGCTGGATCTGACCCTGCGCGATCTGCAGGCGGAGTTCAAGAAAGCGGGCCAGCCCTGGGAGAAAGCCAAAGGGTTTGATAACTCCTGCCCGGTCTCCGGTTTCATTCCGGTGGCGGAATTTGGCGATCCGCAGCAGGCGCAACTGAAACTGACCGTCAATGGCGAGGTACGCCAGCACGGCAGCACCGCCGATATGATCACCCCGATCCTGCCGCTTATCAGCTATATGAGCAAATTCTTCACCCTGCGCCCCGGCGATATCATCCTGACCGGCACGCCGGAAGGGGTCGGGCCGATGGCCGGCGGCGACACGCTGGAGATTTCCCTGAACGGCCAGACACTGACCACCCGCGTCCTGTAACCCGCCTCCGCCCGGTGACCGGGCGGAAAACTTGCATCTGCCGGGTAAAAGGTCTATACAGGCTGCGTCTTTTTACTTATCAGGTATCGCATATGTCCCAACTTCCCTTTTGGCAGCAAAAATCCTTGTCTGAAATGTCGGACGACGAATGGGAATCGTTGTGTGACGGCTGCGGGCAATGCTGCCTGCACAAGCTGATTGATGAAGACACGGACGAAATCTATTTCACCAATGTGGCCTGTAACCAGCTCAATATTAAATCCTGCCAGTGCCGTAACTATGACCGGCGTTTTTCCCTGGAAGAGGACTGCATCAAACTGACGCGGGAAAACCTCACCACCTTTGACTGGTTACCGCCCACCTGCGCCTATCGCCTGATTGGTGAAGGCAAAAAGCTGTTGCCGTGGCACCCGCTGTTAACCGGCTCTAAATCAGCCATGCATGGCGAACGTATCTCGGTGCGGAATATTGCCGTGCGCGAAAGCGATGTGGTGGACTGGCAGGACCATATTTTAAATAAACCGGATTGGGCGCAGTAAGCGACGCACCTTGTCAGGGGTGCGCCTCTTCTTCTCCGGCGGCAGCGGTGCGGATACGCTGTCAATATGCCCCACGATAAACGGCCTCTTTACCTGAGGCCGTTTTGCTTTCTGGGAAATATTCGCCAAAAAAATAATGAATTTATATAAATACGTTTTATAAATGATTCCCTACAGCACGCGATGACATACAGGCAACATTTGCATGATGTTGTCTTATTTTATGGCTGACATCAGCCCGATTTTCTTTTTTATCATCCCATTTGGTACAGAACTTTCTTATCTCTCTGCACCTGACCGCTGCCAAAAACTTTTTTAAGTCTGAATTATTTTTACCGGCGAGTGAGAGTGGTAAATTAACCGGCAGTTTTTTAGTGAGCAGGTTGCATAACGGGTATCGGATAAACAGAGTCAGAACAAGGAGGGAAATATGTCAACCAAAGCGCGTTTTTTTAAAAAGGTGCAACAAAACAGCACGATTACCGTGTCGGATGAGCGCTCTGTAGAAGCAGATATTCAGGCGTTTTGCCGGCGGATGGACGCGCTGGCCCGGCAAGTGCGCCAATGGTTTGAAGGCTCCGCGATTGAAGTGATTGTCTCGCAGAAATATCTGCATGACCTGAGCACCATTGGATTCAGCCTTAACAGCGGCTCTGTCTGTTATGAAATCACCACGATCACACTGCGGCATGGGCTGCGGAGCGTCACCATTATGCCGGAACAGCTCTGGCGGGCGGGGGACAAAGGCTGTGTGACACTGACCATTGACACCGCCGCAGGCGCAGCCGGTAAGCAGAAATTCTGTTTACGCATGGCGCCTGAGAGCGGCTGGCTTATCCGTGATGCGTCCCAGGCTTCAGCCGACAGTATCCCCCTGACGGAAGAGGTATTCTTCCAGACCATCGAAACGCTGGCCTGAAAAGCCAGGTGCTGATAAAGGCCGGCAGGCCATTGCCATTGGCTGTGGCGGCGTCATCTGATACCGCCGGGCACTATAAAACGGCAACGGACGGGATGCCGGCCTTTGTCATCAGGGTAACCGCCATAACACCGCGCCCTTATACCCGCAGGCCCTTATAGATTCCTGTCTCTTTCCCCCTGACCCTGTACCCCACCCGTAAGCCGCACTGTCAGATAATACCCCCGGCCAGGGGGTAATTGATTAAGCCTCCGGCAGGGTTTTTCTTTTTTAAAAACGTCGCTGGGACGCCTCAATAATGCTAAATGATACGGCTGAGGAAATATCATCTGCCGAAGACGTCACGGATGATAAATAGAGAATAAAAAAGATTAGGGATTATCCCGGCCATAACAAAATAATTTCCTCGCAGCCGGGTGATGACCGTCAGGGATAACCGTACATGATGGCCGCCCGTTTATCGCAGAAGGAGTTCCATTATGGTATCTAAAAGTCAAAAGCGCGGCATTGCTTACGATCTCTCATCAGTTAACGATCTCAAGGCTATTTCGGCGGGGATTTCCTGGTATTACAACTGGGGGGCCTCTCCCCATAGCAGCCTGCCATTTTCCCTCTCCGCCGTGCACGGCGTTGACTATATTCCGATGCTGTGGAATGAGAATTTCCATGAGGCATCGGTATTACGGTTCTTCAGGGAAAACCCCGGCATAAAATATATGCTGGTGCTGAACGAGCCTACCATCGGATTACAGGCCTATACTGAGCCGCAACGGGCGGCGGAGCTTTGGCCCCGGTTTGAGAATATCGCCCGCCAGGTGGGGGTGAGCATCGTTGGCCCGCAAGTGACCTGGGGAACCATGCCGGACTATCAGGCACCGGCTGACTGGCTGGACGCCTTTATCGCGGCCTATATCACCAACAACGGCAAACCGCCGCAAATCGATTTTCTGGGCTTCCACTGGTACGACTACGGGCTGGAAGACCAGCTGAACCTGCTCGCCCGGTTTGGGAAGCCGTTTTGGGTCACGGAATTTGCCAACGCCCACAGCCGGCAGGATGGGGCGCAGATCGACTCGCTGGAAAAACAGAAAGCCCAGATGAGTGAGATGGTCGCGTTATGTGAGCGGCGGGAGGATGTGTTTCGCTATGCGTGGTTCACCGGGCGGGTCAATCCCGATCCCCATTTTCAGCGCTTGTTTGAGGGCGACGGTGAGCTGTCTGCGCTGGGGCAGTACTATATTTCCTTACCCCACTAAAAACCGTGCCCTGCTGGCAACACGCCGCACCCGGCAAAAACATCGCCCTGCCGCTGGGTGAGAGCGGCAGGCCAGAGAATACCGGCAACGTGAATCACAAAAAGGCTGCCCCCGGCGGCCTTTTTTACGTGCTGAAAAGACACAGATCAGCAAACGCAGATTAACTGCTTGTTAACAGTAAAACGCACCCCTATTATCTTATGCACATTACGGTTAGGGATAAGCGACGGAAAAACGTCGATTAATTTCAAAAAAAGCGCTGTTAACTTCCATCGCCGGTGCAAAAGCGTGCCACACGGCGGGCCGTTAACAAAATCACTATACCGCCATTGCTGGTAAGGAAGACGTGACGATGAAATGCTCTTTTGTCAGGCTCATATCGCTCGCTGCTGTTTTTTGCCCCGTATCAACCTCGTTTGCCGACGATCTGGATCTTTACTCCATCCATACTGCCTCCTTTGTGTATCACGCCTTTGCCCCCAAAGATCGTTATGAGCAATTTTTCAAAAATGAGCTGTTCGCCGTTGAACGGCGCATGGACAGCACCTCAGACTACAGCCTCTACGCCGGCACCATGATCAACAGTGAAGGTGACCGCTGCGTTTTGCTCGGGGTCGATAAAAAGTGGGCGGAATACAATAACTGGACGGTTGAGGGAATTTACCTGTATGCCGGGGAGTTCTTCTTTAAATCCTTCTCACACTGCGGCGATTCCGGTGCCTATCACGATATACAAAAGGTCACGGGCGTCGGCTTTGCCCCCTACATTTATCACGGGGTTAAATACAACGTTAACCGTTATGTCGGCCTGCGGGCCGGGTTTATCCTGCCGGTAATTACCGTGCTGAGCGTACAGATTAATTTCTAAGGCAGAAAGGGGCAGGGCAGCGCCCCGCTTTTCCGCTGACGGCGCAGTCACAGGCCATCATGCCGCGGTGGCTGAGGCCACGCAGCCCTAAAAAATCTCATAAAGAGAATATGGCCGTTTGTGATGTACCAAAAATAGCGCCTGGTTACCCGCTTGCTATCATCAGGTTGTCTTATATAAGCAGGGGGTTTTATGACTGGAAACGGCTTTTTAACGGTACTTTCATGGGTGGCACTTCTTTTCACGGTATTTTATTTGATTCGCGCGGCAGTGCGTGCCAATCAACATATGGAATTACTGAAACAGATGGTGGAAAACCAGGAGACGCTTATTTTCATGCTCTCCAAAACACCCAATGTTTACCCTTTCACCACGGCATCGGTGGCGAAGAAAAGGGGCGAGACGCTTAAGGACGAGAAATAACGCTGTACAGCGAACCGCTATTAACCCGCTCCGGCGGGTTTTTTATCGCCGCAACGCGGCCTGGGCCGGCCATTTAAGGGTGTGCGGGGCGGTGTATCACCAGAATAATTCATGTGTTTTCGGGATGATGCCGCTATTTTTTATAATAAGAAAACTCAACGAGACTGCCTATAAAATATCAAGGATAAATACGGTGAAATAATGAGGTTTTTTATATTGCTGAGTTTATTGGCGTTGCTACGCTATCAATGCGTTCGCGATATTATCAGGAGGTCTTATGACAAGTTTCTTAGTAACGGCAATCATCTCCTGGCTTATCTCCTCAGCGGTTATTTATCAGGTCGTTAAAGGGGTAGCCGGTGAAAGCGGTACAGCATTCTGGATAACGACGCTTATTTCCTGGGGGTTTGGGGCCTTTATTCTTTTCAATGCCGTTCTATGATCCCTGTCGGGCGGAAACATGAATAAAGGGTAATGTGATTCAGGCTGAAAACATCAAATGGAATAACCTATCAGGAGGGCTTCTGTTTCCCCGTGTTGCCGGCGCTGCGTTGGCGGCGTAACAAGCGGCCTGCCTCTCAGTCTGCAAAGCCGCCCATCCCTGTTTTTCTTGTCAGAACAAGGCGCTGGCATCACATAATAAATCTCAATGAGAATCTTTCTCTTTTATTTTTGCGTTTTTTCACATCCGCTTCCATGCTTGTTGTGCAACATTCAATCAACGCAACGAGAGGAGGTTGGTATGTTTCACCATTCATCGAAGCTGCAATATCCGGTACGCGTAGAAAAGCCCGATCCTGAGTTTGCCATGCTGCTGCAACAGGCTATTGGCGGGGTGGAGGGGGAAATCCGCGTGGCGATGCAGTATTTCTTCCAGGCGATGGGTGCCCGTGGCGACGCCAGAATCAAAGATTTATTGATTTCGACAGCAACCGAGGAGTTAGCCCACATTGAAATGCTTGGCTACGCTGTCGCATTAAATCTTGAAGGCGCGCCGCTCTCTTATCAGGAAGCCTCAGCCCAGGACCCGGTGGTTAACGCCATTCTGGGCGGCATGAACCCGCGCCATATCCTGTCTTCCGGGCTGTCAGCCATGCCGGTTAACGCCAATGGCGTTCCTTTTGATATGAGCCATATCTATGCGTCAGGCAACGTGGCGGCTGACATGCTGGCCAACGTTACCGCTGAGGCCACCGGGCGGGTACTGGCGACCCGGTTGTATAACATGACGGAAGATAAAGGGATGAAGGATTTCCTCTCGTTCCTGATTGCCCGTGACACCATGCACCAGCAGCAGTGGCTGGCGGTGATTGAGGATATGGGCGGCATTGGCGCGTCATTGCCGATCCCGAACAGTTTCCCGCAGGAAGGGGAGGCCACCGAGCACTCTTACTACTGCCTGAATACCTCGCTGGACAAACCTCTGCCGGAAGGCCGCTGGAGCCAGGGGCCGTCTTACGATGGGCGTGGCCAGTTCACGGCCAAACAGGAACCGGAACTGCTGGGCGACGAGCCGCTGCTGGGCAATGCCCGGCCGGGTTCCGGCGCACAACAGGAGCAGATGAGCACCACCGGCCTGCCGCCGGACCAGCCGGTATAAGGCGGCGGTGTGCCGCTCCCGCCTCAGGCCGCGCGATAGCGTGGCCTTTTTTATTTCCGGCGTTTTGCCATAAAAAAAACCGGCGCGAAGACCGGTCAGGTGGTTGCTATCATCATTTTATAATTAGACGAGGCGCCGTAGCGCTGCGGCAGAATAGGCACTGTGCATGACAGCCTGATGACAAGCTGCAAAAAAGTGCGCATCACGTCTGGGCGGTGGGCTGTTTACGTCTTGTTGCATTCTTATTCTACCCGGCGCAGGGCGCGCCGGCCGCGGCATACCGGGCGCTGAACCGGGCAGGGGCCGCGCTTTTTTGCCGTGCTTCCGGTACAAAGGGGAAAATTAACTATACTTATCACCTGTATACACTTTATTTGCGTATCACACACCGGAGGATAACGATGACGATTCATAAGAAAGGTCAGGCACACTGGGAAGGCGATATCAAACAGGGTAAGGGGCACATCTCCACGGAGAGCGGGGCGCTGAATCAGCAACCCTACGGCTTCAATACCCGTTTTGAAGGAAAAGCCGGGACCAATCCGGAAGAGCTGATCGGCGCAGCACACGCGGCCTGTTTCTCAATGGCGCTGTCACTGATGCTGGGGGAAGAGGGGTATACGCCAAAGAGCATTGATACCACCGCAGACGTCTCCCTGGACAAAGTGGGCGGCGGCTATGCGATTACCAAAGTGGCGCTCAACAGCAACGTGACGCTGCCGGGGATTGAAAAAGAGACATTCGATAAAATCATCAACAAAGCCAAAGCGGGCTGCCCGGTTTCCCAGTTAATCAGCGCCGAGATTACGCTGGATTACCAACTGCAAAACTGAGTAGCGTGAACCCCGCCCGCCGGGCGGGGTGTTCAGCCGGCCCTATTTACGCCTTTCCCCGCGTTACCACGACGCCGTTAACTTATCGACAACCACCCGCCCCTGGGCATCATGCTGGGTAATCCGGCAATCTGCCGGGTAAGAGCGGCGCGTATTCAGCTTATCAAACACAGACACTTTCCCTTTCACAACGCCATGCCGATCGGTTATCTGGTAGACCCGGATCTCTTCCTGGCCCTGGTTCGCCAGCCGGACATAATCAATTTGTTCAAGGGTATCGCTATCGGTTAATTGCAGGTGATCTCTTAACATTTTTATTACCTCTTGTTAGGTAGGGGGGAAGTATATGCCTGATATTTATGGTTTCAATCGAATATTTGATTTGATCAATCCGGCAGGCAGGCGTAAAGGCTTGGAAAGATAAACTTTGAAATTCAATGGGTTAAGAGTAAAGGCTTAAAAAGCACCGGGCGGGGAAGGCGGGCATAAAAAAACCGCCGGAGGGCGGTTTTGGAAAGGTCATGCTTAGCTGGAAGCCAGTTTTTGCAGCAGGGTAAGTTGGGTGACGGCCTCATCCATGGCATCCATCCCTCCTGCCAGCGTTTTCAGCTGCCCCAGGTTAGCGGCAATGTCATGGCGTTCACGGCCGGTATCGGCACTCATGGCGGCAATCCGGTCGGCGGCGGAAATGCTCTGGTCCGCCATCCCCTGGGTGGTTTCCACCGTGGTGGTGGCCACGGAACGGATATGGGAGATGGTCACTACCGCCTCATTGATATGCTTGCGGGTGGCATCAGCCTGCTCTTTGGCAGACTGCGCCAGCCGCCGCACCTCGCCCGCCACTACCGCAAAGCCGCGTCCGGCCTCACCGGCACGGGCTGCCTCGACGGCCGCGTTCAGTGCCAACAGGTTGGTCTGGAACGCAATGGTACTGATGCCGCCGGTGATGGTGGTGATCCCGGCTGAGATCTGCTCGAGAGAGTCCAGCCCGCTCTCCAGCCGGCCTTGCGCCTCGCGGCTTGCAATTGCCGCATCACTGATGGCGCGGATGCTGCTTTCTGCCAGCGACAGTGTCTCGCTCTGGCTGACGGTGGCCTGCTCCAGTTGCGGCAGCGTGGTCATCAGCGGGGCCAGCCCATGCTGGTACTCCACCACCCGGCCAATCACTTTTGACTGGATCCCATGCAGCGCCTCCCAGCGGCGCAAGGCGCGCTGGGTATAGTGCGCCGCAAAGTTGGCGTACTCAATCGGGAAACGGGTCATGGCGTTGACCTGGTGATCGAAGAACACCAGCGCCGAGAGCGTCTGGTTGATCGGCACCCCGAGGATCTCACCAAAGCTTGAGAACCCGGCCGCCGGCACCCCCTCAAAGAAGCGTGCGCCGGGCAGCTCCGCGGTGTTGCCGACCCGCCGCAGGATGCAGTCATTCAGCAGCATGGCGGAAGGTTTGCCGTGCTGGGTGACAAACGCCTGCCAGTCGCGCCGGGTGGTGCCTTTGAAATCCGTGGCCTTGAGCAGGTAGAGCCGGTCACCAAATTCCAGATCGCAGAAAAAGGTGAGATGGTCCGGCTGGAAGGTGGCAACTGAACGGATGAAGTATTCATTGTCGACCTTCACCGCAAAGGTCAGCCCGGTAAGCCGTTCGCTGACCTGGTGCGGCGCACAGCGCAGGTAGTTCGCCAATGCCTCCAGGATCGGTTGCGGGCGGCCGTTGGCATCAAACACCGACGTCAGGGTGCGGGCTACCGGGTCCGCCTGGGCCACCAGCCAGCTTTGCGCGGTCGGCTCAAAGTTCTGGCTTTTGAACGGCGCAAAGGATTTCCCCTCGGCCATCTCGCAGAACACAATCACCGCTTTGCCCTGCAACACCGCGTCACCGGTGCCGATATAGGTGCCGTCAAACTCCAGCGAGCCACCGGCCGAGCCGCCGATCGCCAGGCATGGGAAACGGCCGGACGCGTACCAGGCCTGCATCAGGAAGCCTTCCGAAGCGGAGAGGCCGTCGCAATACACCATCGCGAACGTCCGGTCAGCCGAGAGCGGCATACTGACGCGCAACCGATCCAGCTCGCCACGGATGGCCGCGACCCGTTGCTGGGCAGACATCCCGGCGCGCACCTGTAAATCCACCACATGCACTTCATGGCGGGTAATCAGGCTTTGCGGCAGCCAGAGCCAGCTGCCCTGGCGGCTGTTCTGGTCACAATAGGTGGAGCCTTGCGCCTGGTTGCCGAGCGCCCCGTAAGAGGAGAGGGCCAGCACAGTGCGGTTGGCGGAGGCCAGGCGTTGCCAGGCCGCATTGACGCGGTGGAAATCCGCGCCGGGTGGCGTAAATGCCATTAACAGGCCGCCTTTATTCGGCAGGCCCAACGCACTGAGTGAGGCGGGTAACGCGCCGCAATCAAAAACACCGCTGGCCGGCCGGCTGCGCCCGAAGGGCAGCATTGAGCCAAAAAAATCAGAGCGGGTGCGGGGTGTCGGCATAATGCCCATGGTGTTACCTATTTTTAGTAAAGCGCAAAAAAAGAGAGCAAATCCTTACCGAATACAGTGTCTGTCTCTCGGGATACCCGTAAAGCCGGCGGCGCCTTGCGGACACAAACGCATCCTTTCTTCGCCGGCAATACGTACTCGTCATGGCGTCATCCTTACAGGTGACAACAGGGGTATCGGCGAAATAGTTCAGTAACGTGAGTAAAATTTGCGTCGGCAGGCGATTTATTTTCGTATGTTAAGTGTTTGTTTAGAAAGCTTTGCACGCTGGCAGGGGAATTTGGATTAAGGGCCAAAAGCGGAGGAATATTTCAGCAGGCTCGCCACGTTTTTCAGGCGAAAAAAAGCCCACAACGGAGAGCGGGCGTAGGGATAGTACCGATCATTACTGTGGATCTGCGCCCACCCCATTGATAGTAGTCAGCTTACCCTGAGATTGGAACTGGTAGAAATCTCAAAAAAAAGCCCGCCACCAGGGCGGGCCGGAACGTTATCCGCTACAAGAGGCTCCTATAGCGTGATTATCAAAAGGGGTAATAATCACTGCGAAATAATAACGCATGTCATTTTTAAATCAATAACCTTTTGAAAATAAAAGTCTTTTAGGAAAATTCCGGCTTTTTTTTGCCCATTCCGGCCAAAAATAGGCTGACCGGGCAGAAATAAAAGTAAAAACCCGCTCATCGGCGGGTTATTGTTTTTATGGTACTGCTTTTTTTAAAACCTGGTGTGGTGCAGACATCGCGTGTTCTGGTTGTCTGGCACTACAATCGCATATTGCCCGGTGGGGCGTAAATCGGTTCACACTATTGATTTAATAGGCTGAGTGAATCAGCGCCCAGCAGGGCGAAAAACAGCCGTAACAAAAACGGCACCCATAGGGTGCCGTCATTGTGCTGTTTTTGGGGCTTAGCGGCCAAAAAGGTCACGTTTACGCGGCCGGAAGAACTGGGCCAGCAGCACCAGCAGCGCGACCAGCAGGTAGCCCGCCGAAATGACCACCAGCCATTGCGGCATACCGAGTGACAAAAATTCCCACTGTTTCTCCGCGCAGTCGCCGGTGGCGACAAACATGCCCGGCACCCATTTGTCCAGCGGCAGCCAGCTGGGGAAGCGGGCGGCAAAATCACAGGTGGTGAACGGGGACGGGTGCAGCTGGATCATCGTATGCTCCCAGGAGAGGCGCAGCCCTTCCCAGGCGCTGTAAATCCAGCCGAGCAGCGCCACATAACGCAACGGCGTGGCCGGGGCCAGCGCACCCACCACCCCGGCGAAGAAAACCCCCAGCAGGGCGCAGCGCTCATAAATGCACATGACGCAGGGTTTCAGCAGCATCACATGCTGAAAATAGAGCGCGGCCAGCTCCAGGGCCAACGCCGTCAGTGCCAGCAGTAACCAGGCACCGCGCCCGCGTGAGCATTGGTTAAGAAATTGCAACATATCGAGTTTATCCCTGCAGTAAATGCCTGAGCGGCAGTGTAAACCAATTCAGCGGCGCTGCCAGCTACCGCAAAGCAAATATGCGTAAAAAGCGGGGGGACATAGCCGTGCGGGAGGGGCAGGAGGGCGCGCCACGGAAAGCGGGGCTGGCCGCACAAAATCGGGCAATGGCTGCGCAGGTTACCTGAATGTTAGCTTTTGGTGCTATAACCTGCTAAAGACGTCTGGTATGATGAGCTGAATTTTATGGCTTACATTCGTCGCTACGGAACGTTAAACACATGGTTATTAAGGCGCAAAGTCCTGCCGGTTTCGCGGAAGAGTACATTATCGAAAGTATCTGGAATAATCGCTTCCCCCCTGGCTCTATTTTGCCCGCGGAGCGTGAGTTATCAGAGTTGATCGGGGTGACCCGCACCACGCTGCGTGAAGTTCTGCAACGCCTGGCCCGTGATGGCTGGCTGACCATTCAGCACGGCAAACCGACCAGGGTCAATAATTTCTGGGAAACCTCCGGGCTGAACATCCTTGAGACGCTGGCACGGCTGGATCATGACAGCGTGCCGCAACTGATTGATAACCTGCTGGCGGTGCGCACCAATATCGCCTCGATCTTTATCCGCACCGCCGTGCGCCAGCACCCGGAAAAGACGCTGGAGATCCTGGCGCAGGCCGGTCACGTTGATGACCACGCTGACGCCTTCAGCGAGCTGGATTACGGCATCTTCCGCGGGCTGGCCTTTGCCTCCGGCAACCCGATTTACGGCCTGATCCTGAACGGGCTGCGCGGGCTGTATATGCGGGTCGGCCGTTACTACTTCTCCAACCCGGATGCGCGCAAACTGGCGCTGGCGTTTTATGCCCGGCTGGCCGAGCTGAGCCAGGACAAACTCTACGATCAGGTGATGGAGTGTGTGCGTAACTACGGCAAAGAGAGCGGGGCGATCTGGCACAGTATGCAGGGCACCATGCCAAGCACGCTGACCACCGAAACCCGCCGCTGAGCCGCCAGGCAAACAGCGCAGCAAAAAGGCACCCCCAGGGTGCCTTTTTTTATGCCGCGCGCAGCCGGCTCACAGCGGTGTGGTGCGTGCCGGGCAGCGCTCCAGCAATTCGATGCTGCCGTCTTCGCTTTTCTGCTCCATATAGACATCAAAGCCCCACAGGCGATGGATATGTTTCATCACCTCGCGGCGGCTCTTGTCCAGCGGCGCGCGCTCATGCGGGATGTAACGCAGCGTCAGCGAGCGGTCACCGCGCAGGTCAACGTTCCAGACCTGGATGTTCGGCTCGTGGTTGCTGAGGTTGTACTGCGCCGACAGCTCCTGGCGGATGGCGCGGTAGCCCTCTTCGTTGTGGATCGCCGAGATCTCCAGGAAGTTGTTGTGGTCATCATCCAGCACGGTGAACAGGCGGAAATCACGCATCACTTTTGGCGACAGGAACTGGCTGATAAAGCTCTCGTCCTTGAAGTCACGCATCGCAAAATGCAGCGTGTCGAGCCAGTCAGACCCGGCGATGTCCGGGAACCAGTAGCGGTCTTCCTCGGTGGGGTTCTGGCAGATCCGCTTGATGTCCTGGAACATCGCGAAGCCCAGTGCATAAGGGTTGATGCCGCTGTAATAAGGGCTGTTGTAGGGCGGCTGGTAGACCACGTTGGTGTGGCTGTGCAGGAACTCCAGCATAAAGCGCTCCGTCACCAGCCCCTCGTCATACATGTGGTTAAGGATGGTGTAGTGCCAGAAAGTCGCCCAGCCTTCGTTCATCACCTGTGTCTGTTTCTGCGGGTAGAAATACTGGCTGATTTTACGCACGATGCGCAGCACCTCACGCTGCCACGGCTCCAGCAGCGGCGCATTCTTCTCCATAAAGTAGAGTAAATTCTCCTGCGGCTCGGCCGGGAAGCGGCGCGCCACTTCCGGCACTTCCTCACGCTCACGGCGCGGCAGGGTTTTCCACAGTGAATTCACCTGGCTTTGCAGGTACTCCTCACGGCTTTTCTGCCGGGCGCGCTCCTCCTGCAGGGAGACTTTCTGCGGCCGTTTGTAGCGGTCAACGCCGTAGTTCATCAGCGCGTGGCAGGAGTCGAGCAGCTTCTCCACCTCCACCGCGCCGTAACGCTCCTCGCACTCACTGATGTAGTGGCGGGCAAACAGCAGGTAATCGACGATGGAACCGGCATCGGTCCAGCTGCGGAACAGGTAGTTGTTTTTGAAGAAGGAGTTGTGGCCGTAGCAGGCGTGGGCCATCACCAGCGCCTGCATGGTCATGGTGTTCTCTTCCATCAGGTAAGCGATGCACGGATCGGAGTTAATCACGATCTCATACGCCAGCCCCTGCTGGCCATGTTTGTAGCGCTGTTCTGTCTCGATGAATTTTTTGCCGAACGACCAGTGGGTATAGTTGATCGGCATCCCGATGCTGGAGTAGGCGTCCATCATCTGCTCAGAGGTAATCACCTCAATCTGATGCGGGTAGGTATCCAGCCGGTAATGTTTGGCTACCCGGTCAATCTGCTCGAGATAAGTCTGGAGCAGTTCAAACGTCCAGTCCGGGCCATCACTCAGGCGTTCCTGCTTAATCTGCTCTTGCGTCATAGTCATCAGCGCACCCTCATTGTTGTCAGGCCTGATCGTTCCGGCCTCCTATCAATCGTAGCTCAAACTTTATGCATCGGGCAGGCCGCCTGCCGCTAAACCGGCGCGCCGGGGCGTGATTGCCGTGCAAAAGCAGCCATTTAGTGCGGCGGCAGCGGCGGCACCCACGGCGCGGCAGCCCGCACCCGGACGGGCCAGAGCCTATCCTACGCCCTCTGCCGGCGGGGTGCCCAGCCTCTTTGCTGCGAAGTGTGAGGGATTAACGGATAAGCACAGGATTTTCGTCTGCGATAAACGGCCTGTTCAGGCACGATATGTGGCGAAAGAGGGGGCGGCGCATGGCGATCTGTTTGTCGACAGCAATGCTGTCATTGCTGTCAAAATGCGGGCTTTTTTCTGCCTGAATGGGCAGTTCACGGGATCTTATCGCTATTTCGTTGCGCCTATTGAAAAAAACCGGGGGATAAAGGATAAATATTTGTGAAAATTATCACGACTATTGCGGATATTGTTGGACGGTCATTTCTGTTGGGTTAATTTAACGTTAACAGAAGATTGTGCTTTTAATACCTTGAGGTGGAGTCGCTATGCGGGTTTTGGTATTGGGAAGTGGCGTAGTGGGCGTGGCCAGCGCCTGGTATCTGGCGAAAGCAGGGCATGACGTCACGGTGGTGGATCGCCAGCCCGGCCCGGCAGAAGAGACCAGCGCCGGTAACGCAGGCCAGATCTCCCCCGGTTATGCCGCACCCTGGGCTGCCCCCGGCGTGCCGCTCAAGGCCGTCAAATGGATGTTCCAGCGCCACGCGCCGCTGGCCATCCGCCTGGACGGCAGCAGCTTCCAGCTGCGCTGGATGTGGCAGATGCTGCGTAACTGTGACATGCGCCACTACCAGACCAACAAAGGGCGCATGGTGCGCCTGTCCGAATACAGCCGCGACTGCCTCAAAGCCCTGCGCCGTGACACCGGCATCCGCTACGAGGGGCGGCAGGGCGGCACGCTGCAACTGTTCCGCACCGCCCAGCAGTATGAGAATGCCGCCAAAGATATCGCGGTATTGCAGGACGCCGGGGTGCCGTACCAGTTGCTGGAATCCGCCCAGCTTGCCGGCGTGGAACCGGCGCTGGCCGGGGTGGCGCACAAGCTGACCGGCGGCCTGCGCCTGCCGAATGACGAAACCGGGGATTGCCAGCTCTTTACCCGCCAGCTGGCGGAGATGGCGAAGCAGGCCGGGGTCACCTTCCTGTTTAACCGCAGTGTGGATCGCCTGCTGGTGGAGGGAAACAGCCTGCGCGGCGTGCAGTGCGGCAATGAAACCCTCACCGCCGACAGCTATGTGGTGGCGTTTGGTTCCTATTCCACGGCGTTGCTGGAAGGGCTGGTGTCTATCCCGGTTTACCCGCTGAAAGGGTACTCGCTGACCATCCCGATCACTGACCCGGCGGGCGCGCCGCACTCCACCGTGCTGGATGAAACTTACAAAATCGCCATTACCCGCTTTGATAACCGCATCCGCGTCGGCGGCATGGCGGAGATTGTCGGCTTCAACACCGGGCTGGCGCAGGCGCGGCGCGACACGCTGGAAATGGTGGTGAAAGACCTCTACCCGCACGGCGGCAACGTGGAGCAGGCCACCTTCTGGACCGGCCTGCGGCCGATGACGCCGGACGGCACGCCCATCGTCGGCAAAACCCCGCTGAAAAACCTCTACCTCAACACCGGCCACGGCACCCTGGGCTGGACGATGGCCTGCGGCTCCGGCCAGTTGCTGGCGGACATCATCTCCGGCGTGACCCCGGCTATCCCGTATGAGGATCTCTCGGTGGCGCGTTACCAGCAGGGCTTTGCGGCCAGCCCGGCCCACGGCCGCCCGCGCATCCACCCGGTCAGCTGAACCGGCACCCTGCCGCGCGTGCCCGCGCGCGGCGATGTACGCCCTTTTATTCATTGAGCAGTGTTAACCGAGAGCTTTGCCATGCCCCGTCCTATCGTTGCCACCGTGCACCTTGATGCCCTGCGCCATAATCTGTCCGCCGTGCGCCGCCACGCCCCGTCCGCCCACCTCTGGGCGGTGGTGAAAGCCAATGCGTATGGCCACGGCCTGCAACGGATGTGGCAGGCGTTTGATCAGGCCGACGGCTATGCGCTGCTCAACTATGAAGAGGCCGTCACCCTGCGCGAGGCGGGCTGGCAGGGGCCGATCCTGCTGCTGGAAGGGTTTTTCCATGCCGGGGATCTGGCGCTGCTGGACCGTTACCGGCTCACCACCGCCGTGCACAGCGCCTGGCAGATTGAGGCGCTGGCCGCCGCCCGGCCGGATGCGCCGATCGACGTCTACCTGAAGCTGAACAGCGGCATGAACCGCCTCGGCTTCCCGCCGGAACAGCTCACCGCCGCCTGGCAGCAACTCAGGGCGTTGCCGCAGGTCGGCACGATAACGCTGATGAGCCATTTCGCCGTGGCCGACGGCCCGGAGGGCGTCAACCAGCAGTACGCGGTGATTGAGCGGGTGGGGGCAGAGGTGCCGCTGCCGCGCTGCCTCGCCAATTCAGCCGCCACCCTCTGGCACCCGCACACCCACCACGCGGCCGTGCGGCCGGGCATCATCCTGTATGGGGCGTCACCGAGCGGCGTGGCGCAGGATATCGCCCCGGCCGGGCTGAAAGCGGGCATGAGCCTCACCAGTGAGATTATCGGCCTCCAGCAGTTACGCGCCGGTGACCGCGTCGGCTATGGCGCGACGTACACTGCCGCCGGCCCGCAACGCATGGGTGTGGTGGCCTGCGGCTACGCGGACGGTTACCCGCGCCATGCCCCGACCGGCACCCCGGTCTGCGTGGGCGGCGTGATGACCCGCACGCTGGGGCGCGTCTCGATGGATATGCTGGCGGTGGATCTCACCCCGTGCCCGCAGGCCGGGATCGGCACGCCGGTCGAGCTGTGGGGGGCGCAATTGCCGGTGGATGAGGTGGCCGCCGCCGCCGGGACATTAGGTTATGAACTGCTGACGGCGGTGACGGCGCGGGTGCCTTTCCGCTACGAAAACTGACGCAGGCACCCGCTGAGGGAGAGGGCGCGGTTACGCGCCCTGATCTGGGGAGGTGTTTTTATTCAGGGAGGTCAGGGTACCGCGCAACTGCTTGCTCAGCAGGCGCGCACGCAGCGCCAGCAGGCAACCCGCCAGCATCATCACCGCCAGCGACAGCTTGGGTGACAGCGGCAGCGCCATCGCCGCCAGCCCCAGCACCGAGCCTCCCGCCATCTGCACAAAGCCCACCAGCGCCGAGGCAACCCCGGCCTCACTGCCGTACGGCTCCAGCGCGTAGCTGGTGGCCGGGCCCATCATAAACGCCAGCCCGGCACAGGCCGCGGCCACCGGCAGCATATAGACCCACCAGTGCGGCTGCACCGCCTGCGGCAACAGCAGCACCCCTGCCACCAGCCCCAGAGCGCCCAGCAGCATCAGCAGGCTGCCGACAGCCAGGCAGACCGGGCGGCCGAGTTTATGGATCACGCGGTTGGCAAAGAAACTCACAAACAAAATCCAGAAGCCGTTGGCCCCGAACGCCAGCGAAAAGTGCAGCGGCGACAGCCCGCCGGTGCCCATCAGCACCGTGGGGGCGAGCGACACATAGGTCAGCGCCATGCCCATCGCCCCGGCGTTCACCAGGCTGAAGGTACGGAAGCGGTGATCGCGCAGGATGGCACCGTATTGCCGCAACGGCAGGCCGCGCACCGGCTGGGTGTCTGCCGGGCGGGTTTCCGGCAGCAGCGTGGCGATCACCACAAACACCACGGCGGCATAACCGGCCAGGAACCAGAAGGGCGCGCGCCAGCCAAAGGCCTCGGCCAGCAAGCCGCCCAGCAGCGGGGCCATCGCCGGCACAATGTTCAGCGTACCGTTGAGGAAACCAAAGGCGCGGGCGGCCTCTTCGCCGTTCATGCGGTCACGGATGCCGCTGAACGCCACCACGGCGGTACAGCAGACCGCCAGCCCCTGCACCAGGCGCGAGGCAATAAACATCGCCGGGCTGACGGAGAGCGCCGCCAATACCGCCCCGGCCAGATAAAGGGCAATCCCGGCCAGCGCCACCGGTTTGCGGCCGTAGTTGTCCACCAGTGGCCCGGCCACCAGCTGCCCGGCACCCAGCACCAGGATAAACAGGGAAATCGTCGCCTGGATCACCGCCTGCGGGCTGCCCAGCCCGGCAGCAATGGCAGGGATGGTCGGCAGGTAGAGATCAATGCCCAGAGGGCCAAGCAAGACAATAGAAAGCAACAGCAGTAAAAAGGTTCGCATAGTGTACGAGTAACATCCTCATGACGATCGTGCCGTAACCGGCAAAAGAAACGCGCCGCCTAACAGGCGGCGCGTCAATCACAGAGCGGGAGGGTGCCGGGCGGCGGCACCGTGCGCTTACGTTGTTTTCCAGAAGTCGTCAAATACCGTGACCGGCAACTGACGCTTGTGTTCGGTGCGGGTGTACCAGCGTTCAATAATCTCCGCCACCTTCGGCTCCGCCGGTTTGCCTTCCAGGTAGTCGTCGATCATCTCGTAGGTCACGCCCAGCGCCACTTCATCCGGCAGGCCGGGGCGATCCTCTTCCAGGTCCGCCGTCGGCACTTTCTTGTACAGGTGCTCCGGGCAGCCCAGCGCCGCCAGCAGCGCCTTACCCTGGCGCTTATTAAGGCGGAAAATCGGGTTGATGTCCGTGCCGCCGTCGCCGTATTTGGTGTAGAACCCGGTAACGGCCTCGGCTGCGTGGTCAGTGCCTACCACCAGCCCGCGCGTCATCCCGGCGATGCTGTATTGCGCTTTCATCCGCTCACGCGCTTTTTCATTGCCTTTGACAAAGTCGGACAGCTCAATGCCGGCCTTGCGCAGGGCGGCTTCACTGGCGACCACCGATTCCTTGATGTTCACCGTCAGCACGCGGTTGGGCTGGATAAAGGCGATGGCGTCCTGGCAATCGGCTTCATCCGCCTGGTTGCCGTACGGCAGGCGCACGCCGATGAATTCGTAGCTGTTGTCGCCGGTTTCCTCACGCAGCTCGGTGATGGCCATCTGGCTGAGTTTGCCGGTCAGGGTAGAGTCCTGGCCGCCGCTGATGCCCAGCACCAGCGTGCGCAGCGCCGGGTTAGCCTGAAGATATTCCTTCAGGAAGTCAACGCTGCGGCGGATCTCCTCCTGCGCGTCAATCTGTGGTTTTACCTTGAGTGCCTCAATAATCTCTTGTTGCAATGCCATTGCCACGCCTCCTGAGTGCCGGTTAACTGCGGATATCTCTGTTAATTCTAGACATAAAATCATTCATCCCGGAGATAAAACTACCCCGGCGGGGGATAAAGGACAAGGCGTGATCGCGTGTCAGGCGGTTGAGCGCGTGCGCATTGAGCAGAAAATCCGCCGTTTATCCAGACAGTTAGCTATGCTTAACCGGGGCCGGCCCGTGGAGGGCGGCCATTTCCGGATTAATCCGGGGCAACCCCGGCCGGTTTCCGGCGTCTCACTGAGGGGTGATGACACGATCGCCCATGATGGGGCCAGACAACCTGATAACAAGGAGGATTTATGCAGAGAGCGTTACCCGCGCCATTTGACTCACCGGTTCGCGCCGGCAACGGGGAGGGCGCGTACTGATGGCAACGGCAATTTTTATGGTATTGATGGTGTGCGGCTACTGGTACACCACCCGCGATGTCTCCTCGCGTTTCAAACTCAAGCGCACCTTTGGCTGGGACGTCTATTTTGTGGTGGCGTTGTACGGCTGTATTTTCGTGTTGCAGGGGCTGTTGGTGATCGCCATCGTCTACCTGGTGCTGTGGGGCTTCTCCGGGCTGATGAACCAGTTCCCGTGGATTATCGGGCATGACCTCCAGCTGCAACGGGACTTCATTATGTGGAGTTTCTTAGGCATCCAGGCCCCGGTGGTGATCATGCTGGCGGTGTCGGTGCTGTTGTGCCTCTCCTGCACCTCCTGGTCGCGCAATATGCAGCTTGACCCGGCCGGGCGCAAAAGCCTCTACCAGCAACTGACCCGCTCCAACGGCGTGGAAGGGCTGCTTTATCAGTGTATGGACCAGGGCGATCTGGTATTTGTCACGCTGCGCTCGCGCCGCGTCTACATCGGCATGGTGCATACCCTGCGCTGCGAAAGCGGCACCACGGACAACGTCGTGCTGATCCCGATGGTCAGCGGCTACCGCGACCCGGAAACCCAGAAGATGCAAGTCGAGCATAACTACGCCAGTTACTACCAGCAGCACGGTATTACGCCCACCTCAGAACCGGTTTCTGCGCTCTATTTCCGTAAGGTGATCATGCTGAACCAGATCGAGACGCTGTCGCTGTTTGACCCGGCCACCGCCACGGCCTTTGAGGCGCTGGCCGAGCGCGAGCGCAAAGAGGATGAGCAGGACGAGGCCCTGAAAAACCGCATTCCATAATTTGCGGCCACAAAAAAGCCGGGCAACGCGCCCGGCTTTTTTTATGCCTGCGTCAGCCGTCCGGGGGTTACCCGTTGATCACGACGCCGCCGTTGATGTGGAGAGTCTGGCCGCTGACGTACGAGGCGTCTTTGCAGGCCAGGTAAACATAGGCCGCCGCCAGTTCCGAAGGTTGGCCGGGGCGTTTCATCGGCGTCTCCAGGCCAAATTTCGAGACGTGATCCTCATCAAAGGTGGACGGGATAAGCGGCGTCCAGATCGGGCCGGGGGCCACAGAATTGACGCGGATGCCGCGCTCCAGCAGGTTGGTGGAGAGCGAGCGGGTAAAGGCGGTGATCGCCCCTTTGGTGGAGGAGTAATCAATCAGGGTCGGGTTGCCGCGGAAGGCGGTAATGGAGCTGGTGTTGATGATCGCGCCGCCCTCCGGCAGGTGCTTCAGCGCTGCCTGCACCAGGTAAACCATCGAGAAGAAGTTAGTGCGGAAGGTTTTCTCCAGCTGTTCTGCACTGATCTCTTCCGGCGTCTCTTGCGGGTGCTGCTCCCCGGCAATGTTCACCAGCACATCCAGCCCACCGAAATGGGCCGCGGTTTTCTCCACGGCCTCCGTGGCAAATGCCTGATCGCCGAGATCACCGCGTATCAGCAGCGGCTCCGGGCCATACTGGGCCGCCAGGCGCTGGGTTTCGCGGGCGTCCTCATCCTCCTCCAGGTAAACAATCGCGACCTTCGCCCCCTCTTTGGCGTAAGCAATGGTCACGGCGCGGCCGATGCCGCTGTCGCCGCCGGTGACCAGCGCCACTTTCTCCTTCAGCTTGCCCGCGGCGCAGTAGTCCGGATCGTCATACAGTGGTTTCGGCTCCATCGGGGCCTCGCGGCCGGGTTGCTGGTCCTGGTGCTGTTTGGGCAGGGTCTGTTCGCTCATGGTTCCTCCTTAAAGAAATAAACGGGGAGGGCGTGCCTCCCCGGTAACAATCAGGCCGGGACGGCGGCGGCCTTGGTGCTGCGTGACCAGATGCGGTGCTGTTCCAGGGCGTCGAGGAAGGTTTGCAGCAGCACCCCTTCGGCTTTGGCCCCTTCCGCAATGCCTTCTTCCGTGGCGCTGTCATCAATGCCGAGCAGCGGTTTGACGCGGGAGGCGTCACCGCTCAGGCCAATCACTTTCAGGTGCTTGTACGCTTCCAGCAGGAAGTGGCGGGCGTCGCCGTCCAGCAGCAGCGAGTCGATGTTGCCGTTCGGCACCAGCACCGCATCCACCGTCACCGACGGCGTGTTGCTGAAGGTGCCGTCCACCGGCACGGAGGAGCCGTCATCCGCCAGCACTTCGCCCATATGGCGGGCCAGCAGTTTCGGGTGAACCCCCTCGGTTTTCAGCGCCTGGAGGATCTCCAGCACGTCCGCCGCGTGTACGCCGTCACTCAGCATCACCGCCACGCAACGCCCTTTCAGCACACCGTCCCCGGTGGCATAGAGGCTCAGGGTCTCATCCTTTTGCAGGCCGTTGACGCTGTGCGGCAGCGGGTATTTTTTCGCGTCATCCGGCAGCCGGAAGCCGAGGTTTTTACCGACCTCTTCCGCCAGGTTGATGTCCACGCGTGCCAGCAGATCCACCACCCGCTCACGGATATAGGTGCGGCCCACCTTGCTCAGTTCAAAGGAAAACGCCCCGATGATGTGCTCCTGCTCCACCGGCGTCTGGCTCATCCAGAACAGGCGCGGCTGCGAGTAGTAATCCGCGAAGGATTCACTGCGTTCGCGCACTTTATGGCCGTCGATGCGCTCGTAGTGGCTCTCAAACCCGCCGCCCGAGGCTGCCGGCGGGGTTTCGCGCGGCCAGTTGTTGTTGATGGAGTTCGGCTCGTAGCTGGCCGGGTTGGTGTCGATGTCCATCCGGTGCATGCCGTCACGCTGGAAGTTGTGGTACGGGCAGACCGGCCGGTTAATCGGGATCTCATGGAAGTTCGGCCCGCCCAGGCGGCTGATCTGGGTATCGGTGTAGGAGAACAGCCGCCCCTGCAACAGCGGGTCATTGGTGAAGTCGATGCCGGGCACCACGTGGCCGGGGTGGAAGGCCACCTGCTCGGTCTCGGCGTGGAAGTTGTCCGGGTTACGGTTCAGCACCATCTTGCCGATGATCTCCACCGGCACCAGCGCCTCAGGGATCAGTTTGGTGGCGTCGAGCAAGTCGAAATCGAACTTGAACTCATCCTCTTCCGGGATCAGCTGCACGCCCAGCTCATATTCCGGGTAGTCCCCGGCCTCAATCGACTCCCACAGGTCACGGCGGTGGAAATCGCTGTCTTTACCGGCCAGTTTCTGCGCCTCATCCCACAGCAGCGAGGCTTTGCCCGCCAGCGGTTTCCAGTGGAAACGCACGAAGGTCGATTTCCCCTCGGCATTGATAAAGCGGAAGGTGTGGATGCCGAACCCTTCCATGGTGCGGTAGCTGCGCGGGATGCCGCGGTCAGACATCGCCCAGAAGACGTTATGCAGCGTCTCCGGCTGGAGCGAGACGTAATCCCAGAAGGTGTCGTGGGCGCTGGCACCCTGCGGCATCTCATTGTGCGGTTCCGGTTTTACCGCGTGGACAAAGTCCGGGAATTTATGGGCGTCCTGGATAAAGAACACCGGGGTATTGTTGCCGACCAGGTCGTAGTTGCCCTCGTCGGTATAAAACTTGGTGGCAAAGCCGCGGATGTCACGCACGGTATCGGCCGAACCGCGTGACCCCTGCACCGTGGAGAAGCGCACATAAACCGGGGTCTGTTTCGCCGGGTCCTGCAAAAAGGCGGCTTTGGTGACGTCACTCATTGAGCGGTAGGGCTGGAAGTAACCGTGGGCCGCCGAGCCGCGCGCATGCACGATGCGCTCCGGGATACGCTCGTGGTCAAAGTGGGTGATCTTCTCCCGCATAATGAAATCTTCGAGCAGCGTCGGGCCGCGGACGCCGGCGCGCAGGGAGTTCTGGTCGTTGGCAATTTTGGTGCCGTGGTCGGTGGTCAGCGGCTGGTTGGCCCCTTGCTTGCGGTGGATCTCCAGCGCATCGATCTTGGCGTTGTGGATGTCCGGGCTTTTCTGGCTGCCGGGGGCAGTCGGTTCCTTGCCGGGCGGTGTCGGTGCAGGGGAGGGCTGATGCGAATTATCTGCCGGGGCAAGATCTCCCAGGCCGGGCTGGGCAGCTTTGCCGTCCGTGGCCGGGGCCGGGTGAGAGGCGGTTTTCAGGGTTGTCTGATGACCTGTTATTTTCGACATTGAGCAATACTCCTCGGGGCGACGCTCTTATCATTGAGCTTTTGGGTGACCTTCAGATGGTGCAACCACTAACTATAGGACATCATGCCCACTTAACCGGAATTCTCGGACAAATCATGTTATCTTATAGGTATGGTTAATTTTTAATCACCCTTATCCCGGCTCGCCCGGCCTGCTTTCTGACCGTTCACCTTTTTTCACGCCGCTCCCCCCGATACGCCGCTGACCGGCAGTATTGCCGGGTTCCTTCAGGGCCAGATGCCCGCTCTTCACCTGTTTCATGGCCGCCACCTTGCGCGGCGCGCGTCTTTTCCCGGCCTGTGGTTACGGCCCGGCGCATCCTGAAAGGAGAAAGTATGATGTTATCCGGATTACTGTTCGCCGGCCGCGAAAGCCGCGGGCCCTGGGACGATCTCCGTCCGGTGCGCGGCGAGATGTTCGGCATTGAACGGCTGGAGCAGCACGCCGCCTCGCTGGCCGCCGCGCAGCCGGTGGCCGCCCGCCCGCCGTCCGTCAGGTCATTACAGGCCCGGCTCGACCAGAACGCCGCCATCCTGCTGTCGGCGTACCGGTCCAGTGCACAAGAGCTGGCGCAGGGGCGTCAGGTCGTGCCGGCGGCGGAATGGCTGCTGGACAACTACCACCTGGTCGCGGCGCAAATCACCGACATTCACCGCCATCTGCCGCCCGGCTATTACCGGCAACTGCCGAAACTGGCAGATGGCCCGTTTACCGGTTACCCCAGGGTCTTCGGGCTGGCCTGGGCCTATGTGACGCACACTGACAGCCATGTTGACCCGGAAACCCTGCGCCGCTTTATCAATGCCTATCAGCAGGTTCAACCCCTGACCATTGGGGAGCTGTGGGCCGTGGCGATCACGCTGCGTATCGTGTTGATTGAGAACCTGCGGCGGCTGGCGGAACAGATAACCCAGGGCCGCCAGGCGCGTAATGAGGCCGACCGGCTGACCGCCCAATTGATGACCCAGGAGGATGCGCTGATGGCGCTGGCATCGGCCTCTGCCGCCCTGGGCAATGCCCCGTTGCCGGAGATATACGCCGCGCAACTGGTGAAAAACCTGCGCGGCCAGGACCCGGAAACCACCCCGGCGCTGAGCTGGCTGGCGCGCCGCCTGCAACAGCAGGGCACCACCCCGGATGAGGTGGTGCTGCATGCCCAACAGCGGCTGGGGGCATCGAACGTGTCGGTGCGCAATGTGATAACCAGTATGCGGATGATCTCCGATCTCGACTGGGCCGTGATGTTTGAGAGCGTGAGCCTGGTCGACCGCACCCTGCGGCAGGCCGGGGCGTTTGCCGCGATGGATTTCCCGACCCGCAACCGCTACCGCGGTGCGATTGAACAGCTGGCCCGCGGTGCCGGCCGGCCGGAGGGGGAGGTGGCGGCTGAGGCGGTGGCGCTGGCCACCGCGCCCGGCGACGCGCGCTTGCCGCAGCAGAACGAGCCGGGTTACTACCTGATTGACCACGGGCGCCATCAGCTTGAAACCCGGATCGGCTTTACCCCTTCCCTGACGCTGCGGCTGCAGCGCGGCTTCCGGCGGGTCGGGCTGACCGGCTACCTGCTGGCGCAACTGGCGGTCACCCTGGCCGGGGCCGCCGCCCTCTGGGCCGGGCTGGCCGCGCTGATGCCCGGCGGTGTCGGCGCGGCGGGCTGGGCGGCCCTGTTGCTGAGCCTGTTCCCCCTGAGCGGGCTGGCGGCGGTGCTGGTCAACCGGACGATCAACAGCCTGTTTGCCGCCAAACCGTTGCCGGCGATGTCGCTGGAGCAGGGGGTACCCGCCGCGCTGCGCAGCATGGTGGTGGTGCCGACCCTGCTGACGCGGGCAGAGGACATCAATGAGCAGATTGAACAGCTGGAAGTGCACTACCTGACCGGTGTCTCCGGCGATCTGACTTTCGCCCTGCTTACCGACGGCATAGACGCCGCGACCGAAACCACCCAACAGGATGCCGAGCTGCTGGCGGGCGCCCGCCGGGCGATGGCGGCGCTGAATGCACGTTACGGGCCGGGCAGCCACGGGCCGCGTTTCCTGTTGTTGCACCGCCGCCGCCATTACAACCCGGCTGAAGGGGTGTGGATGGGCTGGGAGCGCAAACGCGGCAAACTGCATGAGCTGAACCGGCTGCTGCGCGGTGCCACAGACACCCATTTTATGGCAGAAGAGGGGCAGGCCCCCTGGGTGCCGCCGGATGTCCGCTACGTCATCACCCTGGACGCAGATACCCACCTGCCGCGTGATGTGGCGCAAAAACTGATTGGCAAAATGGCCCACCCGCTGAACCAGCCGCGCTGGGACGCCGGGAACACCTGGCTCGTCTCCGGCTATGCGATCCTGCAACCCCGCGTCACCATGGCGCTGCCGATGGGCCGTGAGGGATCACCTTACCAGCGTATTTTCTCCGGGCAGGGCGGCATTGATCCCTATGCGGCGGCCGTGTCCGATGTTTACCAGGATCTGTTTGGCGAAGGCTCCTACACCGGGAAAGGCATTTATGACGTGGATGCCTTTGAGCAGGCCCTGCACGGGCGGATCCCGGAAAACACCCTGCTGAGCCATGACCTGTTCGAAGGGGCGTGCGCCCGCGCCGGGCTGGCCTCAGATGTTGAGCTGGTCGAGGCACCGCCTGCGCGCTATGACGTGATTGCCCGCCGCCAGCACCGCTGGACGCGCGGTGACTGGCAGTTGTTGCCGTGGCTGGTGGGTAACGGCCCGGCCGGGGCAGAGACGCCTGACGGCCGGGGCGGGCTGGATGCGGTCGGCCGCTGGAAGATGACCGACAACCTGCGGCGTTCGCTGGTCAGCCCGGCCTTGCTGCTGGCCCTGGCCGCGGGCTGGACACTGCCGGCGGCGGCGGCCTGGCTGGTGACCTTATCGCTGCTGGCTACCCTGCTGTTAACCTCCATTGTCCCGCCGTGGTGGGAGGCGCTGTTGCGCAGCCGCCGGCCGGCGTTATCCGCAGCGGATAACCTGCGGTTAATGAAGCAGGAGGGGCGCCTCTCCTGCCAGCAGGCGTTACTGACCCTCTGTTTGTTGCCGGATAATGCCTGGCGGATGCTGGATGCGATTGTGCGCACCCTTTATCGCGTGACAGTGTCACGCAAACACCTGCTGGAGTGGGTGCCGGCCGCGCAACTGGCCGCCAACCCGTCACCCACCTTTGCCGGTTTTTACCGGCTGATGATGCCCGGCACCCTGCTGGCGCTGGCGCTCTGCCTGCTGGCCGGTCTTACCGCCCCCTGGAACAGCGGGCTGGTTCTGCTGTTTGGTGCGCTGTGGCTGGCCGCCCCGGCGGTGGCCTGCTGGGCCAGCCGTGAACCGGCGCAGGCCCGGCGGCAGGCCCTCAGCGCGCCTGACCGCCACGCGCTGCGCCTGATTGCCCGCCAGACCTGGCGCTACTTTGAAACCTATGTCACGGCCGCAGAGCACTGGCTGCCGCCGGATAATTTTCAGGAGCAGCCTAAGCCGGTGATCGCCCACCGGACCTCACCCACCAATATCGGCCTCTATCTGCTCTCCACCCTGGCCGCACGTGATTTCGGCTGGACCGGGCTGGCGCGCACCGTTGCGCGGCTGGAAGAGACTTTCGGCACACTGGTGCAGATGCCGCGCCATAACGGCCACTTCCTTAACTGGTACGGCACCCGTGATTTACAGGTGCTGCAACCGGCGTATGTCTCCGCCGTGGACAGCGGCAACCTGGCCGGGCATCTGCTGGTGGTGGCGGCAGCCTGTGAGGCCTGGTGCCACCAGAATGAGGTGCAGGACCCGTACAGTGCGGTTGACGACCACCTGCGGTTAATGGAACAGGCGTTGGCGGCGGCCCCGCTGCCTGCCGGCAGCCCGGCGGAGACGTTCCATTCCCGGCTGGCGGAGCTGCGCGCCGATGTGGCGCTGGCACAGCCGTGGCCGGCGCTGTTGGCGGCGTTGCTGCCGTTAAGCGAACCGCTGCTGCAGGCGGCGCGCCAGGCCGCCCCCGGCACGCCGGACGGTGAGGAGCCGGCGTTGCTGTTTGCCTGCCGGGCGCTGCATGGCATGCTCCAGGAACACGACTACGATCGCCGCCATCAGGACGGCCCAGGCTGGCTGGCCCCGCGTTTGCTGCGCCTGGCGCAACAGGCGCGCGATCTGGCCTATGGCATGGATTTCCGTTTCCTGGTCAACCCCGAACGCCAGCTGTTGTCCATCGGTTTTTCCGTGGCGGATAACCAGCTAGACGGCAGTTGTTATGACCTGCTGGCCTCCGAGGCGCGGCTGGCCAGTTTGTTTGCCATCGCCAAGGGGGATATTGCCACCCGCCACTGGTTCCGGCTGGGGCGCAACACCGTGCGGTTGCAGCACCAGGCGGCGCTGCTCTCGTGGTCCGGGTCGATGTTTGAGTATCTGATGCCGTCACTGGTGCTGCGTGCGCCGGAAGAGAGCCTGCTGGCGGAAACAAACCGCCTGGTGGTGGCCCAGCAACAGGCCTATGGCCGCCGCCTGGGCATTCCCTGGGGCATCTCTGAATCCGCCTATAATGCACGGGATCTCGAGTTTACTTACCAATACTCCAACTTCGGCGTGCCGGGGCTGGGGCTGAAACGCGGGCTGGCGGAAAACACCGTGATCGCCCCCTATGCCAGCGGGCTGGCGTCGATGGTCGACCCGGCCGGGGCCGCGGAGAACTACCGGCGCATGGCGCGGCTGGGCGCTTATGGCCGCTACGGCTTTTATGAGGCGCTCGACTTCACCCCGAGCCGCCTGCCGCGTGGGGAGCGCGTCGCCGTCGTCTATAACTACATGGCCCACCACCAGGGCATGACGCTGGTGGCATTGGCCAACGTGCTGCACGACGGGCTGATGCGGGAACGCTTCCACCGGGAACCGGCCATCCAGTCCGTGGCGCTGCTGCTGCAGGAGCGCCTGCCGCAGGCACCGGCACTCGTCCGGCCGCTGGCGGATGAAGTGCGCGCGTCCGCAGGCAGCAATGAGGAAGAGAGCGGGGCGTATCGCCACTTTACCGGCACGCCGCCGGGCGCACCCGTCACCCATCTGCTCTCCAACGGTAACTATGCGGTGATGATCTCCGCCACCGGCGGCGGTTACAGCCGCTGGCACGACATCGCCGTCACCCGCTGGCGTGAGGACAGCACCCGTGACAACTGGGGATCGCTGATCCTGCTGCGCGATCTGCGCAGCGGCCGCATCTGGTCAGCCTGTGCAGCCCTGCAATCCCCGGAAGAGGCGCAGCGGGAGGGCGGCCGCCCGGCGCGTGTGCTGACGCCGTCACGCCGGACGCAACAGCTGGATAAACACCATGCGGTGCTGTTTGGGGAGGATCATGCGGCCTTTACCCGCCACGAGCAGCGGCTGACGTCGCGGCTGGAGATGCTGGTGTCCGGTGAGGATGACAGTGAGGTGCGGCGCATCACCCTGACCAACCGCGGGCGCCGGCTGCGTGAGCTGGACTTTACCTCCTATATGGAGCTGGTGCTGACCCAGGCCGCCACTGACAATGCCCATACCGCCTTTGCCAGGATGTTTGTGCAGACGGCGTTCCTGCCGGAGTATGGCGCGCTGATCGCCACCCGCCGCCGCCGCACGCCGGATGAACCGGTGATTTGGGCCGGGCATTTTGTGGTGGTGGAGGGCGATACGCAGCATGAGATTGGCTATGAGAGCGACCGCGCACGCTTTATCGGCAACGGCTTTTCGGTGTTTGAGGCGCAGGCGATGCAGCCGGATCAGGCGCTCTCCGGCACCACCGGCACGGTGCTTGATCCGATCTTTTCCCTGCGGCGCAAGGTGAGGATCGGGGCCGGGAAAACCGTGCGGGTGGCGTTCTGGACGGTGGTCGCCGGTTCCCGCGACGCCCTGATCAGCCTGATTGACAAGCACCATGACCGCCACGCCTTTGACCGCGCCAAAACCCTGGCCTGGACGCAGGCGCAGGTGCAATTACGCCACCTGGCGGTGAAACACAGCGAGGCGGCCGATTTCCAGCGGCTGACCGCGCCGCTGCTGTATGCCGATCCGCGCTTTGGCGCGCCGCCGGCGGAGATCATCCGCGGGGCCGGGCCGCAGTCTGACTTGTGGCCGCTCGCCATCTCCGGCGATCTGCCGATCGTGCTGCTGCGTATTGATGACGCGGCGGATATTGCCCAGGTCAAACAGCTGCTGCGCGCGCATGAATACTGGCGGCTGAAGTTGTTGAGCGTTGATCTGGTGATCGTCAACGACCGCGCCTCCTCCTATATCCAGGATCTGCAAATCGCCATTGATACCGCGGTGCGCAGCAGCCAGTCACGGCCGCGGTTGGGGGCGGTGGTGCAGGGGCAGGTCTATACGCTGCGGGCCGATCTGATGAGCAGTACGGCCCATGCGCTGCTGGCCTCGGCGGCGCGGGTGGTATTGCATGCCCGTAACGGGCCGCTGGAGCGCCAGCTGGCCTTTATGCCGCCCCTTGCCACAGAGGCGTATGCAGAAACCGGGACGTACCACGGCCAGCCTGATCCCCTGCCGGAGGAGGAAGCCCTGGAGTTTTTCAACGGCATCGGCGGTTTTGCCAACCAGGGGCGGGAGTACGTCTGCCGGCTGGAGGGCCGCAAGATGACGCCGTTACCCTGGATCAATGTGGTGGCCAACCCCGCCTTTGGCTTCCAGGTGTCGGCACGCGGCAGCGGCTACACCTGGGCGGAAAACAGCCGGGATAACCAGCTCACCCCCTGGAGCAACGATGCGGTCTGCGATCCGTCCGGCGAGGCCTTCTATCTGTTTGACCGCGAAAGCGGGGCCTTGTGGAGCCCGACCGCGCAGCCGATTGATGACGGCGGGCGTTATGAGTCGCGCCACGGCTGGGGGTACAGCAGCTTCCGCCACCGCGCCAACCAGATTGAAACCACGCTGTTGCACTATGTGCCGCTGGCGGATGCGGTGAAAATTTCGCGGCTGACGGTGCGCAACCTCAGCCAGCGGCGGCGTGTCATCCAGGTCACGGCTTATGCGGAATGGGTGCTGGGCAGCCAGCGGGGGGCCACCGCGCCGTTTGTGATAACCGACCGGGATGCCCACAGCGGGGCCATCCGCGCCCGCAACCTGTGGGGGATGCAGTTCCCCGGCCGGGTGGCATTCGGCTGCCTGCGTGAACCGGCAGAGGCCTCGACCGCCAGCCGCCGGGAGTTTCTCGGCCGGAACGGCCATACCGGTGAGCCGCTGGCGTTAATCAGCGGCACGCCGCTCTCCGGGTTTACCGGCGCGCGCACCGATCCCTGCTGTGCCTTGCAGCACTCGCTGGATCTGCCGCCGGGCGGCAGTGCGGAGGTGGTGTTCCTGCTCGGCCAGGGCAGCAATGAGGAGGACGCCCAGCGGCTGATTGCCTATTACCGGAAAACCGATCTGGATGCGGTACTGCGGGAGGTCACCGCACACTGGCTGGAGGTCACCCAGGCTGTGCATGTGCAGACCCCCGACCGGGCCATGGATATTCTGCTCAACGGCTGGCTGCTCTACCAGACGCGTGCCTGCCGCATCCAGGCACGCTGCGGCTTCTACCAGACCAGCGGGGCCTACGGCTTCCGCGACCAGTTGCAGGACGGCATGGCGCTGACCCTGACACGGCCGCAGGAGACCCGGTCGCACATTCTGCGCGCGGCCGGGCGGCAGTTCCCGGAAGGGGATGTGCAGCACTGGTGGCTGCCGCATTCCGGCCAGGGGGTGCGCACCCGCATCTCTGATGACCGGGTCTGGCTGGCCTTTGCCACCGCCACCTATCTGGGCGTGACGCAGGATGAGGCGATCCTGGATGAACGCCTGCCGTTCCTCGACGGGCCGCCGCTGGCGGAGGGCCAGCATGACGCCTTCCTGCAACCCGGCCTCTCGGCTGAACAGGCGTCGCTGTTTGAACATTGCGCCCGCGGGCTGGACCAGTGCATCACGCTGACCGGCCAACACGGCCTGCCGCTGATCGGCACCGGTGACTGGAACGACGGCATGAACCGCGTGGGCGAGCAGGGCAAAGGGGAGAGCGTCTGGCTGGGGTGGCTGTTTATCCGGGCTGTCGCGCTGTTTGCGCCTTATGCCCGCCGTTACGATGCCCCGCGCGTGGCGCGTTGGGAGGCCCATGCGCAGGCGGTGCTGCAGGCGATTGAAACCCATGCCTGGGACGGCGAGTGGTACCGCCGTGCCACCTTTGATGACGGCACCTGGCTGGGCAGCCGGCAGAGTGAGGAGTGCCGCATCGATGCCATTGCCCAGAGCTGGGCGGTGCTCTCCGGCAAGGCTGACCCGGCGCGGATGCGCCGCGCGATGGCGTCGCTGTCGCAACAGCTGATCCTGCCGGATGCGGGCCTGTCATTGCTGTTTACCCCGCCGTTTGACCAGACGGCGCACGACCCCGGTTACATCAAAGGGTATCCGCCCGGCCTGCGGGAAAATGGCGGGCAATATACCCACGCCGCAATGTGGAATATCCTGGCTTATGCGGCGCTGGGCGACAGCCAGCGCGCGGTCTCCCTGTTCTCCCTGCTTAACCCGATCCACCACAGCGCCACCGCGCAACAGGTCGCTACCTATCAGACCGAGCCGTATGTGATGGCGGCCGATGTGTACTCGGTGGCACCGCATCAGGGGCGGGGCGGCTGGACATGGTATACCGGCTCGGCAGGCTGGATGTACCGGGCGGGGCTGGAGGGCATTCTCGGGCTGACGCGGGCAGGGGATACGCTGGTTCTCGCCCCTTGCCTGCCCGTGGCCTGGCCGGGGGTCACGCTGATGGTGATGCTTGGCGGGCGGCATTGCCGGATCACGCTGCATAACCAGCGGCATGGGCAGCACCATGCCACGCTGGATGGGGGGCTGCTGGCCTGGCCCGCCGGAGAAAAACTGCTGATCCCGCTGACTGACGGCGATCACCAGGTGGAGGTTTTTCTGTAACCCGCTAAGGCAGGCGTGAATTACCGTAGAAAGGGCAGGGGGAATATCGTCCCGCTGCCCTTTATTATTGGGCAGGCAACCGGTAAGTGTGTTTGTTATTTAACCAGTCAAGAGCAGGGCGTGTAAAAATTAAGTCAAATTTGGCCCAGGAAAAGGCGGTTAATTAAGATTAATCTAAAAAGAACCGTTATTTACATTATTCGGTCTAATCTGCGCTATATTCCGCCATTGACTTTATCGGGGCGAAAATTTGAAAATACGCGCCGCGCAGGCCGGGCCTGCAAATATATTTTGATACTGCGTTTTTTTATTGGGGAAGACATGATTGCCAGTCGGGTTTTACGTGCATTACCACGCTACGCCTTAGTGTGTGGTGCCACACTGTTCAGCGTTAACAGCTTTGCGGACAACACACTCTTTACGGCGCTGGACGATCCCTCCACCGCGAAAAAGAGCTTTGAAGGCAACGTGCAGGCGGGCTACAGCGCCCAGACCGGCAACACCAAAAACTCCGTGCTCAGTGCGGACACCACCATGACCTGGTTCCACCCGGACACCGCCTACAGCCTGTGGGGTTCGGCGCGTAACGCCTCCTCCAATGATGAGCGCTCCTCCGAGAAATACCAGATTGGCGGCCGTACCCGCTATAACCTGTCCGCCGACAACTACCTGTTTGGCCAGGCGAGCTGGCTGAGCGACCGTTACAACGGCTACCGTTCCCGCAGTGTGGCGACCCTGGGTTACGGCCGCCAGATCCTGAACGGCCCGATCCATACGCTGCGTATGGAAGCCGGTCCGGGTGTGCGCCATGACGAATTCCAGCAGGGCGGCAACCAGACCCGTGCACTGGCCTACGGCGCGCTGACTTATGACTACCAGCTCTCTGACAACGCCAAGTTCACCCAGGCCCTGTCAGTGCTGGCGAACGACGAAACCACCTTCAACTCCGAAACGGCGCTGAACGTGGCGATCAACAAATCGTTCGCGCTGAAGCTGGCGTATAACGTCACCTACAACACCGAGCCGCCGGCCAGCGCCCCGGAAAAAACCGACACCACCACCACGGTATCGCTGGTGTATAACCTGTAATGCCCGTCAGGGGATGACCGGACAAACCGCCGCGCAACACCGGCGGTTTTTTTATGGCCGCTCACCGCCATTCAGCAAAATAGCCGCCGCCGGATGGCCCGCAAAAAATAAAAAAACCGGCGTTTGTGCGCCGGTTTTTAATGGCTAACCCGTTGGCCGGGCGGTAAAAATCAATTATCGACCGTCTGGCGGTGGAACAATTCACGGAACACCGGGTAAATATCGGACTGCTCACGGATGTGCTGCATGGCGAAATTATCAAACTTCGCCTGCAATGCCTCATATTCCCGCCATAACGTCTGGTGGGCGCGGCGGGTTATTTCGATATAGCTGTAATAACGCACCATCGGCAATATTTTCTTCGCCAGCAATTCATGGCAGAGCGGGGAGTCATCGGCCCAGTTATCGCCGTCTGACGCCTGCGCCGCATAGATATTCCACTGGGCCGGGTCGTAACGCTCCTGCACCACATCATCCATGAGTTTCAGGGCGCTGGAGACAATGGTGCC
Source organism: Nissabacter archeti (assembly GCF_018257325.1). NCBI lineage: Bacteria > Pseudomonadati > Pseudomonadota > Gammaproteobacteria > Enterobacterales > Yersiniaceae > Nissabacter > Nissabacter archeti. The sequence continues at coordinate 40,802 of NZ_JAERKB010000014.1, forward strand.
GCCGGTTTCCTGTGAGTAGAAGAACTCCTGTTCATCCACCTCTTTGGCCTGGGTATGGTGGCGGATGTAAACCACATCCACGTTTTTATACGTCCGGCTCAGGAACAGATAGAGCAGGATATAAAAGCGTTTTGCCATGTCCTTGGTGGCCTGGTCCATTGAACCGGAGACGTCCATCAGGCAGAACATCACTGCCTGGCTGGAGGGTTCCGGCCGTTTTTCGTAGTTTTTGTAGCGCAGATCGAAGGTGTCGATAAACGGCACCCGCTCGATCTTCTGGCGCAGCTCCGCGATCTCCTTACGCAGCCGCTCCTCCTCCAGCAGCTGTACCGGCTCCTGGTTTTCCAGCTCGCTGAGATCGGATTCCAGCGCCTTCAGTTCACGGCGTTTGCCGGCCGTCATGGCGGTGCGGCGCGCCAGTGAGTTCTGTAACGAACGCACCACGCTGATGTTGGCCGGCACCCCGTTGGAGGTGAAGCCCGCACGGTGGGTTTTGAATTCATTCAGCTGCTTATACTGATTTTTCTTCAGGTTCGGCAGGGCCAGATCCTCAAACAGCAGATCGAGGTACTCATCTTTGGAGATCTGGAAAACGAACTCATCCTGGCCTTCGCCGTCCTGGCTGGCATTGCCCTGGCCGCTGCCGCCGCCACCCCCGCCTCCCTGCGGGCGTTCGATGCGGTCATTCTGTACAAAGTGATCGTTCCCAGGGTGGACGCGGTGGCGGCGGCCACCCCGTCCCTGATGGAACATCGGCTCGTTGATATCATCCGTGGGGATCGAGACGGACTCCCCACTCTCCACGTCGGTTACCGAACGCTTGTTGATGGCTTCGGCAATCGACTGTTTGATTTGCGACTTATAGCGGCGTAAAAAGCGCTGGCGGTTCACCATACTCTTGTTCTTGCCGTTCAGCCGTCGGTCAATAAAGTAGCCCATAGCTCCCCCAAACGACGTTGCCCTGCCTCTTCACGATGAAGCGGCCGCTGCGGTTATGATGACTTCCTGACCCGCAGATACCATTCGCACAGCAGACGCACCTGTTTGCGCGTATACCCTTTCTCCATCATCCGGTCGACAAAGTCATCGTGTTTTTTCTGCTCATCGGTCGAGGTTTTGGCATTGAACGAGATAACCGGCAGTAACTCCTCAGTATTCGAGAACATTTTTTTCTCGATAACCGTGCGCAATTTTTCATAGCTGGTCCAGTTCGGGTTGCGGCCGCTGTTGTTGGCGCGGGCGCGCAGCACAAAATTGACGATCTCATTGCGGAAGTCTTTCGGGTTGCTGATGCCCGCCGGTTTTTCAATTTTCTCCAGTTCGGCATTGAGGGATTCGCGGTCAAACAACTGGCCGGTATCCGGGTCACGGTACTCCTGGTCCTGGATCCAGAAATCAGCATAGGTGACATAGCGGTCAAAGATGTTCTGGCCGTACTCAGAGTAGGACTCCAGGTACGCGGTCTGGATCTCTTTGCCGATGAACTCAGCATATTTCGGGATCAGGTAGCCTTTCAGATGCTCCAGGTATTTCTCGGACTGATCCTGCGGGAACTGCTCGCGTTCGATCTGCTGCTCCAGCACATAGAACAGGTGCACCGGGTTGGCCGCCACTTCCGCATGGTCAAAGTTGAAGACCCGCGAAAGGATCTTAAAGGCGAAACGGGTCGAGAGGCCGTTCATCCCTTCATCCACCCCGGCGTAGTCGCGGTACTCCTGGTACGACTTGGCTTTGGGATCGGTGTCTTTCAGGCTTTCGCCGTCATAGACACGCATTTTGGAGTAGAGGCTGGAGTTTTCCGGCTCTTTCAGGCGCGACAGGATCGAGAAGCGTGCCAGCGTCTCCAGGGTGCCCGGCGCGCACGGCGCGTGGGTCAGCTCACTGTGGTTAAGCAGCTTGTCGTAGATTTTGATCTCTTCCGAGACGCGCAGGCAGTAGGGCACCTTAACGATATAGACGCGGTCGAGGAAGGCTTCGTTGTTCTTGTTGTTGCGGAACTGTACCCACTCCGATTCGTTGGAGTGCGCCAGGATAATGCCGTTGAACGGCAGGGCGGAGATCCCCTCCGTACCGTTGTAGTTCCCTTCCTGGGTGGCGGTCAGCAACGGGTGCAGCACCTTGATCGGCGCCTTGAACATCTCCACGAACTCCATGATGCCCTGGTTGGCACGGCAGAGCGCACCGGAATAGCCATAGGCATCAGGGTCGTTCTGGGCATGGTTTTCCAGTTTGCGGATGTCCACTTTCCCCACCAGCGCGGAAATGTCCTGGTTGTTCTCATCGCCCGGTTCCGTCTTGGCGATGGCGATCTGCTCCAGAATGGACGGCCAGACTTTTACCACCTTGAATTTGGTGATGTCACCGCCAAACTCATGCAGGCGCTTCGCGGCCCACGGCGACATGATGGTGCCGAGGTAGCGGGTCGGAATGTTGTACTCTTTTTCCAGAATATTGGCATCTTCCTGTGGGTTAAACAGACACAGGGGATGGTCGTTGACCGGGCTGCGCTCGCCATTGGCACTGAGCGCATAAATAGGAACCCGTTGCATCAACGCTTTCAGACGCTCAGCCAGTGACGATTTACCGCCACCCACCGGCCCCAATAAGTAGAGGATCTGTTTTTTCTCTTCCAGACCCTGTGCGGCGTGTTTGAGGTAAGAAACGATTTGCTCAATCGCCTCTTCCATTCCGTAGAACTCTTCAAACGCCGGGTATCGCGCAATCACACGGTTGGAGAACAGGCGGGATAAGCGTGACTCAAGCGCGGTGTCTACCATGACTGGTTCACCGATGGCCATGAGCAGGCGTTCCGCCGCGTTGGCATAAGCACTGCGATCTTGCCGGCAAATGGTAAGAAATTCCTGCAGTGTGAACTCTTCGTCCTTGGCAGCTTCATAGCGCTGACGGTAGTGGTCAAATATGTTCATAGCGATGCCCGTCCTGTTGTTTTGGTTGGGAACAAAAATTAAGAGCTTCTCTTTTTTGAGTAAAATAATGAAACTCTTACCTTATTGTTATGGACGGCTATCGGCTAAAGAGCAAGTGGCTTTTCTGGCGATAAAGTAGGCGTGTTGCCGATTAAATCAGCAAAAAATGGTCAATAAAGCTGCAATGCGGCAGGGTTTCAGAGAATAGCTCCGTAATATCATCCTTATTTATGGAAATACGCTGACCAATCGAAAGATTTTTTCCTACGTAAATTTTTCCCCGGACACCAGTTTAGCGGCCTCCATCACACCCGGTTTGCAGTGCTTCCGTTTAGGATTCTTCTTAGGCCCGCGTTCCGCTTATCCGGGCCAAGCCAAGCGGCACAAGGGCTTCAGGCATACCGCGTTCTGCGGATGACCGGTTTACCGGCAGGGTGCAGGCTATAACAGCCGGGTGACAACCTGATGACACCGTTTTTACTGCTTTTTTGCACCGGCCCATCACGTTTTTTTAGTAAAGGGTGCCGTGAAGGGCATCCTCTGTTCGCACACTCATTCAGTTTGGCTTAAAATCCTCAAGGATTTATTGATAACATTAATGGATGAAGTGTGAAAATTACTCGTTTAGCCTTGTTACCCCTGATGACCGGCCTCTTGTGCAGCCAGATGGCGACCGCCGGTACTTTCTCCCTCGGTGCCGGTGCGCTGGTCAGCCCTGATCCTTACCGCAGTGAACAGGACCGCGTAACCCCGGTGCCGGTAATCAACTACGAGGGGGAGAATTTCTTCTTCCGCAGCCTGATGGCCGGTTACTACCTGTGGAAAGATGATACCCACCAGCTCAGTGTCAACGCTTTCTACTCGCCGCTGCATTTCTCCCCGGATGACAGCGACAATGAAGAGATGGAGCGTTTGAACAAGCGCCGCAGCACCGTGATGGCCGGACTCGGCTACACCTACAACGCGCAGTGGGGCAGCATCCGTACCCTGTTCTCCGGCGATGTGCTGGACAACAGCAACGGCCTGGTAGGGGACGTCGCGTACCTCTATCGCCTCAAGCAGGACAACTGGAGCCTGACCCCAGGCGTAGGCGTGACCTGGAACAGCAAAAACCAGAACCGTTACTACTACGGCGTCAGCAATGCGGAAGCCCGCCGCAGCGGGCTGGACAGCTACCACCCGGATGACAGTTTCGCCCCGTATGCTGAACTCTCTGCCAACTATCAGTTCGCGCCGCAGTGGAATGCCTTTGCGATGGCGCGCTATGTGCGCCTGGCAGACGAAGTCAAAAACAGCCCGATGGTGGATAAATCCTGGACCGGCGTGCTCTGGGCAGGGGCCACTTACACCTTCTGATGCAGGACGGCATCCTCAGCAGCACAGCAAACGGGGCGCAGGCCCCGTTTTTTATTGCTACGCTTCACCTTTTACCGGCCGCAGGCGGTGGCCGGGCAACTACGCTGAACATGGAGAAGAGGCTATGGCAGAGCACGTGTTATTCCCGGACGGCACCCGCGTCCCGGCTATCGGGCAGGGCACCTGGTATATGGGCGAAGACCCGGCGCAACGTGCCGCCGAGGTCCGCGCCCTGCAACAGGGGCTGGATGCCGGCATGACGCTGATTGATACTGCGGAAATGTACGCCGACGGCGGGGCAGAGCAGGTGGTGGGCGAGGCCATCGCCGGGCGGCGCAACCAGGTGTTTCTGGTGTCGAAAGTCTACCCGCACCACGCGGGCGGCAAAAAAGCGGTCACTGCCTGTGAAAACAGCCTGAAACGGCTGGGCACGGAGCAGATCGATCTCTACCTGTTGCACTGGCGCGGCGGCTTTGGGCTGGATGAGACCATTGAGGCGATGGAAACCCTGCAACGCAGCGGCAAAATTGCGCGCTGGGGCGTCTCTAATCTCGATACCGCCGACATGGAGGAGTTATGGCAACTGCCGGGCGGCGACCAGTGCCAGACCAATCAGGTGCTTTACCATGCGGCCTCACGCGGGATTGAATATGACCTGCTGCCGTGGTGCCGGGCGCACGCCCTGCCGGTGATGGCGTACTGCCCGCTGGCCCAGGCCGGAAAACTGCGGCATCACCTGCTCGACGACAGCACTGTCGCCCGGCTGGCCGCTGAACATGGCGTCAGCAATGCGGAGATTGCGCTGGCATGGGTGACCCGCAGCGGCGGGGTGATTGCGATTCCCAAAGCGGTGCATCCGCAGCATGTGGCGCAGAATGCGCGCGCATTGACGCTGACGCTCTCGCCGGATGACCTGGCGGCGCTCGATCAGGCGTTTCCGCCGCCGTCGCGCAAACAGCCTTTGGATATCGTGTGACATAAAAAAGGAGCCGGGCGGCTCCTTTTTTCAAACGGGTGTAAGGCTTATCAATAACGCCATTACGCCTGATTCAGGGCGCGTACCCGCAGCGTGGTGGCAAGGCGTGCCGGTGCACCCGGTTTGCTGACCTGCGGCGTGCTGACGCAGCCGGTTTCAACACAAACCATGGTTTTATAGCCGTCATCCGTCATGTCACCCATGCTGGTGGAGAGCGCCACACCGGGGTTCCAGGCGATCACATCGCTGTGGTGATGGTGCTCAACCTCAATCTCACGGTTCAGGGTCGGGTCAACAATGGTGCTGACCGCCTGTGGCTGGGTATAGACGCGGTCAGTACGGCCGGTAAACACCAGCTCGCCCTGATGCTCACCTTTTGCGCCATCCAGCACTTTATCCACGTAGTGGCTGCCCAGCCCGCGCACCGCCACGGTGTCGATGTCACCGATCTGGAAGTAGCTGTGCAGGGCGGCGGTGGTGGTGAAATCACCGGTGGACTCCAGCTCAATATGGCACTCCACGCCCAGCGTGAAGCGCGCCACCAGGGTAAAGGCGTGCGGCCAGAGCGCCTGGGTTTGCGGGTTATCCGTCAGGGTAAAGGTCAGCGTCACGCCTTCGTCATTTTCAGTGTGGCCGCTCAATTCCCACGGAATATTGCGCGCAAAACCATGCGACGGCGTACCCGCCGGGCCGAACCACGGCCAGCAGATCGGCACCCCCCCGCGGATGGCGGTGCCTGGGTCATACGCGGTGTTGCCGCTGAGCCAGATGACCGGCTGTTCCCCGGCAGGCTGCCACGCCAGCAGGTGTGCGCCCTGCAGGGTAATGGCGGCACGGCAGGCCGGGTGATCCACCACAATGACCGGTAACTGGCCAATCTGGCGTTCGCTGAGGGTAGGGGTAATCTGTTGTGTCACGGGAAGGGTAAAAATATTCTCATTCATGATCGTGGCCTTCTTAACAGGAAAATGCCCGGTGTGGAAACTGCACCCAATAAAAAAGGCGACTCAGCGTCGCCTTTTCTTACTCTGCTCTGATGCGCACTTATTTAGAGATGTGGGCAATCAGGTCCAGAACTTTGTTGGAGTAGCCGGTTTCGTTGTCGTACCAGGAAACCAGTTTCACAAAGTTGTCGTTCAGGGCGATACCGGCTTTCGCGTCGAACACGGAAGTCAGTTTTTCGCCGTTGAAGTCAGTGGACACCACTTCGTCTTCGGTGTAACCCAGAACGCCTTTCAGCTCGCCTTCTGCAGCCGCTTTGATCGCGTCACAGATTTGCTGATAGGTCGCTGGTTTTTCCAGACGGGCAGTAAGGTCAACCACAGACACGTTGGTGGTCGGAACGCGGAACGCCATACCGGTCAGTTTGCCGTTCAGCTCAGGGATCACTTTACCTACCGCTTTAGCTGCACCGGTAGAGGATGGGATGATGTTCTGAGATGCGCCGCGGCCGCCGCGCCAGTCTTTGTGGGACGGGCCGTCAACGGTTTTCTGGGTGGCGGTGGTCGCGTGAACGGTGGTCATCAGCGCTTCAACGATACCGAAGTTGTCGTTGATGACTTTCGCCAGCGGTGCCAGGCAGTTGGTGGTGCAGGATGCGTTGGAAACGATGTCCTGACCTTCGTAAGACTTGTGGTTCACGCCCATCACGAACATCGGGGTGTTGTCTTTGGACGGGCCGGTCAGCACGACTTTCTTGGCACCGGCGGTGATGTGTTTACGCGCGGTTTCGTCAGTCAGGAAGATACCGGTCGCTTCAGCCACCACGTCGACGTTGACTTCGTCCCACTTCAGGTTAGCCGGATCTTTTTCAGAGGTACAACGAATGGTTTTGCCGTTCACAACCAGGTGACCGTCTTTTACTTCTACAGTCCCGTTGAAACGACCATGAGTAGAGTCATACTTCAGCATGTAAGCCATGTACTCTGCATCCAACAGGTCGTTGATTGCGACGATCTCAACATCAGAACGTTCCTGAGCAGCACGGAAAACAATGCGGCCGATACGGCCAAAACCGTTGATACCTACTTTGATAGTCATATATTCCACCAGCTATTTGTTAGTGAATAAAAGGTTGGTTGTAAAATTACAAAAACCTTATCAAGCGTCAAGCGGAATCGTGTCAATTGTTGCTATAAGTCAAAGCTGCCAACACCAATTGTACGCTTATTACCCATTCCGTTTTCTGCCGTCTCTCTGGTCACATGGGGGCGGTGAACCCCTGTCTAAACCCCACTTGGGCTATATATGTGATCGCTGTCACACAATAGTCAAGCGCGGCCTTTATGGCATCAAGTTTAGGCCAAAATAATCCGCATGGTTGTTAATTTTTTGTTATAATTAAACGTTATTTATTTTGTAACGTCGCCAACGCGAGACCCATGACCATGACGAAAGAGATTGAACGCGCAGAAAATCCTGTACAACTCAACGAGATACAGCGCTACGTCACCCAGGAGCGCGGCACCGAGGCCCCTTACACCGGTAAATTGCTGCACAATAAACGCGAAGGGATTTACCACTGCCTGTGCTGTAATGCCCCGCTGTTTTACTCCGATTCCAAATATGATTCCGGTTGTGGCTGGCCGAGTTTTTACGAGCCGGTGCGGGATGATTCAATAAAATATATTGATGATTACTCCCACAATATGCACCGGATAGAAATCCGTTGTGCGCAGTGTGATGCCCACCTCGGCCACGTTTTTCCGGACGGCCCGCAACCCACCGGTGAGCGCTATTGTGTCAATTCTGCCTCACTCAGCTTTATTGACGGTGAAAACGGCGAAAAAACCGCAGGTTAATTGATAAATTGCGGTTATAGAATCGATTCAGCAAATTATTCATTGGCGCAGCAAAAAGAGGAATAATCCTGTGGAAATAGATGAGCTGATCGCGGTAATGACCCCGGAAATTTACCAGCGTCTGCAGCAGGCGGTGGAGACCGGCAAATGGCCGGACGGCGTGGCCCTGACCGAGGCACAAAAAGCGCACAGTTTACAGGCAGTCATGCTCTATCAGGCGCGTCACAACCATGACGCCCAGCATATGACCATCAATACCCAGGGCCAGATGGTGATGAAAAGCAAGCAGGAGCTGAAGCAGGAATTCGGCATTACCTCGCCGCTGGTGACCCTGAAGCCGCAGTAATCTGTGGGTTGCTGAAGCAGGCTGACATAAAAAAAGCGCGACCGGAAAGGGCGCGCTTTTTTATTGCGTCCGGCAGTGGCTCAGTGTGCGCCCATTTCAAAGGTCTTCAGGGCGATCAGGTGTGCGCCATGCTGCTGCATCTCTTCAAACGCGGCCAGGCTGTCATCTTCCTGCAAATTCACCCCGCGGCACCCGTCGGTGATCACTGACGTGGTATAGCCCAGCGCCAGCGCATCCAGCACGCTGTATTTCACGCAGTAGTCCGTGGCCAGCCCCATCACCACCAGCGTGGTGATGCCGCGCCCTTTCAGCCAGCTGTCGAGCTCCGTCTCAGTGCGGCGGCCGTTATCAAAGAAGGCGCTGTAGCTGTCAACGTCCGGGTTTTGCCCTTTGCGGAACACCTCATCAATGCCGTCCTGCGCCAGATCCGGGTGGAATGCGGCACCCGGCTGCTCCTGCACACAGTGCACCGGCCACCACACCTGCGGCAGGCCGTTCAGTTCGCCCAGCGTGCCCGGTGCCTGGCCGGAATTCACGGCAAAACTGCGATGGGCGGCGGGGTGCCAGTCCTGGCTCGCGACGACCGGCCAGCCGCGGCGGCGGCACACGGCGATCGCCTGATTGGCCACGGCGATCACCTGATCGCCTTCCTGGACGGCCAGCGCGCCACCGGGGCAGAAGTCATTTTGTAAGTCAATCAGTAACAGGGCGGTACTCATGGGCTCTCCTTGATGATTCAGCACAGCGGAAAGGGGCCGGGGCAGCCTCTGCCCCGGTAACAGGGGTTACGGCATATCGGTGAGTTCACCGCGCAGGTTCTGTTGCATCTGCACGCGGATTTCATCGGCAGAAAGCGACAGGCTCAGCAGGAAGTGCAGCTTGGTCAGCGCCGCCTCCACCGTCATATCAAAGCCGCTGATCACCCCGGCGTGGGCCAGCGCGTTGCCGGTGGCGTAGCCGCCCATATCGACCCGGCCGGAGATGCACTGGGTCAGGTTGACCACCACAATACCGCGCTCAGACGCCTGGCGCAGCGCTTCCAGCAGGGCCGGTTTCTGCGGCGCGTTGCCGACGCCGTAAGAGCGCAGGATCAGCGCTTTCACCGGCTGGCGCAGGAAGTTGCCGACCACCTCGCCGGAAATGCCGGGGTAGAGGGTCAGCACGCCCACCGGTTGCGGCGTGATGCGGTGGACCACCAGCGGGGCGGTCGGCACCGGCAGTGACGGCGTCGGCAAACGGCGGATATGGATGCCCGCTTCCAGCAGCGGCGGCAGGTTCGGCGAGGCGAAGGCGTCAAAGCCGTCAGCATGGGCTTTGGTGCTGCGGTTGCCGCGGTAGAGCTTGTTATTGAAGAACAGGCAGACCTCTTTGACCGGGTAGTTGGCGGCCAGATAGAGCGAGTTCAGCAGGTTGGGCTGGCCGTCAGAGCGCAGCGCTTCCAGCGGGATCTGCGAACCGGTGACAATCACCGGCTTGTCCAGGTTCTCCAGCATAAATGAGAGCGCGGAGGCGGTGAACGCCATGGTGTCGGTGCCGTGCAGGATCACGAAGCCGTCATACTCATCGTAATGGGCGCGGATGTCATCGGCGATATGCTGCCAGTCTTCCGGCGTCATGTCGGAGGAGTCCATCAGCGGCGCATACTCCTGGATGGTGAAATCCGGCATTTCCGGGCGGTGGAACTCCGGCATCGCGGCCAGCAGCCGTTGCAGGTGGCCGGAGACCGGGATATAGCCCTGTTCAGAGCGCTGCATACCAATGGTGCCGCCGGTATAGGCGACGTAAATCGATTTTTTATTCATAGGGCAATCTTTATTACGCTTACGGGAATGAACCCAAGTATAGGGAACCGGGCTGCGAAAAAAAGCCCGGTTGCCCGGGCTTATGCAGCAGGAAAACGCCGCTATTTCACCTCACCGCAGGTCAGGCAGAGCGCATAGCGGTTTTGCGGGTCGTTCAGGGTGCCGAACAGGCCCGGCTGATCTTTCATCGACTCGGCCAGCCGGGTCAGCGGGGCGGGCACCCATGCCTGCAACGCCTGCGGCAACGCCGCCTGCACCGAGGCACTCATCTGGGAGAACAGCAGATCGCTGACGCTGGGGTCTTCCACAAACCAGTTAAGCTGCCAGGCCGGCAGTTTCGCCAGCTCCGCCGCTTTCTTCACCGCGTCATCGAAATCACCCAGCTCGTCCACCAGCCCGTTGTTTTTGGCATCCAGGCCGAGCCAGACATGGCCCTGGGCTATCTGGTCAATCTGCTCCGGGGTTTTGTGGCGTGACTGCGCCACCAGGCCCAGGAAGGTGCGGTAACCGTTCTCAATGTTCAGCTGCATCATCTGCGCGAACTCCGGCGGCAGCGCCTTGGTCACCGCCAGATCGGCCAGCGGGGAGGTCGCCACGCCGTCGGTGTGCACGCCGATGCTGTCCAACGAGTTCTCATAAGTATTCACCACGCCGAAGATGCCGATGGAGCCGGTCAGGGTGCTGGGGCTTGCCACAATGTAGTTGGCCGGGGTGGAGATCCAGTAACCGCCGGAGGCTGCCATGCCGCCCATCGATACCACCACCGGTTTGCCGGCTGCGCGTACGGCGGCCAGCTCCTCGCGGATCACCTCAGAGGCGCTGACGCTGCCGCCGGGGCTGTTCACCCGCAGCACCACGGCTTTGATCTTCGGATCGAGGCGCGCCTGGCGGATCTGCGCTGCCGTGGTGTCACCGCCGACCGAACCCGGCTCTTCCGGGCCGTCAATGATGGCACCGTTGGCGAAGATCACCGCAATCTGCGGGTTCTGGTTGGTGGGTTTGGCGGCCGGTTCGTAGTCATAGATGCTGACGGAGTTGAAATCGTTGTCCTGCTTGTTCCAGCCGAACGCCTTGCTCAGCTCCGCTTCCACCTGCGGGCGTGAGGCCAGTGCATCCACCAGTTTGTTTTTCAGCGCGTATTCGGCGGTGTCACCGTTCACGGCCTGCAACCCCTGCAACACCCCTGGTGCGCCGGGGAACAGCTGTTCCGGCGTCAGGCGGCGGTTGGCGGCCACGGTGCTCAGGTAGTTCTGCCACAGCCCGCCGACCCAGCGGCTGTCCGCCTCGCGCGCGGCAGGGGACATATCATCGCGGATCATCGGTTCCACGGCAGACTTATAGGTGCCGACGCGGAAGATATGGGTAGAGACCTTCAGCTTCTCCAGCAGCGTCTTATAGTAGAGCGTGTTGGTGGCAAAGCCGTGCAGATCCACCGTGCCTTGCGGCGAGAGGAAAATTTTGGTGGCGTAGCTCGCCAGGTAGTACTGGATCTGGTTGTAGCTGTCGCCCACGGCGTAGATCGGCTTCCCGGCGTCACGGAACTCCTGCAACGCTTTGCCGATGTAGTTCAGTGAGGTCTGGTCGGTGCCGGTGAAATCATTCAGCGACAGCACGATGCCGGTGATGTTGGGGTCACTTTTGGCGCGGCGCAGCGTCTCCACCAGGTCAAACAGCGAGTTCTCCTGCAAACGGCTGCTGTTTGAACCGAGCAGTTCGCGCCCCCACTGGCGCAGCTTGTTGTTCACGGACGGCTTGTCCACCACCGTGCCGCTGAGGTCAACCAGCAGCGCGCCTTTGGCGGCGGTCTCTGCCGGTTTCGGCTGGAGCTGGAAGTAGATGCCCACTGCGACCACGATCAGCAGGATCAGGAACAGGTTCAGAATACATTCCCGGATAAAATTGAGCAGGCGCCAGGTCCACCGGAACAAACCGGCGATAATTCGCCACAATGTGCGCATGGGAACTCCAAAAAGGGGAAAAAGTGTTGCTATCCTAATGACCCGCCGGAGAAAAGTCAGCTTTAAATCATCTCTTCCTGTTGCAGGGGTGCAGCGAACCGGTGACCGGTGGCAACACGCTTATAACCTATGTTAACGTGACACCCCTGCAAATGGTTATCAGGAGAAACCCATGGATGCTTTAGATCTGCTGTTGAACCGCCGCTCGGCGTCCCGTCTGGCGGCCCCGGCCCCGGCCGGTGAGGTGCTGGAAAATATCATCAAAGCCGGGCTGCGTGCGCCGGACCACGGGGCACTGCAACCCTGGCGTTTTGTGATTGTGGAAAATGAGGGGCTGAGCCGCTTCAGCCAGGTACTGCGCGCTGCCGCCGTGGCGGAAAACCTGGATGAGAAAGGGATTGAGAAGGCTACCCAGGCGCCGTTCCGCGCGCCGATGATCATCACGGTGGTGGCCCACTGCAAAGAGAGCCAGAAAGTGCCGAAATGGGAACAGGTGGTTTCTGCCGGCTGTGCGGTGCAGGCGATGCAGATGGCCGCACTGGCGCAGGGCTTCAACGGCATCTGGCGCTCCGGCCCGTGGACGGAAGATGAGGGCGTGCGCGCGGCCTTTGGCTGTGAAGAGGAAGATGAAATCGTCGGGTTCCTTTATCTCGGCACCCCGCAGCTGAAATCAGCGACCCAGGTCGTCGCGCCGGACAGCAGCCTGTTCGTCAGCTATTTCTGATCCTGCCCGTCCTGGCCCTGCCGCCGGCGGTAAAACCTCTGATAAGCAGGGGTTTCCGCTGGCGAAATGAGCGACCTGTCCCGTGCTTCCGGCTTGCCCCTTACCAACCCGCCTGACAGCCGTTACCATAACGGCCAAGTGACCGATCCTGAAGGAGCTTCAATGACCCTGTCTGCCCTGAGCCTGCCGTTGAAGGCGGCGTCCTGCCGAGTCGCAGGTGCCTGATGCGGCTGTTTATTGCTGAAAAACCCAGCCTGGCGCGCGCCATTGCTGATGTCCTGCCGAAACCGCACCGCCGCGGTGACGGCTATATTGCCTGCGGTAACGATCAGGTAGTGACCTGGTGCGTCGGCCACCTGCTGGAGCAGGCGCAGCCGGATGCCTATGACGGCCGCTACGCGCGCTGGTCGCTGGCGGATTTGCCGATCATCCCGCAAAAGTGGCTGTTGCAGCCGCGCCCGTCGGTAAGCAAGCAGCTCAATGTGATCAAAGGGCTGCTGAAACAGGCGGATGAAGTGATCCACGCCGGTGACCCGGACCGCGAGGGGCAATTGCTGGTGGATGAGGTGCTCGACTATCTGGCGCTGGCCCCGGACAAACGCCGCGCGGTGCGCCGCTGCCTGATCAACGACCTCAACCCGCAGGCGGTAACGCGGGCAGTGGAGCGGCTGCGTGACAACCAGGAGTTCGTGCCGCTCTGCGTCTCGGCGCTGGCGCGCTCGCGGGCCGACTGGCTTTACGGCATCAACATGACCCGCGCCTATACGCTGCTGGGGCGCAATGCCGGTTATGACGGCGTGCTGTCAGTGGGCCGGGTGCAGACACCGGTGCTGGGGCTGGTGGTGCGGCGTGATGAAGAGATTGAGCACTTCGTGCCGAAAGATTTCTTCGAGGTGAAAGCCCATGTGGTGACCCCGGCCGACGAGCGCTTCACCGCCCTGTGGCAACCCAGTGACGCCTGCGAGCCCTATCAGGACGAAGAGGGGCGGCTGCTGCACCGGCCGCTGGCGGAGCATGTGGTGAAACGCATCGGCGGCCAGCCGGCCAACGTCACCGGTTACAGCGACAAACGCGAAGCCGAAACTGCGCCGCTGCCGTTTTCGCTCTCCACGTTGCAGATTGAGGCGGCACGCCGCTTCGGCATGAGCGCCCAGAATGTGCTGGATGCCTGCCAGCGATTGTATGAAACGCACAAATTGATTACGTATCCGCGCTCAGATTGCCGATACCTGCCTGAGGAGCACTTCTCCGGCCGTCAGGCGGTGTTGAAAGCGATTGGCGTGCATGCGGCGGATCTGCTGCCGCAGCCGGCAGTGGACAGCAACCGCCGCAACCGCTGCTGGGATGACAAAAAGGTGGATGCCCACCACGCCATCATCCCGACCGCGCGCAGCAGCGCCGTGTCGCTGAGCCAGGATGAGAGCCGGGTTTACAGCCTGGTGGCGCGCCAGTACCTGATGCAGTTCTGCGCCGATGCGGTCTACCGCAAATGCGTGATTGAGCTGGAGATTGCCGGCGGCAACTTTATCGCCAAGGCGCGTTTCCTGGCCGAGGCGGGCTGGCGGGCGCTGCTGGGGGCGAAAGAGCGTGACGATGAGAACGAGGGCGCGCCGTTGCCGGTAGTGGCGAAAGGGGACAGTTTGCTGTGCGAACGGGGTGAGGTGGTCGAACGCCAGACCCAGCCGCCGCGGCCGTTCACTGACGCGACCCTGCTTTCAGCCATGACCGGCATCGCACGTTTCGTGCAGGACAAAAGCCTCAAGAAAATCCTGCGCGCCACCGACGGGCTGGGCACCGAAGCCACCCGCGCCGGCATCATTGAATTGCTGTTCAAGCGGGCGTTCCTGGTCAAGAAGGGGCGTAACATCCACGCCACCGAGACCGGGCGGGCGCTGATCCACTCGCTGCCGGACATCGCCGCGCGGCCGGACATGACGGCCAACTGGGAAGCGACGCTGACCAAAATCAGTGAGAAGAGCTGCCGTTACCAGGAGTTTATGCAGCCGCTGGAATCGACCTTGCACGCATTGATCCAGCAGGCCAAACAGAATGGGGCATCACCGGCGTTTCGCGGCCTGTCACCGGCACCGTCCGCCGGGAAGGCCCGTAAGCGGCGGGCGGCCAAGCCCGCCAAACCCAAGGAGAGATCATGAAAAACCTCAGCCGGCAGTCTCTTGCCTTCTGTATCGCCGTCAGTGCCGCGTTGGCCCTGCCGGTTCAGGCCCACCGGATGCATGAGCCGGTGCCGGAGACCCAGCCCAGCGGCGGCAATGTGGACGCGATGGTTTCGTTGGATGGCTGGAGCGGGGCAGGCCGCGATACTGCGCCGCCATGCCGCCGCTGCTGCATTTACCAGAATGAGAACTACTCGGAAGGGGCGTTGCTGAAAGTGGACGGCGGCACCCTGCAGTGCACCCGTGACCCGCAGGTGGTCGGCACCAATGACCTGATCTGGCTGCGGGTGAAATAGCCCCCCGCGCCTGAGTCATTTCATGCCGCGTTGCGCCCGGTAGGCGGCCAGCAGCGGCAGGTCCGCCGGCGGCAGGGCGTAACCGGCGGCGGCCTCCGGTGTCACCCACACCAGCGCCTGGTGGCAGGTCGGGCGCAGCTCGCCGCAAAACTGCGGCACGCGCCAGGCGTGCAGCCGGATCAGCCGCTCACCACTCTGCCAGCTCTGGCTCGCGACGAAGCCGCCGATGTCGGCCACAATACCCAGCTCTTCTGCCAGCTCACGCGCCAGCGCCTGCGGCTGGCTTTCACCGGCTTCCACCTTGCCGCCGGGGAACTCCCACAGCCCGGCCTGATCGCGCGAGTCATCCCGCTGTGCCAGCAAAATGGTGCCGTCACGTTCAATGATCGCGGCTACCACATCAATCGGCGTCATGGTGCTCTCCGGGAAAGCCCCGCACCGGCGGGGCAGCAGGCAGGATCAGAGGTCAAAGGTGGCCCAGACCGGCGCGTGGTCGGAGGGTTTTTCCATCGCACGGATCTCATAATCGATGCCGGTGTCGGTGCAGCACGCAGCCAGCGGCGCGTTGGCCATCACCAGGTCGATGCGCAGGCCGCGGTTTTCGTCAAAGCCGCGTGAGCGGTAGTCGAACCAGGAGAAGCGATCGTTCACCTCCGGGTTGGCGGCACGGAAGGTGTCCACCAGCCCCCAGCCGTGCAGACGGCCCAGCCATTCGCGCTCTTCCGGCAGGAAGGAGCACTTGCCGGTGCGCAGCCAGCGTTTGCGGCTCTCTTCGCCGATGCCGATGTCCAGATCGGTGGGGCTGATGTTCATGTCACCCATCACCAGCACCGGGTTTTCACGCGTCAGCTGCTGCTCCAGGTAGCTTTGCAGGTCGCGGTAGAATTTCTCTTTGGCCGGGAATTTGGTCGGGTGGTCGCGGCTTTCGCCCTGCGGGAAGTAACCGTTGATCACCGTCAGCACGCCTTTGCTGGTCTGGAAATCCGCCATGATAATGCGGCGCTGCGCCTCTTCATCATCGGTCGGGAAGCCGCGGCGCACCGCCAGCGGGGCCTCACGCGTCAGCAGCGCCACGCCGTAGTGGCCTTTCTGGCCGTGGTAAAACACGTGGTAACCGTGGCGGCTCACCTCATCCAGCGGGAACATATCGTCATGGACTTTGGTTTCCTGGAGGCCAATCACATCCGGCTGGTGTTGTTGGATAAGGGCTTCAAGCTGGTGCGGGCGGGCGCGCAGCCCGTTGATGTTGAAAGAGATAAACTTCATAGTCGCTGTCGTCTGGTATCAAAAAGTGGCCGAATGGTAGCAGATTGGCGGGCGATGATCACCCGCCGTGCCGCCCGGCATCAGGTCGCCCAGCGATCGTGGTTTTTCGGCTGGTACGCATCCAGGTGGCGCAACAGCACCTCCGGGGATTCGCTCAGGTGCAGCGTTTGCAGGTAGTCATGGCGCACAAACCCCTGTTGCGCCATGTGCAGCAGCAACTGGTTCAGAGGCCGGTAAAACCCGTTGACGTCCAGCAGCCCCACCGGTTTGGCGTGGTAGCCAATCTGCCCCCAGGTCCAGATTTCAAACAGCTCCTCCAGCGTGCCGATGCCGCCGGGCAGGGCGATAAAGCCATCCGCCAGCGCCGCCATCCGCGCTTTGCGGGCGTGCATGTCCGGCACCACTTCCAGCTGGGTCAGTCCGCGGTGCGCGGTTTCCGCTTCCACCAGCCGCTGCGGGATGATGCCGGTCACCTGGCCGCCGGCTTCCAGCACGGCATCGGCCAGCACCCCCATCAGCCCCTTTTTCCCGCCGCCATACACCAGCCGGCGCTTTTGCAGGGCCAGCAGGTGGCCCAGTGCGCGGGCATAGTGGGCATAGGCCGGGCTTACCCCGTCACTGGCCCCGCAAAACACACAAATTGTTTGATGCATACCGACTCCTCACACAAAAGAAGGCTACTTCTCGTTATCATTTATGTAACAAGGCAGAAATATCTTATCTGCTTTCCGGCCGGCTGCCGCCCCCTTTTGTCAGGAATTGTCGGCTGGGTCGCGCAGCGTATGCCCTGCGTGACAGTTGGAAAGCCTGGCTGACCGCGCAGACTCTGCGCCCGGCCTGCCATAGCACCCTGTTTCATAGGGCATAATGGTCAATTGGCCGCCTGAAATAGTGAAAAAATGGTCAGCCGGAGTGATTTATCGAGAAAAGTCGTAAATTGTGTCAACTTTTTGTGACAGATAACTTTTTCCTGTCAGGGTGAAGGAGTATGATGCGCAAAGTGATCCGCAACCTGCTGAAAGGTTAACTGATGCGTTTGGAAGTCTTTTGTGAAGATCGCCTGGGCCTGACCAGGGAGCTGCTCGACCTGCTGGTGTTGCGCAGCATCGATTTACAGGGCATTGAGATTGCGCCGATTGGGCGTATCTACCTCAATTTTGCCCAGCTCGATTTTGATACCTTCCGCGCCCTGATGGCGGAAATCCGCCGGATTGCCGGGGTTACGGATGTGCGTACCGTGTCTTACCTGCCGTCCGAGCGCGAACACCGCGCCCTGCGTGCGCTGCTGGAGTCGATGCCGGAACCGGTGTTCTCCATCGACATGCGCGGCAAAGTGGAGCAGGCCAACCCGGCGGCGCTGGCGCTGTTCGGGCTGGAGGAGGATAAAATCCGCAACCATACCGCCGGCAGCCTGATTGGCGGCTTCAACTTCAGCCGCTGGCTGGAGCAGGAGCGCGCCCAGCCGCAGGCGGAGCGGGTGGTGATCCGTAACCAGGATTTCCTGCTGGATATCACGCCTATCTACCTGGATGACGAAAACCGCCACAATGCCGCGGTCGGCGCAGTGGTGATGCTGAAATCCACCGTGCGCATGGGGCGTCAGTTGCAGGATCTGGCCGTCAATGATGACAGCGAGTTCGGCCATATCGTGGCGGTCAGCCCGAAGATGCGCCAGGTGCTCGACCAGGCGCGCAAACTGGCCATGCTCGATGCGCCGCTGCTGATCATCGGTGACACCGGTACCGGCAAAGATCTGCTGGCCCGTGCCTGCCACCTGCGCAGCCCGCGCGGCAAACAGCCGTTCCTCGGCCTTAACTGCGCCTCGCTGCCGGATGACGTGGTGGAGAGTGAGCTGTTCGGCTACGCCGCCGGGGCTTACCCGAATGCGCTGGAAGGCAAAAAGGGCTTTTTTGAGCAGGCGAACGGCGGCACGGTGCTGCTGGACGAAATCGGCGAGATGTCCCCGCGTATGCAGATCAAACTGCTGCGCTTTTTGAATGACGGCACCTTCCGCCGGGTGGGCGAGGAGCATGAGGTGCATGTGGATGTGCGCGTGATCTGCGCCACCCAGAAAAACCTGGTGGAGCTGGTGCAGCGCGGCGCGTTCCGTGAAGACCTCTACTACCGGCTGAATGTGCTGACCCTGACCCTGCCGCCGCTGCGTGAGCGCCCGGCGGACATCATGCCGCTGACGGAGCTGTTTGTGGCGCGCTTTGCCGATGAGCAGGGCGTGGCGCGGCCGAAAATGGCTGCCGGGCTGGCCAGCTTCCTGACGCACTACGGCTGGCCGGGCAACGTGCGCCAGCTGAAAAATGCGATCTACCGTGCGCTGACCCAGCTGGAGGGCCATGAGCTGCGGCCGCAGGACATCGCGCTGCCGGAGTTTGAAACCGACCTGGCGATGACGGAAGAGGCGCTGAACGGCTCGCTGGATGACATCAGCAAGCGTTTTGAACGCTCGGTGCTGACCCGGCTCTACCGCTCTTACCCCAGCACCCGCAAGCTGGCGAAACGGCTCGGCGTCTCCCATACCGCCATTGCCAACAAGCTGCGTGAGTATGGGCTGAGCGGCAAAAAGCCCGGCGCTGCCGACGAGTAAATAAAAAAAGACAGAAGGTTTCCCTTCTGTCTTTTTTTTCATGCCGGCTGCGGCTTAACGCAGCATCGACAGCACTTGCTCATAGTTCGGCTCAGTGGTGATTTCATCCACCAGCTGGCTGTAGATCACGCGGTCATCTTCATCCAGCACCACGACGGCACGCGCCGTCAGGCCGCCCAGCGGGCCTTCGGTGATGTCCACGCCATAGGCCTGCTTGAAGCTCTCACCGCGCAGGGTAGAGAGGGTCACCACATTGCCCAGCCCCTCCGCACCACAGAAACGGGATTGGGCAAACGGCAGATCGGACGAAATACACAGCACCACGGTATTATCGAAGCTGCTGGCCAGCTGGTTGAATTTACGCACTGAGGCCGCGCACACACCGGTATCAATGCTTGGGAAAATATTCAGCACTTTGCGCTTGCCGGCAAAGTTGCTCAGTGCCACATCGGACAGATCCTTGGCGACCAGCGTAAAGCTGCTGGCCTGCTCACCCGGCTGCGGCAGGGTGCCGGAGACGGGAACCGGGTTGCCCTGAAAATGTACTGTTTGTGTCATGCTGCCATCCTTTTACAAGTATTTAACACCGGCCCTCAGTGTATGCCATCACCTGGATATTGGGTATATAAACTTTTCTAATTAATTGTCTATCCTGTTTTGTTATCCATACTTAAAACAAGACGTTGTGAACGGAGCCGCTATGAGAACCCTGCGTTATTATCCTGAAACCTGGCCGCTGCACACGGCCTTTGTGATCGCCCGCGGCAGCCGTAACGAGGCGCAGGTGGTGGTGGTAGAGATTGAGCAACAAGGATGGCACGGGGTCGGGGAGTGCACGCCCTATCCGCATTATGGCGAAAGCGTGGCCTCGGTGATCGCGCAGATTGCGGCCGTGGTGCCGGAGATAGAGCGCGGCGCAGACCGGCAGGCGCTCCAGCAGTTGCTGCCGCCGGGCGCAGCCCGGAACGCGCTCGATTCCGCGCTCTGGAGCCTGGAGTGCGCCCGGCAGGGCGAGAGCCTCTGGCAACGCACCGGCATTGCGCCGCTGCCGGTGGTGAGCATGGCGCAAACGGTCAGCCTTGGGTCGCCGGAGGAGATGGCCGGCGCGGCGCGGGCGTTGCAGGAGTGTGGGGCGACGCTGTTGAAAATAAAGCTCGACGACCACCTGATTGCCGAGCGGCTGGTGGCGATCCGCGCTGCCGTGCCCAAGCTTTCGCTGATCGTGGATGCCAACGAAGCCTGGCAGCCCGAGGGGCTGGCGGCCCGCTGCCAGTTGCTGGCCGATTTGGGCGTGCTGATGCTGGAACAGCCGCTGCCCGCCGGGAAAGACAGCGCCCTGGCGCACTTCATTCACCCGTTGCCGATCTGTGCTGATGAGAGCTGCCATACCGTGGAGGATCTCCCGGCGCTGGCGGGGCGTTACCAGATGGTCAATATCAAGCTGGATAAAACCGGCGGCCTGACCGCCGCGCTGGCGCTGGCGTCTGCTGCGCGCGCACAGGGGCTGGAGGTGATGCTCGGCTGTATGCTCTGCACCTCACGCGCCATCCGGGCGGCGCTGCCGCTGGCCGCTGGCGCGCGGTTTGTGGATCTCGACGGGCCGACCTGGCTGGCCACCGACGCCGAACCGCGCCTGACCTTTCACTGCGGCAGCATCGACCTCAGCGCCCCCTGAGTCAGTCGTGGCGCAACAGCCCAATCAGCGCCGGGAGGTAACGCTCGCTGGCCTCATCGGCTGAGACCGGCGGCAACTCCACCGTGATGCAGGGCAGGGAGCGCTCACTGCACCAGCTGCCGAAGGAGCCGGGGGTCGGGTAGCCGACGCTCGCCACCATCGGCAGGTCAAAGGCGTGGGAGAGCCACTCCGCCAGCGCGGTGCTGTCCGGGTCTTCAATGCAGGCCAGCGGCTCATGCAATGACACCACCCAGCGCGGGGCCAGCTCATCAATCAGCGCGCAGAGCGCCTGCGTCTCGGGTTCAGACCCCGGCGCGCTGCCGCTGCTCAGCACCACATCGCGCGCGTCGGCATAACTGTTCCAGCGGTAATGCGTCTCCCCCGGTTTCCAGTTCAGCGTCGCGAAATTGCGGTTCAGATCCACCCCGTTGGCATTGGCGCGTAACCCCAGCTGGCAGCCGTCCGGGTTGGCCGCCAGGATCACATGGTGGCGCTGCTGCTCCGGCAGCAGCGAGCGCAACGCGCACGACAGCGCAATCACCGCCGCGGTTTCGTCCCCGTGGGTGCCGGCCAGGATCAGGCCGGTCTCCGGCGTGCTGTAGCTGGCCGGAAACCAGAGCAGCGGCGCGCCCAGGGCAGAACGCCCATACTCCACGCCGGGCAACGTCAGCGGCCCGCGTTCACTGCGTAAACGTAATGAGGTCATGCTGTTATTCTCCAGAAAGCGTGTCTTTCCTATTTACGCCTGTTTGTGTGCCGGTAACAGTTTTTTCTTATGCCTGCGCGGCGGTCCCCCACAGAAAAGTTGCGTTTTCGTGACAGCGGCCGGGGGATTTTGGTTCTGTCAGGGAAAAAGGAGTGATACAACAGTCAATGCAAATAAATCAAACAATTAAGCGGGGTAAAAATTGATGCCAACTTGTCACATTCGCTTTCGCCTCAGCGCTGCTGCCCTGTTGGTGGCATGGCTGCCCGGTGCCGGTGCCGCGGTGGTGCCGCCGGGCACGGCGCTGGCTGAAAAACAGGAGATCGTGCGCCATATCAAGGATGAACCGGCCTCGCTTGACCCGATTAAAGCCGTAGGCCTGCCGGAAGCGCAGGTGGCGCGGGATCTGTTCGAGGGGCTGGTGAATCAGGATGCGCAGGGCAAGGTTACCCCTGGGGTGGCGGTACGCTGGGAAACCCAGGACAACCAGCACTGGACGCTCACCCTGCGCAAAGAGGCGCGCTGGTCAAACGGCGACCCGGTAACAGCACAGGATTTCGTCTACAGCTGGCGGCGGCTGGTGGACCCGGCCAACCATTCGCCCTCGGCCTGGTTTGCCGGGCTGGCCGGGCTGGAAAATGCTGATGCGATCATCGCCGGAAAATTGCCGCCCGGGAAGCTGGGGGTAACGGCGGTGGACGCGCATACGCTGACGCTCCGCCTGACAAAACCGGTGCCGTACTTTATCAGCCTGCTGGCGAATTTCAGCCTGTTCCCGGTGCACCAGGCCACGGTAGAAAAATATGGGGATGACTGGACAAAAGTCGGCAATCTGGTGGGGAACGGCGCGTTTACCCTGCAACAGCGGGTGGTGAATGAGAAACTGGTGCTGGTGCCTAACCCGCATTACTGGGATCACGCCCATACGGTGCTGACCCAGGTGACGCTGGTGCCGATTAATCAGGAGTCCAGCGCCACCAAACGTTACCTGGCAGGCGACATCGACATCACCGAGTCTTTCCCGAAAAACATGTACCGGAAGCTGCTGAAGGACATTCCTGGGCAGGTCTATACCCCTGACCAGCTCGGCACCTACTACTACGCCTTTAACACCCGCCGCGCGCCCACCAATGATGCCCGCGTGCGGCGTGCACTCTCTTACGCCATCGATCGCCGCATCATCGCGGAGAAAGTGCTCGGCACCGGGGAGAAACCGGCCTGGCATTTCACCCCGGATGTCACCGCCGGTTTTCATGCCGACCCCAGCCCGTGGCAGCAGTTAAGCCAGGCGGAGCGCGATGCCCAGGCGAAAACACTGCTGGCGGCGGCAGGCTATGGCCCCGGCAAACCGCTGCACCTCTCGTTGCTCTATAACAGCTCGGAGAACCACCAGAAGATCGCTATTGCGGTGGCCTCGATGTGGAAGAAAACGCTGGGCGTGGAGGTGAAACTGGTGAACCAGGAGTGGAAAGCCTACATCGACAGCCGCAACAGCGGGGATTTCGATGTGGTGCGCGCCTCCTGGGTCGGGGATTACAATGAAGCCTCGACCTTCCTGAGCCTGCTGACCTCGGCGCACACCGGCAATATCGCCAAATTCAGCGACCCGGCCTATGACCGGCTGCTGGACACCGCCAGCCGCCAGACAGACGCCGCTGCCCGCAATGCCGACTACAACCGCGCAGAGCAGGTGATTGCCGACCAGGCCCCGATTGCGCCGATCTACCAATACACCAATGGCCGGTTGATCAAGCCCTGGGTAAAAGGCTACCCGATAACCAACCCGGAGGATGTGGCCTACAGCCATACCCTGTATCTGCTCAAACACTGACCCGGTGCCGGGCCGTGTCACATTCCGTAAGGTTTCTTACCGGCCCATGACCTTGATCCTCAAGCGTCCAACGCTAGAATGGGGCAACAACCGGCGGCACGTGGCCGCCCGGCACGCTTTCTTATGCAGGTGAACGAGTGGATGTAATCAGCGGCAAGCAACTTCAGATCTCCGACGCAGTCTATGCCTACCAACTGGACGGCAAGGGCGGTGCCACCCCGATTGACCCCGCCAGTGAGGTAACCAGCGAGAAACCCTGCTGGATCCACCTTGATTACACGCTGCCGGCCAGCGGGGAGTGGCTCAGCACCACGCCGCTGCTGCCGGACGCCGTGCGTGACGCGCTGGGTGGGGACAGTATGCGCCCCCGCGTCAGCCGGATGGGGGACGGGACGCTGATCACCCTGCGTACCATCAATTTCAATGCCAACTCCCGGCCCGATCAGCTGGTGACCATCCGCGTCTACATCACCGACAAACTGATCGTGACCACCCGGCACCGCAAAGTCTATTCGATTGACGACGTACTCAATGACCTGCAACAGGGCAGCGGCCCGGTGAACAGCGGCACCTGGCTGATTGAGCTGTGCGACGCCCTGACGGCGCACGCCAGCGAGTTTATTGAGGATCTGCATGACAAAATCATCGATATGGAAGATGGGCTGTTGGATCAGCAGATCCCGGAGCGCGGGCAGATGGCGCTGTTACGCAAACAGTTGATCGTGCTGCGCCGCTACATGGCCCCGCAGCGGGATGTGTTTACCCGGCTGGCCAGCGAACGGCTGCCGTGGATGAGCGAGGATGACCGCCGCCGGATGCAGGAGATTGCTGACCGCCTCGGGCGCGGCCTGGACGACCTCGACGCCAGCATTGCGCGCACGGCGGTGCTGACGGATGAGATCGCCAGCCAGATGGCCGATGCGATGAACCGCCGCACCTATACCATGTCGCTACTGGCGATGGTGTTCCTGCCCACCACCTTCCTGACCGGCCTGTTTGGCGTCAACCTCGGCGGCATTCCCGGTGGGGAGTGGCACTACGGCTTCGCGACCTTCTGCCTGTCGCTGATGGCGCTGGTGATTGGCGTGGCCTGGTGGCTGAGACGGCGCAAATGGCTGTAGCCGTTGGCGTGTGATGGCAGAAAATGCAGGCTAAATTGAGCGAAATCAACATTTGTCCGGGCAAAAAGGGGCATTATCCCTCCCGCAGGTGAATGCAACGTCAAGCGATGGGCGTTGCGCTCCATATTGTCTTATTTCTTACGTTTAGAATTACTGCATAGCACAATTGATTCATACCCTGCCGGTCTTTCAGACCGGCTTTTTTTTTGCCGTTTTTCCACGCTTTCCGGCGGAGGCCCGCCTGCAGGCATAAAAAAAGCGCACCGGGGTGCGCTTTTCTGACAGGCAGTCGTGACGGTTATTTGATTTCCAGCACGTTCAGGCGTTCCGCCATCACCGGCTCATCCGCCTCATCCGGCTGCCAGCCTGCCGGCTGCAACGGCAACTCTTCGCGGTCAAACGCCAGATCACCGCCGTCCACCACTGCGCTGCCGTGGCGGATGCCGCGGAAATCAAACAGGGCGTGGTCCGCCAGGTGGGACGGCACCACATTCTGCATGGCACTGAACATGGTTTCGATGCGCCCAGGGTATTTTTTATCCCAATCGCGCAGCATCTCTTTGATCACCGCACGTTGCAGGTTCGGCTGGGAACCACACAGGTTGCACGGAATAATCGGGAAGCCGCGGGCCTCCGAGAAGCGCTCGATGTCTTTCTCGCGGCAGTAGGCGAGGGGGCGGATCACCACATGTTTGCCGTCATCGCTCATCAGCTTCGGCGGCATCCCTTTCAGCTTGCCGCCGTAGAACATATTCAGGAACAGCGTCTGGATCATGTCATCGCGGTGGTGGCCCAGCGCGATTTTCGTGCAGCCCAGCTCGGTGGCGGTACGGTAGAGAATGCCGCGGCGCAGGCGGGAGCAGAGCGAGCAGGTGGTTTTGCCTTCCGGGATCTTCTCTTTGACGATGCCGTAGGTATTTTCTTCAACAATCTTATACTCAACGCCCAGCGCTTCAAGGTAAGCCGGCAGAATATGCTCCGGGAAGCCGGGCTGTTTCTGGTCGAGGTTCACCGCCACCAGGGAGAAGTTGATGGGCGCGCTCTGCTTCAGGTTCAGCAGGATGTCCAGCATGGTATAGCTGTCTTTGCCGCCGGACAGGCACACCATAATGCGGTCACCTTCCTCAATCATGTTGAAGTCCGCAATCGCCTGGCCGACATTGCGGCGCAGCCGCTTCTGTAGCTTATTCAGATCGTATTGTTTTTTTTGAGTAACCACGTCTTTCTCTTGCATCGTTATCGCGCCCGCCCACAGAACGGGGGCGGGGGCCGGGAGTCTGCTGTCAGTAATGCGCTGTATGGTACGGATTGCGGCGACGAATGCCAGCGGGTTTTGTGCTGTGGGGCAGGAAATTGCCCGTGATTTCCCCGCTTACCGCTTATTAGTTACAACATACTTTTGGTGTGCATCCTGATACCGGTGCACACCTGAAAATAAGCGGCGTGTTTCAGGCCACGCAGGCGGGCAGGGCCAGGATGTCATCCGATAAAAAGCAGGCCGACGGGGGCAGCGAAAATATAGAAGCGAAAGCGTCGTGTTGCCGGGCAGTAATGTGACAACGCATCAATAAAACCGTAAAAAAAACCGGCAAAAGGGTTGGTTTTGCCGGCAGAAAATCAGTCAGTATTAACTGAAAAAACAGTGGATGCTAATTGCTTAGCCCGTGAACTATATAAAACGCGATAATAACCGCAACAACAAAAAGTGCCGGAAGCCGGCAGAGGGTTAGTCAGCAGAAATAAAATGTTACGACAATGCCCGGCTGGCGCAGCCTGCGCGGAAAAAAGCGCCCTATAGCTGTCACCCCTTTTCAGACATTCCTTACGGCAGTACAGGCTGCGCTAACCGGTTGATCTTGCGGATATTGCATCGGCACACTCTTTTCCAGGCGCGGTATAAAGGCGGTAATGAATGATGCCGATATATCAGAAGACATTAATTATTCCGCGGCGGCGACCCTTTCCATATTTACTCGCCCGGTAATTAACGCTAAAAATAACGCTGGGCAGGCCCCTCTCTCCGCTGTTAACGCCGTCGCCCGTTCCTTTTCCCTTATGCCCATGACACGCAGGAGCAGGCCAATGAAATTTACCGCCGGGTTAATGGTTGCTGGCAGCCTTTTTTTACTGGCTGCGTGCAGCAGCCATAACGATGATGATGATCTCTCGTATGATGAACCGGTACAGCAGGCGACCAGCGTCAACCCGTCACATGCGCTGAACCGGGCGAACCCGGCGTCGGCTAACTGCGGGCTGGTGGGCGGCACGCTGACGCTGGCACGGCAACTCGACGGCAGCACCATCGGCATGTGCCAGTTACCGGACGGCAAACAGTGTGAGGAGTGGGCGCTGATGCGCGGGGCGTGCCCGGCCGGCTGACCGGCCGGACAGCGCGGCATCAGGCCGTCAGCAGGTTGGGGCAGGGCTGGCCATGGATAAGCTGGGAGACGTTCTGCAACGTCACCTCGGCAATGCTGGTCAGCGCTTCTTCCGTCAGGAAAGCCTGGTGGCCGGTAAACAGCACGTTATGGCAGGCGGAGAGGCGGCGGAACACATCATCCTGGATCACGTCGTTGGATTTGTCCTCAAAGAACAGCCCGCGCTCATTCTCATACACATCCATGCCCAGTGCGCCAATCTTCTGCTGTTTCAGCGCCTCAATGGCGGCAGTCGAGTCAATCAGGCCGCCGCGGCTGGTGTTAATGATCATCACCCCATCTTTCATCTTGCTGAACGCCTGCGCATTCAGCAGGTGATGGTTCTCCGGGGTCAGCGGGCAGTGCAGGGTAATCACGTCTGACCGGGCATAAAGCGTGTTCAGGTCAACATACTCTGCGCCCAGCTCCAGTGCCTGCGGTGTCGGGTAGGGGTCAAAGGCCAGCAGCTTCATGCCGAACCCTTTCAGGATGCGCAGCGTCGCCAGGCCAATCTTGCCGGTGCCGATCACCCCGGCAGTGCGGTTATGCATGTTAAAGCCGATAAGCCCATCGAGCGCAAAGTTGGCATCACGGGTGCGCTGGTAGGCGCGGTGGATGCGGCGGTTGAGCGTCATCATCAGGCCCACGGCGTGCTCGGCCACCGCTTCCGGGGAGTAGGCCGGGACCCGCACCACTTGAATGCCCAGCTCTTTGGCCGCGTCCAGGTCAACGTTGTTAAAGCCCGCGCAGCGCAGCGCCAGAATTTTCACCCCCAGCGCGGCAAACTCTTCCAGCACCTCGCGGCCGCCGTCATCATTCACAAACAGGCAAACCGCGTCACAGCCCACGGCGTTTTTGGCCGTTGCGGGGGTCAGCAGGAAATCGAAGAACTCCATGTCGAAATTAAAACGCTGATTGACCAGTTCCAGATATTTACGGTCATAATGCTTGGTACTGTATATCGCCATTTTCATAATCGGTTCTCCGTAGAAAAGTCTGAGTCCAACGTAACAGAAGGCGGAGGCCATCACCACGGTAACAGGGTGTATCGCCACAGGTTTTTTCCCCGGCAGCGGTCAGCGTGCACTGCGGCGGCGGATGAATAGCGTTAATTATGGTATCTTGCAGCGTTTTTTGGGGAAAACAGGACAGGTAATGAGAAAAGGATGGAAAGCGCTGGGGATAGGGCTGCCGGGCATGGTGCTGGTGTTAGGCACCGGCTGGCTGACGCTGCCGCGCTGGCTGCCGGCCGTGGTGGAACACTGGCTCCCGGCAGGCACCCATCTGACGCTGGGCGGCCCCCTGGCGCTGACCCGCACCGGCCTGCGGTTGCCGCCCATGACCTTCCGCGCCGGTACGTGCCGGCTGGCCGACAGCAGCGCCGCCCGGCTTGATTACCGCCACGGCCGCTGGGTGCTGACGGCCGACAGCCTGACGCTGGACAGCCCCTGCCTCAGCCAGCTCCCGGCCAGTGCGCCGGGCGGCGCGCCGTTCTCCCCGGCAGCCTGGCAGCAGCGGTTGCCGCCGCTGGAAATCGCCATTAATCACCTGACCCTGGCCCCGTGGCAGCCCTATGCCGGGCGGCTGACCTTCAGCAGCGGTGCGGCAGGCCAGCACCTGCGTTACCTGAGCCGTGAAACCGCGGCAAACGGCGCACCGCAACTGGCGCTGGACGCCTCGCTCGACCGCCACCAACACCTGACCCTCACCCGTTTCGCGGTCACCCTGGCCGGGATGGAGGCGCCGCTGACGCTGGCCGGCCGCGTGACACTGCCGGTCGCACCGGGCAGCAGCCTGCCGGACCAGGGCGATTTGCAGGCCCACCTGACGCTGGCCGGCGTACCGGCCCCGCTGGCCGTGACGCTGAACTGGCAGGCTGCGCAGGGCACGCTGGAGGTGGCCGCGCAAGACGCGCCGGCGCCGCTGTTGCGCCTGCCCTGGCAGCTCTCCCCGGCGGCGCTGACCATCCATGACGGCACCTGGCGCTGGCCTTATGCGGCGCAGCCGCTGGCCGGTGGCCTCCGGCTGACCCTGCGCGACTGGGACAGCCATTTCACCCGCGCCACCCTGGAAGGGCGGGCGAACATGCTCACCCAAGGCCACAACGGCCGCGCCAACGTGGTGCTCTCTGCCGGGCCGGGCAGCGTCGGGCTGACGGAGAGCGACCTGCGCCTCCAGCTCACCGGGCAGGCGAACGCTGCCCGCCTCTCGTTTACCGCATCGCTCCCGGCGTGGCTGCACGGCCCGCTGCTCAGCCCGGCGCTCACGTTGCGCAGCGGCGCCCTGTTGCGGGCGTGGGGCAACCTGACGGCGAAGCAACGGCTGGAGGAAGCCCGCTGGCCGCTGGCCGGGGTGACGCTGTCGCCCGCCGGGATCAACGGCCCGTTGCAGGCGATTGTGCGGCTGACTGACCGCTACTGGGGCGCAGTCAAACTGCACCTCAACGGCAAAGCACAGGATTTCTGGCCCGACCGCGGCCACTGGCAGTACAACTTCTGGGGCAACGGCACACTGCCGCCGCTCCAGGCCCGTTGGGACATGACCGGCAAAGGGCGCTGGGACGCCGCGCGGCTGACGGTCTCCTCGCTCTCCACCGGCTTTAACCAGTTGCATTATGGGCTGGTCACCGTGGACAAGCCCCGGCTGACGCTGAGCGAGCCGCTGGTGTGGCAGCGCCCCTCAGAGGCGCGCGCGCCCACGCCTGAGGCCATCCAGGGCGGGCTGACGCTGGCAGCCGAACGTATTGGGCTCGGCAGCGGCGGCTATCTGCCGCCTTCGTCGCTGGCGTTGCAGATTAAAGGCGCGTCACCGGCGGCATTCCTGTGGCGCGGCAGTCTGGCCGCAGACCCTATCGGGCCTATCGCACTGCGCGGCCGCTGGGACGGCGAGCGGCTGCGCGGTGAGGGCTGGTGGCCGGATCAGCCCTTGACGGCGTTCCAGTCGCTGCTGGACCCGGCGCTGAAAATCACGCTGCGTGACGGGCGGTTCCGCGCCCAGACAGCCTTCTCCGCCGCGCGCGAACAGGGGCTGGTGGCGGGCGGCCACTGGGTGGTGCAGCAGGGCGGTGCCTGGCTGAAGGATGGCGAGGTCAGCGGGGTGGATTTTATTCTGCCTTACCGACTGGACAACCATCGCTGGCAGTTTGGTGCGCAGCAGCCGGTGTCATTGCGCATCGGCCTGCTCAGCAACCTGGTGGCGATGAAGAACATCACGGCCGATCTGCAAGGCAATTATCCCTACAGCGAGCACCTGCCGCTGACGCTCAGCAACGTCGGCGTGGATATGCTGGGCGGTCATGTGAGTTTGTCGGCATTGCGGTTGCCGCAGCATCAGGCGGCGGTGCTGAAGCTGGATCAGGTTGATCTGAGTGAGGTGTTCACCGCGCTGAAGCCGAAGCAGTTTGCCATGTCCGGCAAGGTGGACGGCGAGTTGCCGCTCTGGCTGGATAACCCGCACTGGCTGGTGAAGGAGGGCTGGGTACGCAACCACGGCCTGCTGACGCTGCGGCTGGCCCCGGAGATGGCAAAAGCGCTGGCCGAAGGCAACCTGACCAACCGGCTGGTGGTGGACTGGCTGCGTTATCTGGAGATCAGCCGGACATCGGCGCAGGTGAGCCTGGACAACCTGGGCGAACTGACGCTGGCGGCGAAGATTGACGGCGTCAGCCCGGCCGAGACCCAGCGGCGCAACATCATCCTGAATTACCGCCATCAGGAGAACGTATTCCAGCTGTGGCGCAGTTTGCGCTTTGGCGACAATGTGCAGGAGTGGCTCTCTGAGAGGCTCTCCAAACCTGCGAGGACGCAACCATGATGTTTTTTTCTGCCCCGAGGCTGACCGGCCTGCTGCCCCTGTTGCTGCTGGCCGGCTGTGTGCCGCGTATTGAGCTGGCAACGCCGTCGCAGCCCATCACGATTAACATGAATGTTAAAATTGAGCATGAGATTCACATTAAGGTTGATAAGGATGTGGAAGATTTGCTGAAGAGTCAAAGCGATCTGTTCTGAGGAGCCTGTATGAAGAGACGACACGGCATTATCGGGTTGGCGCTGGCCTTGAGCGCGCTGGGGTTTTGCGCTTCCGCCTCCGCCCTGACGCTGGATGAAGCTCGCACGCAGGGCCGGTTAGGCGAGACGCTCGACGGTTATGTGGCGCTGGTGAAACCCGACCCGGAAGCCGCCGCGCTGGCCGAGCGGATTAACCAGGCCCGCCGCGATCGTTACCGCGAGATTGCCGAAGAGAACCAGGTACCGCTGGACAACGTCGCCCGCCTGGCCGGCCAAAAGCTGGTCGCTCGCGCCCGCCCCGGCGACTACGTCCGCGGCATCAACGGCCTCTGGCTGCAAAAAGGCCAGGCCACCCCCTGATCCCGCCTCGCCCCTCATTTTTCTCACTGATAAACGCCCCCGGCTAAACCCTTACCTGCTCAAGGATTTGCAGTCTGGTGGGGGCGTCAAAATCATTGCCGAGTGGAGCCGCAGGGCCGGGTGAGCGGGCAGGACGCCAAAAAAACTTCCCCCTACTTTTTCCTTACATACCGAAAAATTTGCAGAAGAGGTGGGGGCGTAAAAATCATTGCCGAATGGAGCCGCAGGGCCGGGCGAGCACACAGGGATGTGTGCGAGAGTCGCAGCCACGCTGGGAGCGTGTCTGCGGCGGCCCGAAAAGCCCGGAGGCGGAGTGAGGGAACCCGCGGGAGCGGGCAATGATTCAGCCGGGGCACCGGAAGCGCGCGGGTGCAGGGCCGGCGCGCCGGCAGGCCCTGCTCGGTTGAGGCGCAGTGGCTCAGGCAACACGCGATGCCAGACAACCGAAACCTTCCACCGGCAGACAACCGGAATTGTCTCCAGGCCCAAATAAAAAAGCGCACCCTCTAAAGGATGCGCCCAAAACCTTCACCCCAAAACATCAGGAGCAAAAAATGAGGGTAATCAACTCAACCGGAATCAGGCGGCCACAACCTGCTTAATCGCGGCTTTCGCCTCTTCCTGCGCTTTGCTGGCCATTTCCGGGCCGTAACCCATGCCTTCCGCAAACACGAACTCGATGTCAGTGATGCCGATGAAGCCCAGGAACAGCGTCAGGTACGGGTTCACCAGGTCAGCCGGGGTATCTTTGTGGATGCCGCCGCGGGTGGTCAGGATCACCGCACGTTTGCCTTTTACCAGGCCTTCCGGGCCGTTTTCGGTGTAACGGAAGGTGACGCCGGCACGGGCAATCAGGTCAAAGTAGTTTTTCAGCTGGGTGGAGATATTGAAATTGTACATCGGTGCCGCCATAACGATGACGTCATGCGCCTGCAGTTCTTCAATCAATTCGTTGGAGAGGGCCAGCGCCTCTTCCTGACGCGGGGTCAGCGGCGCGTCGGACGGGCGCAGCGCGCCGACCAGCTCACCGTCCAGTACCGGTACCGGGTTGGCAGCCAGGTCACGCACAGTGATTTCATCTGCCGCGTGCGCTGCTTTCCACTCTTCAGTGAAGAAGTCAGCCAGTTGATTCGATTGTGAATAGGTCGCCAGGATGCTTGATTTCAGTACCAGAACTTTACTCATAGGTCATTCCTTAGTTCGTCATGTCAGGGCTGTGTGCCCGTTGAATGGTTGCTACTGTAGGGGCAAAGCCACAACAGTAAAAGCGCAATATTTCGAGCACTCTATTCGATTTTATTGAACAAGCAGAACCGCTGGCCGTGCGAAGGGTGCCGGAGCAGCCCCGGCCTGTGCTACCATAAAAACCAGTATGGCCCGCCAAAGCCGAACTCTTTCAGAATCAAGTGCCTTCCGGGCGCTTGCCAGCAACAAGGAACACCATTGTGAAATCTCCGCTCGCGGCATTGGCCCAGCACCTGCCGGACCTGATGCTCCGTGACCAACAGCGCCTGCAGCGTCGCCTGCAGGGTGCCCGCAAGGTCAGTAATCCGCAGGCACAGGAGGCGATCGCCGCCGAACTCAGCCAGGACATCGAGGCAGCCCGCCAGCGGGTGGCCCAGCGTATGGCCGCGCGCCCGCGCATCACCTACCCGGAAAACCTGCCGGTCAGCCAGAAAAAACAGGCGATCCTGGAGGCAGTGCGCGACCATCAGGTGGTGATTGTGGCCGGTGAAACCGGCTCCGGTAAAACCACCCAGTTGCCGAAAATCTGTATGGAGCTCGGGCGCGGCATCAAAGGCCAGATCGGCCATACCCAGCCGCGGCGGCTGGCGGCGCGCACCGTGGCCAACCGTATCGCCGACGAGCTGGAAACCACGCTCGGCGGGGCCATCGGCTATAAAGTCCGGTTTAACGATCAGGTCAGTGACACCACCCAGGTGAAACTGATGACCGACGGCATCCTGCTGGCGGAGATCCAACAAGACCGGCTGCTGATGCAGTACGACACCCTGATCATCGATGAGGCGCATGAACGCAGCCTCAACATTGACTTTATCCTCGGTTACCTGCGCCAGTTGCTGCCGAAACGCCCGGATCTCAAGGTGATCATCACCTCGGCCACCATCGATCCGCAGCGTTTTTCACGCCACTTCAACAATGCGCCGATTATCGAAGTCTCCGGCCGGACTTACCCGGTGGAAGTCCGTTACCGCCCGGTGGCGGATGACGCGGACGACACCGAGCGCGACCAGTTACAGGCGATTTTTGACGCGGTCGAGGAGCTGGGGCGCGAGGGGCCGGGCGACATCCTGATCTTTATGAGCGGTGAGCGTGAAATCCGTGACACGGCGGACGGCCTGAACCGGCTTAACCTGCCGCATACCGAGATCCTGCCGCTCTATGCGCGCCTCTCCAACAGCGAACAGAACCGGGTATTCCAGTCCCATTCCGGGCGGCGCATCGTGCTGGCCACCAACGTGGCGGAAACCTCGCTGACGGTGCCGGGCATTAAATATGTGATTGACCCCGGCACCGCACGCATCAGCCGCTACAGCTTCCGCACCAAAGTGCAGCGGCTGCCGATTGAGCCGGTGTCACAGGCGTCAGCCAACCAGCGCAAAGGGCGCTGCGGGCGTGTCTCCGAAGGGATCTGTATCCGGCTGTATGACGAGCAGGATTTCCTGTCACGCCCGGCCTTTACCGACCCGGAGATTCTGCGCACCAACCTGGCGTCCGTGATCTTACAGATGACCTCGCTCGGGCTGGGCGACATCGCTGCCTTCCCGTTTGTGGAAGCGCCGGACAAGCGCAACATCCAGGATGGCGTGCGCCTGCTGGAGGAGCTGGGGGCAATCCACACCAATGAGAAGGGCCACTACCAGCTGACCGCGCAGGGCCGGCAACTGGCCCAGTTGCCGATTGACCCGCGGCTGGCGCGCATGGTGCTGGAAGCGCAGAAAAACGGCTGCGTACGCGAGGTGATGATCATCACGGCCGCGTTGTCGATCCAGGATCCGCGCGAGCGGCCGCTCGACAAGCAGCAGGCCTCGGATGAGAAACACCGCCGCTTTGCCGACAAAGACTCTGATTTCCTGGCCTTTGTGAACCTGTGGGACTACCTGAAAGAGCAGCAGAAAGCGCTGTCGTCGGCGCAGTTCCGCAAGCTCTGCCGCAGTGATTTCCTCAACTATCTGCGGGTGCGCGAGTGGCAGGACATCTACACCCAGCTGCGCCAGGTGGTGAAAGAGCTGGGGCTGCCGGTCAACAGCCTGCCGGCGGAGTACCGCGAGGTGCATTGCGCGCTGTTGACCGGCCTGCTGTCGCACATCGGCCAGAAAGACGCCGAAAAACAGGAGTTCACCGGCGCGCGCAACGCCCGCTTTGCGGTGTTCCCCGGCTCCGGGCTGTTCAAGAAGCCGCCGAAGTGGCTGATGGTGGCCGAGCTGGTGGAAACCAGCCGCCTGTGGGGGCGCATTGCGGCGAAAATTGAGCCGGAGTGGATCGAGCCGCTGGCCCAGCACCTGATCAAGCGCAGCTACAGCGAACCGCACTGGGAGAAATCGCAGGGGGCGGTGATGGCGACGGAAAAAGTCACGCTGTTCGGCCTGCCGATTGTGGCGGCGCGCCCGGTCAACTACAGCAAAATCGACCCGGCGCTCTGCCGCGAGCTGTTTATCCGCCATGCGCTGGTGGAGGGCGACTGGCAGACGCGCCACGCCTTCTTCCGCGCCAACCTGAAATTGCTGGCGGAAGTGGAGGAGCTGGAGCACAAATCCCGCCGCCGCGACATTCTGGTGGATGACGAAACGCTGTTCGCCTTCTATGACCAGCGCATCGGCCATGAGGTCATCTCCGCCCGGCACTTTGACAGCTGGTGGAAAAAACAGCCTGCCGATCTGCTCAACTTTGAGAAAGCGATGCTGATCAAAGAGGGCGCGGCCAGCATCAGCGCACTGGATTACCCGAACTTCTGGCATCAGGGCAACCTGAAACTGCGGGTGACCTACCAGTTTGAACCGGGTGCGGATGCCGACGGCGTCACGGTGCATATCCCGTTGCCGCTGCTGAACCAGGTGGAGGAGCAGGGCTTCGAGTGGCAGATCCCCGGCGTGCGGCGCGAGCTGATTATTGCGCTGATCAAGTCACTGCCGAAACCGGTGCGGCGTAACTTTGTCCCGGCACCGAACTATGCCGAGGCGTTCCTGGCGCGTACCACGCCGCTGGCGATGCCGCTGCTGGACGCGCTGGAAAAAGAGCTGCGCAAAATGACCGGCGTCACGGTGTCCCGCGAGGACTGGCAGTGGGATCAGGTGCCCGATCACCTGAAAATCACTTTCCGGGTGGTGGATGAGAAAAACAAAACGCTGCGCGAAGGCAAAGACCTGGCCGCGCTGCGCAGCCAGCTGAAAGAGAAAGTGCAGGAGACGCTCTCCGCGGTGGCGGATGACGGCATCGAGCAGAGCGGCCTGCACCTCTGGAGCTTCGGCGCGCTGCCGGAACGCTACGAGCAAAAACGCGGCGGCTATGAAGTTCGCGCTTTCCCGGCGCTGGTGGATGAGAAAGAGAGCATCGGCATCCGGCTGTTTGACAGCGAGCCGGAACAGCAGCAGGCGATGTGGCAGGGCACGCGCCGCCTGTTACTGCTGAATATTCCGTCGCCGATCAAGTACCTGCATGAGAAGCTGCCTAACAAAGCCAAGCTGGGGCTGTACTTCAACCCGTACGGCAAAGTGCTGGAGCTGATTGATGATTGCATCGCCTGCGGCGTCGACAAGCTGATCGCCGAATTTGGCGGCCCGGCCTGGGATGAGGCGAACTTTGCCCGCCTGCATGAATTTGTGCGGGCGCGCCTCAACGAGACGGTGGTGGAGATTGCCCAGCAGGTCGAGCAGATCCTGACGGCGGTGTTCAACATCAATAAACGGTTGAAAGGGCGTGTGGACATGTCGATGGCGCTGGCGCTCTCTGACATCAAGAGCCAGATGGCCGGGCTGGTCTACCGGGGCTTTGTGACCCGCAACGGCTGGAAAAAACTGCCGGATACCCTGCGTTATCTCCAGGCGATTGAGCGGCGGATGGAAAAACTGCCGACCGATCCGCACCGCGATCGTGCCCAGATGCTGAAAGTGGAGCAGGTGCAGCAGGCGTGGCAGCAGTGGCTGAACAAACTGCCGCCCGCCCGGCGTGACGCCCCGGACGTGACGGAGATCCGCTGGATGATTGAGGAGCTGCGCGTCAGCTATTTTGCGCAACAACTCGGTACGCCATACCCGATCTCCGACAAACGTATCCTGCAGGCTATGGAGCAGCTGAGCTAGCCCCGGCGCGCGGGTCCAGCGCCGCCAACTGCGCCCGGATGGCCGTGACGGCCAGGGCGCGGTTATCCGCGCGGTAGCGGTCCTCCGCGGAGGGGGCAGAGCTTTGCACCGCAATCAGCGACCAGCCCTGTTCTCCCTGCCTGAGTAACAACGGTGATCCGCTGTCACCGGGCAGGGTGTCACACTGGTGCGACAGCACGCCGCTTTGCGCCCAGCCGGTCACCAGACAGTCATGGTGGCTGTAGAGCGTTTCCAGGTGATCTTCCGGGTAGCCGGCCTGCGTCACTTTGCGTTCAGCCAGCTTCAGCGCGGTGGTGAGTTCCTGTTGCGACCCCTGCCAGAGCGGCAGCGGTTTCAGCGGCACCTTCACGCCTTCCGGCAGGCGGATCAGCGCGAAATCCCAGATTGCCGCTTTTGGCGGCACAATCCAGCCATCACCTTCAGCCTTGAGTTTCTTGCCCAACTCCTTGTTCACCAGCGTTTGTAATTTGGTGTATTCGTAACGCCATTTCCCGCCGCGGCTGACAAAGCGCAGCGCCACGGCGCGGTCAATCACGCCCGGTGGCGACAGCACGCAGTGGCCGGCCGTCAGCGCCAGATGGGGGGAGATCAGGGTGGCGCTGCACAGATTGCCGCTCACGGTTTCCACCTGGCCGATAGCCTGCCACGGCCAGTCGGTGGCGTGGGAAGGGCGGGTGCGATCGTCATGGCCGAAGAACAGCCGGGTTTGCTCACTTTCCGGGGCATCCGCGTGTGCCGGTAGCGCACATAACCCCCATAAACAGACAACAACTAGCGACATGCGCATAACAATCTGGCCTTGAAAAGGGGATATCCCTAACATTTTTTATATAAGTAACTATAGCTGTATTCATCTTCAGTATGAATTGGTGCCATTTGATTTTGCGAAGGATTTCTTTCGCTTACCGGGCACCGGTCACAAATAGCCACCCTCAAAGATAACAGCAGACGGCAATCAGGCCACAGAGGATCAGGGCGGCCAGAATAATTTCAAACAGGTAGCGGCGCAGCATATCCATCCTGCCTCATCAACGGGGCCTGATATAAAAAACCCGGCATAAGCCGGGTGTCAGACGGTAGACGTGCCGGTACCACAACGGTATGGCAAGGCCGTGATGTGATAGTAGGGCGGTTGGCGGGCGCTTTCCGTGAGTGATTGGTGTCGGCGTGTAACCGAATGTACGGCAGGAAAAACAGGGGGAAGCGGGTAACCTTCCCGGTAATGTCCGGGAGAGGTGCTTATTAGTTACAACATACTAATAGTGGCTTTATAGCCTCACCTCAGCAAAAGAAAACGGGCCGGAAAAGCCGGCCCGGCATCACTATAAATAACGGCTTTCCAGATGCTGACGGAACCATGCGGGGTTCAATGGCTCGCCGGTGGCGCGGGTCATCAGCTCATCCGTGGAGAAACGGCTGCCGTGCTGCCAGATGTTCTGCTTCAGCCAGTCAAACAGGCCCGTCAGGTTGCCGCCGGCAATGTCCTGTTGCAGCGTCGGTAAGGCACGGTTAGCTGCCTGGAACAGTTGGGCGGCGTACATTGCGCCCAGCGTATAGGTCGGGAAATACCCGATCGCGCCGTCCGTCCAGTGGATGTCCTGCATACAGCCATTGCGGTAGTTCCCACGGGTATCCAGCCCCAGATAGTGCTGCATTTTTTCATCCCACAGGGCAGGGATGTCATCCACCTCGATCTCACCCTCAATCAGCGCCTTTTCGATCTCATAACGCAGGATGACGTGCGCCGGGTAGCTCACCTCATCCGCGTCCACGCGGATGAGGCCCGCCTGCACGCGCTGGTTCAGGCGCAGGAAATTCTGTTCGCTGAGTGCTTCCTGCTCGCCGAAAGCCGCGATGACCAGCGGGCGCAAGCATTGCAGGAATGGGGCACTGCGCGCCAGTTGCATCTCAAACAGCAGGCTCTGGGATTCATGGACCGCCATTGAACGGGCGAGGGCGACCGGCTGGCCGGCCCACTCACGCGGCAGGTTCTGCTCATAACGGGCGTGGCCGGTTTCATGCACGATGCCCATCAGCGCCGTCAGGAAATCCTCCGGGTTGTAACGCGTGGTGATACGCACATCCTCCGGCACGCCGCCGCAGAACGGGTGCGCGCTGACGTCAACCCGGCCGCCGTCAAAGTTAAAGCCGAGCAGCGCCATCACCTTCAGGCTCAGCGCCTGCTGGGCGTCTACCGCAAACGGGCCTTGCGGCGTCAGGCAGGTTTCGCTGCGCTGTTTTTCGGCCACCCGCTGCAACAGATCCGGCAGCCACTGTTTCAGGTCACCGAACAGGGTATCAAGCCGGGCGCTGGTCATCCCCGGTTCATACAGGTTCAGCAGCGCATCGTACCGGCCGGTACCGGCGGCCTGCGCGCGGATGGCCGCTTCTTCGCGGCTCAGGCGCACCACCTCTTTCAGGTTGGCGGCGAAACCTTGCCAGTCATTCGCCGGGCGCTGGCTGCGCCACGCATGTTCGCACCGCGCCCCCGCCAGCGATTTCGCCTCAACCAGCGAGGCAGGCAGCAGCACGGCGTTGTCATAGGCACGCTGCATCTCCAGCAGGTTGGCGCGCGCGGCGTCATCCAGCGTCTCCTGGTGCGCCTGCGCCAGCCAGTCACCCACCTCCGGGGCAGTCAGGATGCCGTGGCACAGCACGCTCAGCTCGGCCAACGCTTCCGAACGTGCCTGGCTGCCCTGCGGCGGCATCATGGTTTGCATGTCCCACCCGGCGATCGCCGACAGATGGCCGAAACGGGAGAGCCGGGTAAAGGTGCGTTGCAGGTGGGAATAAGCAGAAGTCATCACATTCTCCATAATGGGTACGTTCTTTAAGAATATCGGGTAACGGGGCGCTCAGCGCGGTTCGCCCGGCAGGCTCAGGGCCGCTTTTACCGGCCAGCAGAAGCGGAAACAGGCACCGCCCAGCGGGCTGGTTTCCACAAACACCCGGCCCTGGAACGCCTGCGCAATGGAAAACACAATCGCCAGCCCCAGGCCACAGCCGCCGGTGGCGCGGTCACGGCTCGGGTCGAGGCGGACAAAGGGCTCAAATACCCGCTCGCGCGCCTCCGGCGGAATGCCGGGGCCATCATCCTCTACCTGTAAACAGGCTTCCTCGCCGTTGAGCCAGAGGCTGATGCGCAAATGCAGGGTGGCATAGCGCAGGGCATTATTCACCAGATTATCCAGCACCCGCTCCATCAGCCGCTGGTCAATGGCACCGTAATCGCCCCGGTGCGGCATCGCCAGCGTGACCTCGCGCTGCGGGTTGACCAACCGGATATCCTCCACCCGGTCAGCCAGCCAGGCGGGCAGATCCACCGGGTCAAGCTTCAGTGCCACCTGCGGGCGGTCGAGGCGCGCATAGGTCAGCAGCTCATCAATCAGCGATTCAAGCTGGCCGATGTCACGGTTCAGAGCGGTGTGCTCGCTCTCTTCCAGGTTGTCACTCATCGCCAGCCGGTAACGCAGCCGCACCAGCGGCGTGCGCAGTTCGTGGGCGATGCCGTCAATCAGCTGTTTTTTGCTGGCAATCAGGGTATTGATGTTGTCCGCCATCTGGTTGAAGGCGATACCGAGCCGGTTCAGGCTGGACGTGCTGTCGAAATGCGTGCGCTCGTCCAGGTGCCCGGCCCCCAGCCGTTGGGCGGCGTTCTCCAGTTGCATCAGGTCACGCCAGTGGGGCCGCATCCACAGAAAGACCGGCAACGCCAGCGACAGCCCGATAAACAGCAGCAGCGCCAGATCCAGCAGCCGCATCTCATGCAGGTAGAAGAGGTAAGGGATCGGCCCGACCACCAGAACGTAATGGCTGCGCGGCACCCGTTGCATGAAGGTGTACTCATCATCCAGCGCGACAATCTCCCCCAGCCGCAGGCGGCGGTCGAGGTCAGCGCCCAGCGAGCGTTTGCCGAGCGGCTCAATATGCAGCTTGAACGAGAGGTTCAGGTCGAGCGTGGTCAGGGTTTTGTTCCAGTCGCGCATCGGGATCTCCCGCAGCTCGCTGCGCATCAGGTAGAGCGAGCTTTTCATCAGGTCATCCATCGACTGCCGCCCGGCGCGCTCCGCCGTGACTTTGTACACCAGCCCGACCAGCATCGCCATCACCAGAAAACAGACAAACAGCAGCAGGAAGAACTGGATAAACAGCTTTCTCATGGCTGCGCCGTCTCCCAGGCGTTGGGGGCGAACAGGTAGCCCTTGTTACGCACTGTCTTGATGCGGAACGGCTCCAGCGCGTTGTCATAGAGTTTGCGCCGCAGGCGGGAAATCGCCACATCGATGCTGCGGTCCAGGCCGTCATAACTTACGCCGCGCAGCGTTTTCAGGAGCGCCTCGCGATCCATAATCTGCCCGGCATGGGTGGCCAGCTCCCACAGCAGGTCAAAGTCTGACGTGGAAAGGGTGATGGTTTCACTGCCCAGCGTCACCTCGCGGTTAACCGGATCAATGCACAGCTGGCCGATATGCAGGGCATTGCGCGACAACAGCGGCGGCTCGTCACGCACCGGTTGCTGGCTGTGCTGGCGCAGGTGCAGGCGCAGCCGCGCCAGCAGCACCGCCGGCGGCGTGGTTTTCAGGATATAGTCATTCGCGCCCATCTCCAGCGACAGGATATGGTTCATGTCACTGTCCAGCGAGGTCAACAGCACAATCGGGCCGGGAAACTGCGGCCGCAAATCGCGGCAGAGCGTCATGCCGTCTTTGCCGGGCAGCATGATGTCAAGCAGCACCAGATCAGGCTGTTCGCGCGCAATCACCGCCTGGGCGGTATCGCCGCGCGGCTCCACCACCACGTCAATATCATGTTTGCCCAGATAGGCGGCAATCAGCTTGCCGACCTCCGGATCGTCTTCGACGAACACTATTCTATGCATAACGTTATACAAAATAAGGAAACGAAAGGAGCCGGAAGCCCAGCATAACGCGTGCCGGGCAGGGATGCCACGCCGCAATGGTAATAGGGTATGAGCAGGGCGGCCGCAATTATTCAGGGTGACAATGAATCATTACAGTTTATCCTGTTTTATGAATGGACTGTTGCTGGCAATCCCCCAGCCGGTTATGCCATGATAAGCGCCGTTACCTTTGAAACGTCTTTTCAATGAATCATTTCAATGCCAAACACTGGCCAGGAGAGGAACAGGGGATGACGACAGATCGCCTTGCATCCGTTGCGGGCAGTGAACGAGTCTGCTTCAATTACATGGAGTATCTCTCTGCGTCGTGCAAGAAACAGTGGCGTTTCGTTGATGCGATTTATGGTGTCCTGCCCATTTTTGGTCTGGTGCTGAAATCCCGCGCGGTGGATGCCCAGTCGCGGCAGGAGCAACTCAAGGAACTGGCGTTGCAGGTGGTCTCCACCCAGGTCAGTGACGAAGTGAATATTGCCCGGCTGATTTTGCTGGCCAGGCAGCAGGGGTTGCGTACGGTAGACATCTGCCTGCCTTACGCGCTGACGCCGGAACAACTGGCGGTGGTGCGGGAGGAGTGCGAACAGGATGTGATGCTGGAGCAACACGGTGAATGTCTGACCGTCACCCTGAATGCCGCCACGCATTAAGCGCGCGTGCTGAGATAAAAAAGGCCGTATCTTTCGATACGGCCTTTTTGTTTTCTGCGGTTTCCCGGTTTACTGCATCATCATCATCCAGCCGGCCGGCAGGCTTGCCAGCAGCAGCAGGGCGACGCCCGTCCACTCCAGCCGGTTCAGGGCCTTCGGTGCCGCATGGCCGCGGCGGGCATACAGGAACACCAGCACACCCGGCGCATACAGCAGCACCGACAGCAGCAGGTGCATCAGCCCGGAGGCGTAGAGCATCCACACGCCATAGGCGCAGGCCCCACACGCGGCCAGCGTCAGGCGCAGGTCACGGCGCTGGCGGGCCAGCTTGAATAAGAATGCACCCACCAGCAGGTA
This sequence comes from Nissabacter archeti, assembly GCF_018257325.1. Taxonomy (NCBI): domain Bacteria; kingdom Pseudomonadati; phylum Pseudomonadota; class Gammaproteobacteria; order Enterobacterales; family Yersiniaceae; genus Nissabacter; species Nissabacter archeti. Next base: position 83,408 of record NZ_JAERKB010000014.1, read on the forward strand.
AGGCACCAGAATCATCTCGGAAGCGATGGTCAACAGGTTGTTATAATCGCTGCCGGTCAGCCAGATCAGCACCAGCGACAGCTGCACGGAGCCGTTGGTCATCCAGAGTGACGGGGCCGGGGCGTCATATTTGTTCTGCCCGTGGAAAATACGCGGGAAGGCACCCTGTTCAGCCGCCAGCAGCGGCACTTCCGCTGCCATAATGGTCCAGCTCAGGTAGGCGCCGCACACCGAAATAATCAGCCCGGCGGCGATAATGATCTGGCCGTAAGGCCCCATCAGATCCACCATCAGCCCGGCCATCGACGGGTTACGCATCTCCGCCAGCTCCGCGCGCGGCAACACGCCGAGTGACAGCAGGGTAATCAGCAGGTAGACGCCGAGCGCGCTCACCACCGCCAGCATCGTTGCGCGGCCGACGTCACGTTTGTTCTTCGCCCGTGCGGACACCACCACCGCGCCCTCCACGCCGATAAACACCCACAGCGTAAACAGCATGGTGTCTTTCACCTGTTGCCACACCGGGGTGCCCAGCGCCAGGCCTTTGAAGTCCAGTTTGAACGTGTCGAGCTTAAAGGCGAGGGCGGCCAGCACCACAAACAACCCCAGCGGCAGCAGCTTGGCCAGCGTGGCCGCCATATTGATCCCGGCGGCGGTTTTCACCCCGCGCAGCACCAGCGCATGCACGCCCCACAGCAGGATCGATTCGCCGATCAGCGCCTGCCAGGTGTTGCCGTCACCAAAGATGACCCTGTCCGGCGTGTCGGTAAAGAAGCTTATCGCCGCAAACACAATCACCAGATAAGAGACGTTGGCGATCACCGCGCAGAGCCAGTAGCCCCAGGCGGAACAGAAGCCGATCAGTTCGCCGAAGCCCTCTTTGGCATAGGTGAAGATGCCGCCGTCCAGATCCGGCCGTAACCGGGAGATCAGCAGCATCGCCATCGCCAGGAAAAGAATGCCGACGCCGGTAATGCCCCAGCCGATCAGCAGGGCGGCGGGGCTGGCAACGGCCGCCATATTTTGCGGCAGGCTGAAGACACCGGCCCCCAGCATGGAGCTGAGCACCAGCGCGGTGAGTGCGGTTAACCCTAGTTTTTTTTCCAATGTCCTATTCCAATGCAGAATAAATGACCAAGTGTTAAATTCAAGTCAGCACAATGTTGCTGCGCCGCTTACTTATGTCGGGGGATTGCCCTGAAAAAGTGGGCAGATTCTACGGAGTGATGCCGGGCGATGCAATGATTGCGGCATAAAATTATGCAGACGATCCGCATAAATAAACAACGCGGCTTCCCGCCCGCCGGGACGTGGCGGAAAAGCCAATAAAAAAAGGCAGCCGGGGCTGCCTTGGCAAAATGGGGCAGATTACTTGTAAAGATCGGCGCTGATGGTCAGGTTGCCGCCGCTCTGGTTCTGTTCCCACTGGCGGGTGATGTGGTAGTACTTCGCGCCTTTGTCTGCGGCACGCTTGGCGACTTCCGACGAGATGTCGGTCATGCTGCCGAAGTGGCCGGTGAAGGTCACGGAGTCGAACGGCACCATCTGCGCCGCCGTGGCGTTATTCAGTTCCTGAATTTTGGTTCCGTTCGGCAAGGTCACGGTGTAGCGTTCACCGGTGGAGGACTGGGTCTCAAAGAAACGGCCTACGTCACGGCTTGGTGTGCCGGAAGAGGCCACGCCTGGGATCTCCACCTTCTCTGCGGCCGCGCCGCCGGTCGCCAACGCGGCTTTCGCGGCGTCAGAATCGGCCGGGATCACATCCGGGCTTTGCAGTTTGCGTTCTTTGGCATCTTTCTTATACACATAAGCCGTCACGAACTGGTTGCCGCCCTGGTTGGCGTCAATCTGGCGGACAATAAAGAACGCATCCGCGTCTTTCTTCGCCGCGGCTTTGGAGACGGCGTCGCTGATGTCCGGCTGGCTGCGGAAGAAGCCGCTGACGGTCACCGTGTCATACGGTTCCAGGCGGTAGGCTTCCGGCTTCGGCAGCTCACGCACGCCGTTGAAAACGCGGTATTCGGTTTTTTGCGTATCCGCGGCGTTGGTGTCGTTGTGGTAAAGGTCGGCCGTAACCCGCCAGTTGCCGCCATTGTTGCTATTATTGATGTCCTGAATATAGAAGGCATCCGCCCCTTGTTTATCCGCTTTACGGGACACGGCTGTCGCCGCCTCGTTAATGGCGTTGAACCGGCCGCTGACGGTGATGCGGTCAAACGGTTTCAGGGCTGCGGCTTTCTCTGGAGTAAGTTCCTGCGCGGCGTGAGCAGCAGAGAGCGCAGAAATTGAAAACAGGGCTGATGCGATAATCGTGTTCTTCAGCTTCATAATAAATCCTTTCGCCTTGCGCATTTACATAAGTAACGTGCTGACTTCTTGTTATGTAACAGTAATGTATAACAAAACAGCGATAATTATTACATGTAAACAGGTTAGGTGTCTCAGCTATTTATGTCACCTGCCGCGAAGACACAGGGTAGCCGGCGCGGACGGGGTTAACGCCATAATGTGAAGTAGTTTTGCTTATAACGCAATGCAGCGCATAAACAGCAATAATTAACACTATTCTAACCTTCAGGCAGGCCGCGCCGGTCACCGCACGGCAACAGGTTTTAGCTCAACGGCGATAGTTTGCAAATATTTAGACAAAATGTTGCTTTTATTTGAAATGAAAAGCGTAAAAAAGCGTGCTGCCTTCCATTTTTAACAAAAAAAGTCCGGCCTGCCGGGCGCTTTATAGATCATAGTTCACATATTCAGTAGTTTATATCGGTTCTGTAACGGGTTATTCCGTCACCAGGCAGCGGGTTATCGCCGGCCGGAACCGTGCAGTGGCACAACAATTACCACCTCTACAACAACCACCTCTTAACGGTAAAAGGATCATTATGCGTATTGGTGTACCTAAAGAGCGGGCGGCCAATGAAGCCCGGGTGGCCGCCACACCGAAAACGGTGGAGCAGCTGCTGAAATTAGGGTTCAGCGTCGCTGTTGAACAGGGCGCGGGGCAGGCCGCCAGCTTCGGGGATCAGGCGTTTCAGGACGCGGGCGCGGTCATCACCGACAGCCATGAGATCTGGCAGACGGACATCATCCTGAAAGTGAACGCACCGGACGCCCGTGAGGTTGCGCTGCTGCAACCGGGCACGACGCTTATCAGTTTCATCTGGCCGGCACAGAACCCGGAACTCTTGCAGCAACTGGCCGGGCGCCAGGTCACGGTGCTGGCGATGGATTCCGTGCCGCGCATCTCGCGCGCGCAATCCCTGGATGCCCTCAGCTCAATGGCCAACATCGCCGGTTACCGGGCGATTGTGGAAGCCGCGCATGAATTCGGCCGCTTCTTTACCGGCCAGATCACTGCCGCCGGCAAAGTGCCGCCGGCCAAAGTGATGGTGATTGGTGCCGGGGTGGCCGGGCTGGCTGCCATTGGGGCCGCCGGCAGCCTGGGGGCCATCGTGCGCGCCTTCGACACCCGCCCGGAAGTGAAAGAGCAGGTGCAGAGTATGGGCGCCGAGTTCCTGGAGCTGGATTTTGAAGAAGAAGCGGGCAGCGGTGACGGTTACGCCAAAGTGATGTCCGAGGCCTTTATCCAGGCGGAGATGGCGCTGTTTGCCGCGCAGGCGCAGGAGGTGGACATCATCGTCACCACGGCTTTGATCCCCGGCCGCCCGGCACCAAAACTCATTACCCGCGAGATGGTGGCCTCAATGAAGGCGGGCAGCGTGATTGTTGACCTGGCGGCGCAAACCGGCGGCAACTGTGAATTAACGGTGGCTGACCAGATTACGGTGACAGAAAACGGCGTGCGCATCATCGGCTATACCGACCTGCCGAGCCGCCTGCCGACCCAGTCCTCCCAGCTGTACGGCACCAACCTGGTGAACCTGCTGAAACTGCTCTGCAAAGAGAAAAACGGTGAGGTGGTGATCGACTTTGACGACACCGTGATCCGTGGCGTCACGGTGGTCAACCGCGGTGAAATCACCTGGCCGGCCCCGCCGATTCAGGTCTCGGCCCAGCCGAAAGCGGCGGCCGCGAAGGCGGAGCCGCAGGTGAGTGCGCCAACCGCGCCGCCGTCCCCGTTCAAAAAATATGCCTTCCTGGCGCTGGCCATCATTCTGTTCGGCTGGCTGGCCAACGTCGCGCCGCGTGAGTTCCTGTCGCACTTTACCGTGTTTGCGCTGGCCTGCGTGGTGGGTTACTACGTGGTGTGGAACGTCAGCCATGCGCTGCATACGCCGCTGATGTCCGTTACCAATGCCATTTCGGGGATTATTGTGGTCGGGGCCTTGTTGCAGATTGGCCACGGTGGCTGGGTCAGTTTCTTCTCCTTTATTGCCGTGCTGATTGCCAGCATCAATATTTTCGGTGGCTTTACCGTCACGCAGCGCATGCTGAAAATGTTCCGGAAAAACTAAGAGGCCTTATATGTCTGAAGGATTGGTTACTGCAGCATATATTGTTGCCGCTGTTCTGTTTATTTTCAGCCTGGCTGGACTGTCGAAACATGAAACCTCACGCCAGGGGAACCTCTTTGGCATCACCGGGATGGCGATTGCGTTGATTGCCACCATCCTCGGCCCCGATACCGGCCATGTCGGCTGGATTATTGTGGCGATGCTGATTGGCGGGGCCATCGGCATCCACCTGGCGCGTAAAGTTGAAATGACAGAAATGCCGGAGCTGGTGGCGGTGCTGCACAGCTTTGTCGGGCTGGCGGCGGTGCTGGTCGGCTTTAACAGCTATCTGGACCACGGCAGTGCGCCGATGATGCCGGTGATGGAAAACATCCACCTGACCGAAGTGTTCCTCGGGATCTTTATCGGTGCGGTGACCTTTACCGGCTCGATTGTGGCGTTCGGCAAACTGCGCGGCAAAATCTCCTCCAAACCGCTGATGCTGCCGAACCGGCATAAGCTGAACCTGGCCGCGCTGGTGGTGTCCGCGATGATGCTGATCATCTTTGTGCGCACTGACAGCGCCGGCTGGCAAGCCTTTGCCCTGCTGGTGATGACGCTGGTGGCCCTGGCGTTCGGCTGGCATCTGGTGGCCTCGATTGGCGGTGCAGACATGCCGGTGGTGGTATCGATGCTGAACTCCTACTCCGGGTGGGCAGCGGCGGCAGCCGGTTTCATGCTGAGCAATGACCTGCTGATCGTGACCGGGGCGCTGGTCGGCTCCTCCGGTGCGATTCTCTCCTACATTATGTGCAAGGCGATGAACCGCTCGTTTATCAGCGTGATTGCCGGGGGCTTCGGCACGGACGGATCGTCCACCGGCGAGGCCGAAGAGATGGGCGAGTACCGTGAAACCACGGCGGAAGAGGTGGCGGAACTGCTGAAAAACTCCACCTCCGTGATCATCACCCCCGGCTACGGCATGGCGGTGGCGCAGGCGCAATACCCGGTGCATGACATCACCGCCAAACTGCGCGCGCGCGGCATCACGGTGCGTTTCGGCATCCACCCGGTCGCCGGGCGGTTACCGGGCCACATGAACGTGCTGCTGGCGGAAGCCAAAGTGCCGTATGACATCGTGCTGGAGATGGATGAGATCAATGAGGATTTCAGCGACACCGATACGGTGCTGGTGATCGGCGCAAATGACACGGTCAACCCGGCGGCGCAGGACGACCCGCGCAGCCCGATTGCCGGGATGCCGGTGCTGGAAGTGTGGAAAGCGCAGAATGTGATTGTGTTTAAACGCTCAATGAACACCGGCTATGCCGGGGTGCAGAACCCGCTGTTCTTCAAGGAAAACACCCAGATGCTGTTTGGCGATGCCAAAGAGAGCGTGGACAACATCCTGCGGGCGCTGTGACCGCCGGGAAACCACGGGAAACACCTCGTCACGTTATACAGAAATAAACGTGCAGAAAATAAAAGGGTCGCCGCGGCGACCCTTTTTGCTGCCTGTTGACAGGCTTTTGCCTTTGACCCGCGTTTGCCGGTAACGGCGGCCCGGCGTCAGGCAACCGGGTTATTTTCGCTGGGCGGGGTAGGCTCCGCTGTCGGCATCTTCGGTTCCTGCTGCTCTGCTTCCAGCGGGCAGACAAAATCATCCGGTTTCAGCGCCAGCAGGTCACATTTCAGGTGATCGATCACATGTTCCGTGGTGTTGCCGATAAAGGCCGCTGAAATCCCGGTGCGGCCGATGGTGCCCAGCACCACCACCCCGGCCTGAAGGTGCTCAGCCAGATCGGGGATCACCTCTTCCGGCAGCCCTTTTTCAACGTGGGTCATCTCTTCGCCCAGGCCGAATTTCTGCCGCAGGCTTTTCATCGCCAGCAGGTGCTGGCCGCGGATCGCATCGTTATAGACGCTGGGGTCAAAGTCCGGCAGCTCAATGGCGATATTGATCGGCGTGACCGGATAGGCACCGACCAGATGCACTTCGGTCTGGTTGACATTTTTCGCCAGCGCCAGCGTCTCGCTCACCAGTTTCAGGTTGAGCGGGTCGTGGTACGGCTCCTCACTGGAAAGGTTGACTGCCACCAGCGCTTTGCCGCCTTCCGGCCACGGCTGGTCTTTGACCATCCAGACCGGGCAGGGGCATTTGCGCAGCAGGTTCCAGTCGGTGGGGGTGAAAATCACCGACTCCAGCCGGTCATGCTGGTGGGTCATTTTCAGCACCAGATCGTGCTTCTCGGCCAGCACTTCCTGGATGATCGCTTCATAAGGGCGGTTATGCCACACCACTTTGATCTCGATCGGGACCCCGGCATCAATATAGTGACGGCACTGCTCACTAATCCAGGCTGCCCGCTGGCTGATCACGCCCTGACGCATGGCAGTCCGTTCATCAGGCGAAAGCAGGGTGGTCATTTCATACGAGAAATCATAAATGGACAAAAAGGCTTTGATGCGCCCGCCATTGTGCTGCACCAGGTAAACCGCGCGCCGCAGGGCGGGCTGGTCATCCTGGTTGGGGTCAATTGCCACCAGCAGATGTTGATAATTCGCCATAAGGTCCTCCTCACAGAGCTGTAAAATACAGACTGTCAGCTTACAGAGTAACTCAACATTGGCGAACAGGACAGACGGAGAAGTGAGTCGGATCAATAAATTGCTTGAATTTATTGATCCGGACCAATAGACAACTTGTATCAGTAACCGCCGGGAAAATCAGGCAACCTGACGCGGGTTTCCGGCAAGCTGGGCCAGCGCATCGCCATTTTCAATGGTGATGTACTTGCCTTTCACGCTGAGGATCTCACTTTTCTGGAAACGGCCGAGCAGGCGGCTGATGGTTTCCACGGTTAAGCCGAGATAGTTGCCGATGTCACCGCGGGTCATGGTGAGGCGGAACTCACGCGGGGAGAAGCCGCGCTGGGCAAAACGGCGTGCCAGGTTGTAAATAAAGGCGGCCAGCCGCTCCTCCGCATTTTTCTTGGAGAGCAGCAGGATCATGTCCTGATCGCCTTTAATTTCGCCGCTCATCAGGCGCATCATCTGCTGGCGCAGGTTAGGCATCTTGCCGGAGAGGTCATCCAGCGTCTCGAACGGGATTTCGCACACCATCGACGTTTCGAGCGCCTGGGCAAAACTCGGGTGCTGATGGGTACTGATGGCATCAAACCCCACCAGATCGCCCGCCAGATGGAACCCGGTGATCTGCTCGTCACCCTGTTCAGTGATGGTATAGCTTTTGATGGTGCCGGAGCGGATGGCGTACAGTGATTTCAGTTCGTCGCCCGCCTGGAAAAGCGCCTGTCCTTTCTGAATCGGCTTCTTCCTTTCGATAATATTATCGAGCTGATCGAGTTCATGTTCGTTCAGGGTGAAGGGAATGCACAATTGGCTGATGCTGCAATCCTGGCAATGGATGGCACAACCGCCAGACTGGATACGTCGAATGATTCGCTGTTTTTCTGGGATCATAATAGTCGCTCAGGCAAGAATTGATATTGGTCAATTTTAACATCTTTTTTGGTCACTGATAAGCCACCCCAGAAGCGGTGTATGTCAAAAAAACGAGACAGGGCACGGAGTTAGCGATAGGCACATGAAAATAAAGACTTATTTTGCATAGGGAAATAACAGATAAATCCGGCTGGCGTTATTTTGTGCAAAAAAAACGTGACACCAAGCGCAAAATAAAAAGAAAAGCGGCGAGCAGGCCGGAGAAAAAAGGGCGCTGCCGCTATTTATCAGCATTTAAATTTAACTTAAAGCAAGCTTAACTGTTGTTTGTGCTGCGCCGGTGCCCGGCCGGGAACCCCTTCATGGTGCAGCAGCCACTGCTTACGGTTAACGCCCCCGGCATAGCCGGTCAGGGTGCCGTTCGCGCCAATCACCCGGTGGCAGGGCACCACAATACTTATCGGGTTTGCGCCGTTGGCGGTGCCCACAGCGCGTGACGCACCGGGTACGCCAAGCTGCTGCGCCAGCGCGCCGTAGCTGAGGGTCTGCCCGCAGGGAATGGTACGCAACGCGGCCCACACCTGCCGCTGGAACGCGGTGCCGCCGGTGGCGACCGGCAGGGTGTCGATAATGCCCAGATCGCCGCTGAAATAGGCCTCCAGCGCGCTGGCGAGGCCGTGCGGGTTCACCACTTCGCGCAGCACAAACCCCGGCTTGGCGTAATGCAGCGCCAGTAACCGCTGCATCCGGCCCTCAAACTCCTGCCACTCCACGCTGCGCAGGCAGCCTTGCTCATCCGCCACCACCAGCAGCTCGCCCAGCGGCGTCGGCATCTTCCCGATTAACAGTGTCAGCATCGTCACTCTCCTGAATGCTTGCCAGAACCTGCTTCAGTGTAACGCGCCGTGCCCCGGCAGTGTGCAGCTTTTTCTGCCTGGGTGCGGCCGCTGCACCGTCACCCGGCAACGCGGCGGTAAGGCAGGGCGCACGCAGCGCACAGGGGCGCCTTTGCACGCTGGCACAGCCTTTGCTTGTGCTTTTTATCATGATGCGCCGTTAGATAGTGGCGTGCCGCCAGGTGCAGATCCGTTACACCGCGTACCCGTGCCGCACGGCGGCAAGAGGAGAGAGTATGGCAGAGCAGGAGACCCGTTATCACGCCACGGAACCGGCATGGGCTGGCTACCCCCCGGCCACCCAACCCGTGCGTCGCCCGGCGGGTGTTGTGCCGCAACACCTGCCGGAGCGCCGGCAGGCCAGCCACCTGTTTCTTGCCTGCACCCCGGCGCAGGCCGCTGACACGGAGCAACGTATGCGCAGCCTTTACCAGCGTCTGTTAATCGACATCCGCCGCTTTCACCGGCTGGCGCAGCGCCACTCAGACGGCCCGCAGGCCGCCGCCGGGGGCGCACTCGGCTGGGTAACGCGCGGCATGTTGCCCGCCTGCCTGGAACGCGTGCTGTTCGCGCTGGACGCCGATACCTTAAGCCCGGTGTTCCGCTCGCCGGACGGTTTCCATGTGATTTATTGCAGCGGCATCCGGCCGCACGGCGTCTGGTTGCCCGACGCGGGGTAAACCGCCATAAAAAATGCCGGTCAGTGGCCTGACCGGCATCTGTCATACGCAGCGGGCGTGAAGACCGCCTATTCCATGAAGAAAAGGCTACACGTCACCGGCGTTGTCTTTTTCCACCGCGTCATAGATGCGTTCCAGCATATCCGGGAAGGCAGACTGGATGCGGCTCCAGCTCGGGATAAACGGTTTTTCGCTTGGCGTGTCCGTGAAGGCGGCACCCGCTTCCATGATCGCGTTGGAGAACATCTCCACGGCGGACTCTTCGCTGTGACGGTCAAACGTCAGGCCGTTCATGCGCGCGTCGTGGTCGAAGTCATCGATCATATCCAGTGCGGTGCGGTAGTAGGTGGCACGCAGCACGCGGAAGGATTCGCTGGTGATCGGCACGCCCAGGATCGCCAGTTTACGGTAGAGCGCTTTGGTGATGTCGATACTCATGCGTTGCAGGCCGGCCGTGGCATCATCTTCTGACATCGGCTGGTGCTTGTGGTCATAGTTATCGGCAATATCCACCTGGCAGATGCGCTTGGTGGAGGTGGTGCGGTGCAGCTCAGAGAGCACGCCGATCTCCAGGCCCCAGTCACTCGGGATACGCAGGTCATTCAGCACATGGGTGCGCATCGCGAACTCGCCGGAGAGCGGGTAACGGTAGCTGCGCAGGTACTCCAGGAAGTCTGAGCGGCCGTACACGCGCTCCAGCGATTTCAGCAGCGGGTAAACCAGCAGGCGGCCCACGCGGCCGTTCAGTTTGCCGTTGGCCACACGCGCGTAATACCCCTTACAGAAGTCGTAATGGAAGTTCGGGTTGGCGATCGGGTACATCATGCGCGCCAGCATCTCACGGTTATAGGTGACAATGTCACAATCGTGCAGGCCGACGGCGGTGGTGCGGCGGGAGGCGAGGGTATACCCCACGCAGAACCAGACGTTACGGCCTTTGCCCGGCTCCTGCGGGGAGAGGCCCTCTTTCGCCAGCTCCTCATCCAGCGCTTTCAGGCGCGGGCCGTCATTCCACAGGATGCGGTGGCGCTGCGGCAGGCGGCTGAAGAACTCGCGGGCAAACAGGAACTGGTCACGGTCAGCGCGATCCAGGCCGATGACAATCTCTTCCAGGTAGTTCACTTTGCACAGCTCATCCACGATGTGCGTCAGCGCCGGGCCTTCCAGCTCAGAGAACAGGGAAGGCAGGATCAGCCCCATGGAACGTCGCCCGGAGAACACCTGAAGATCGTACTCCAGCTCCTCCAGCTTACGGCGGGAAAAGTTATGGAAGTTGGTAATCACACCGTCCTGATAAAAATCACTCATAAACGCTCCACTTTTAGAATTAATAAACGTATTGGGACTGTTGCCGCGCCCGGAGGGCGGCGTGTGGCGCCCTGGTGGGTGCCGGTATTCCCTTACCCAAAACACAGTGACTGCAAAACATGTCCTGAAAAAACCGTAAAAACCCCTGAAAACGCGCCGCCTCAGGCAGGCGCTTTCTTCTTGATAAAATAGTCCAGCCCCTGTTTCCAGCCCTGCGGGCCGTACAGCGTGGTACGGAAAACGCTGTCGCTGTCGTCATGTTTCAGCGGCATCGGCTGGTCATGGTGCCCGCGGATCACGACCGCGCGGTCCACCGCATCCAGCATGGAGAGGTCATTCGGCCCATCGCCCAGGCCGATAGTCACCATGGCGTGGCCGCGCTGGCGGCGGTACTCCCCGGCCAGCCACTGCACTGCCTGGCCTTTGCTGACGCCCGCGCCCATCACATGCCAGAAGCGGCCGCCACGGGTCAGCGTCAGGCCCTCCTGGTTGAGGTAGGTTTCAAAGCGCGCCAAATCACGCTCGCTGCCGAACCACACCAGCGGCTCAGAGCCTTCGCGCGTCATCGCCAGTTGCGCCTCATCAACCGGTAACCCGGTCCAGTCCGCCACCTGGGCGGCATTGACGTCACCGAATCCACGGCACTCAAAATCATAGCGCAGCCGCAGCGCATCGATGATTTTTCGGATTTCGCCATACTCCGCACCAAACACTTTGCGCGGCCAGGCGAGGTGATCACGCCAGCTCTCCGGCAGCGCTATCACCGCGCCGTTCTCGGCGATAAACGGCACATCGGTGAGGTTCAGCGCCTTTTGCAGTTCCGTCACTTCCGCAGCAGTCTTGCTGGTGGTGATCACCACCGGAATCTGATGTGCCGCCAGATAGTCCAGCCAGCCCTGCGCAGGCTTCCAGCTGTAATCGTCATGATCCAGCAGGGAGCCGTCCAAATCGGTGAAAATAAGCAGTGAATTATCCAGATACGGCATTGTCATTCCCCAAAGCGTGGTACAGATCGCGCATCGCCGATCCCTCTGCGCGCCGTAAACCGGGGGCGTCTGGCCTCCCGGCGCGGCGCTTTTCTGTCACAGTGACGGTATGGCCTGTTAAAAGTATATACGCTATTCAGACAGGCAATGGTTAAGCTGTAAACAGACAAATTCTGAATGTTATCATTGCTGTTTTTTACATCAGCCAGACTATCGTTTTGCCATAAGCCGCAACCGGCAGATAAACCACGGTGCTAAGCGCAATCCGGGCAGCGATCAACGGCAGATGCCGAAGCCGCGCATCCCGAGGTGAAAGTGGTTGGCGTGGGCGGCGTTGTAGTCCGGCCCGAGGGTATTGCCGAAAAAACGGCAGCTCTGGCTGAACACCTGATGCAGGTAGCCGGCGGTGGGGGTCGCCTGCGGCCACTGTTTCAGCACGCTGATGCTGCGCCCGTCCGCCAGGCGGAAGCCTGCGACATCCAGCGCTTCGGCGGTGGCGTGTTCGCTCAGCCGCGCATGTTCCCGGTGGTAGATATTGCGGCAGGCGTAACTGCCGAGGTGGTCAATGCGCGTCAGGCGGCTGCCGAGCAGCTGTTCGGCCTGCGGCGCGGCGGCCTGATTGATGAACATCGCACTGCTGAGCGCCAGCGGGCAACTGGCCAGAAAGCTGCTGCTCAGGGCCACGTTCCCGAAACGGGTGACGCGCACCGGCGCGGGTAACGGGCATTGGCCGCCGAGCGGCGCAGGCCGGGTAAAGCTGATGCGGCCGCGCTCGCGCGCCTGCGTCAGCACCTGCAAACAGGCGGCCGGGTCATTTTGCAGGCGGCGCAGTTTATAGCGGGTCACAAAGGTGGGCGGGTCATCGACCGTCAGCGGCACAAACGGGTTATAGCCGGGCGGGATCTGCGCCATGATCCACGGCCGCCAGTCCGGGTACAGCCGCGGCACGGCGATCGCGGCCGCGGCCAGCACCCCCAACACCGCCACCCATTTCATGCCTCGTCCCATTTTGCTGCTCCCTGAAGTGGCCCGGTGTTGAGTATAGCCGCTTGCAGCCTCCCGGTTTCCTGCCGGCAACATCATGGCTACAATACTCCCCAGGAGGAAACCAGAATGAGTGATGAAGATGACCTGTTCAGTCAGGAGATGGCGGATGTCACACCGCTGTCAGAGAAGCGCAGTGTGGTTTACCTCAAAAGCAGCAGCCCGGCCGAACGCCGTGAGGCGGAAGAGGCACGCCTGAAGGCGCTGGATAACCCGCTGACCCAGGGTTTTCTGGACATTATCGCGTTGGATGAGCCGCTGGATTATAAAGATCCCGGCGTGCAACAGGGCGTGCTGGACAAGCTGCGCAAAGGCAAATACCCCACGCAGGCCACCCTGAACCTGCTGCGAAAGCCGGTGGCGGAGTGCCGCCAGATGCTGTTTGACTTCTACCTCAGCGCGCAGGAGAACCAGTGGCGAACCTTACTGATTGTGCATGGCCGCGGGCGCGACGCCAACAGCCATGCCAATATCATCCGCAGTTATGTCGCCAAATGGCTGAAACAGCTCGACCAGGTGCAGGCGTATTGTGAGGCGCAGAAACAGGATGGCGGCGCCGGGGCGTGCTACGTGGTGCTGAAAAAATCGGCACAGGCGAAGCAACACAACTGGGAGCGGCACGCCAAACACAGCCGCTGACCCACAAAAACCGGCCGCTGCGCCGGTTTTTTTCGCGTTGTTGAGCCGGGGTTGCTGCAATTGCCCGCCCGATTTGGTGAAATCAGCGCCTGAATTTTTTTGCCGGACACTGCGTTATGCCATTCCCTTTTTCCCGTTGTTCCTCTTTCCCCGCGCTGGGGCTGCTGGCCGCCGCACTGATGCTGGCCGGGTGTGACACGCCCCCCGCTGACCCCGGCATGGTGATTGAGGGCAAGATCATGGGCACCGTTTACCGCGTCAGCCTGGCGGGGGTCGATGAGGCCCGGCGTCCGGCGCTGGCGCGCGATATCCTGAAGGTACTGAACACCGACGACCAGGAAATTTCTACCTATAAGCCGGACTCGGTGCTGTCACGCTTTAACCGTTACCAGGGCAGTGCGCCGCAGCCCATCAGTGCCGACATGGCGGATGTGCTGGTCACCTCACTGCGGATCGGTACCCTGACGCAGGGCGCGATGGACATCACCGTCGGCCCGCTGGTGAACCTGTGGGGCTTCGGGCCGGACAAGCAGCCGGTCAGCACGCCGGATGAGGCGCAGATTGCGGCGGCCAGGCAAAACGTCGGCTTGCAGCACCTGACGGTGACCGCACGGGCTGACGGCCAGTGGCTGCAAAAAGACCGGCCGGGGCTGTATGTGGATCTCTCCACCGTGGGCGAGGGCTACGCCACGGATCATCTGGCGCGGCTGATGGAGCAACAGGGCATCAACAACTATCTGGTGTCGGTGGGCGGCGCGGTGCTGTCACGCGGCCATAATGCGCAGGGCAGGCCGTGGCAGGTGGCGATCCAGAAACCCACTGACCGGGAGAACGCCGTCCAGGCGATTGTGGATTTGCAGGGTCACGGCATCAGCACTTCCGGCAGCTACCGCAACTACTACGAGCTGGACGGCAAACGGCTTTCCCACGTCATCGACCCGGCCACCGGCCACCCGATTCATCATAAACTGGTTTCCGCCACGGTGATCGCCCCGACGGCCACGCTGGCCGATGCCTGGGACACCGGGCTGATGGTGCTCGGCACCGACAACGCGCTGGCGCTGGCGAAACAGCAGCAGTTGGCGGTCTACCTGATCACCCGTGAGGGCGACCATTTCGCCCATTACATGTCCCCGCAGTTCAAAACCTTCCTGGTCGAACAGGAAAAGTAACCCTTTCCGGCGCGCTAACCGTGGCGCGCCAGCCAGTTTTTCAGGTGCAGCGCGTCACTGTAGTGCGCGTAGCGGTTTTTCCCGCCCATGATCACCATTAACACCGGTTTGCCGTGGATAAGCGTCCGCACCACCATGCAGTGGCCCGCCTCGTTGGTGAAGCCGGTTTTTTGCAGCTGGATGCGCCAGTGGTGGTTATGGATAAGCCCATTGGAGCTGTGGTAGACCAGCCGCCCGTGGCCGGGGTACACCACCTCACCTTTATCCGTCGAGAAACGGCGGATCAGCGGGAAGTGCCAGGCGGCGCGCGCCATCCGGGCCACATCCTGCGCGGAGGCGACATTGCGCGGCGACAGGCCGGTCGGGTCAACAAAGTGGCTGTGGCGCATCCCGAGCTGCCGCGCCTTGCGGTTCATCTGCCGCAGGAAGCCGGGACGCCCGCCCGGCGCATAACGGCTGAGCGCCGCCGCCGCCCGGTTCTCCGAGGACATCAGCGCAATGTGCAGCATATCGCGGCGTGACAGCACCGACCCGACCGTGAGGCGCGAGTGGGTCTTCTTCAGCAGATCCCGGTCCGTGGGTTTAACGTGGATGCGGGTGGTCAGCGGGCGCTTTCCCTCCAGTACCACCATCGCCGTCATCAGTTTGGTCAGGGAGGCCAGCGGGTAGGCGCGGGCGCTGTTTTTGCTGTACAGCACCCGGCCGGTCACCGCATTGACCACATACACCGAGCGCGATTGCAGGCGCGGTTTCCGGGCAGCAGCCACGGCCGGTGAAGGCGGCAACAGCAAAAAGACGAGCAGCGGGCACAGGGTGAACAGCAGGGAAACACGGCGGAGCAGCAGGGAAAAAAGCATGGGGGGCAACATCACCATCAGGTCAGCAGGAAATAACAGAACAGGCAAGTGGCTCATTCATAAGGAAAATACGCAATAAATCAGGCCGGGACAGTCTGCGGGGCAATTATGGAGAAAAAGTGGATACGGCGGCCCTTCCTGTCTACCGCAGGTAAGGGAGTATGTAGAAATCTTTCCGTTGCCCGCCGGAGGGCAGAAAATGAGGCAATGCAGCCGTCATGCCGGCAAAAAAACGTGACGGTGTCACGTAACGTTGCCGGCAGACAGGGGGCTTGTCCCGTACAGCATGGCCGGGACAACAGCAGCAGAAGAGCGGAGAACCAGGTTGAACACAAGGGGAGCGGCCCTGAGCAAGCGGTTAACGCATTAACATTGTCTCAGTGGCCGCTTTATTGAGAAAACAGGTAGAGGTCTTCATCTGATCAAACAAAAGGTTAAGTCACTCGCCTGCAAGGGGCGCAGGGGGAGTCAGGGGGCGGCTGTTCATCATGATGCGGTTTATCATGACGCTATTCATCGTGTAAAAACTGGCTCACCAGCGTTGCCTGCAACGTCAGCATCGCCTGTTCTGCATGGCGCATGTGATCGGTGGTTATCCGGTATACCTGACAGCCATCCTGAGCCTGCAACGCGGTGATTAATTGGCGTTGCCATTCAATGCCTTGATGGCGGGCCACCGGCTGGGAAAGCAGGTAAATGTCTTTACAGATCGCCAGCTCTTTCAGCAGGCGTTGCAGAAAACGGCACATAAACGCCAGCAGGCTGTTATCAGAGTAACCGGCCACCAGCGAGTGGAAATCCAGCTCCGCCATGCGTTGCCGCCAGCGTTCGTCATCGTCGGCAGGTTCATGGTCATACACCGCGATCAGCTCGTTTAACCGGGCGAACCCCGCCTCATCAATCCGGCCGATGGCGCTTACGGCCACCAGGGGTTCCAGTGCCTTACGCAGGGCATAGATATCCGAGATAGAGATATTTTTTCCGAACAGGTAGTTGGAGAGGAGGCTCATGGCGCGGGATTCAGACATGGTTTCAATGAAGGCGCCGCCGCCGGGGCCGGTGCGGGTGCGTATCAGCCCTTGCGCTTCCAGCGATTTTAATGCCTCGCGTACCGTGCTTTTCCCGGCGGCGAACTGGTTTATCAGGTCTTTTTCCTGTGGCAGGCGATCGCCCGGCCCCAGGTTTTGTTCAATGATGTTGTCTTTAATCGCGTGGGCGATTTCATCTGTGCGTTTACGCCGAACCACGTCTGGTTTGTCGTCGTGTTCTGTCATCTATAGTTCCTTTAAGATAAACCCATGCCGGACAGCAGGGGTCAACATAACCCGGTTACACACCTGGGTATCACCATTTTTTCCGGTACACGGAAAAAGCATTCTCCTGGGGCATGCGTCGCTGCCCGTCTGAAATGCGCATGACATGCGCCAAAAGGGCCGGTAAAACCGGGCCGGAAAATCAACAATGGAATGTGTTCGCAATGGCAATGCCGGACATCACCGATGAAAGGAAAAACACGCAAATGTGGGTCCGGAAAAGGCGGGGGTTTCCCAGGCCATTTTGCGCAAGCCTGCCCACACAGTGGTTCGACAAAGCAGCAAAACACATGCTAAGCATGATGAACTATTTTTATGACAATAATTAGCCGCAAGCTGCACTTTTAACACAAAGGTGTGATTAATTGCACAATAAACCAACAATAAAATGAGGTTTTGCTAACCATTCGTGGCGTGGGTATTTATAATGACAAATAGATTATCGCCAGGGAACGTTCCCATCCTGGTAAGGCCAGAGAGGGAAAAAACGCCCTGATCACCGCAGGCAGCCGGGGAGGCTGCCGGGCAGCATAGGCAGGAAAGCATGACATTTTCTATCGTGGCCCGGGACGAAGCGACCGGGGAGCTGGGCGTGGCCGTCGCCGCCGGGCAACCGGCCATTGGCGCACTGGTGCCGCACGGGTTTTCACAGATTGGGGTACTCGCCAGCCAGGGGTTGCCCAACCCGCTTTACGGCCCGCAAGGGTTGGCGCAACTGGGTTCGGGGGTCAACGCTGCCTGCACGCTGGAGCGGTTGCTCAACGCTGACAAGGCGCGGGCAGGGCGGCAACTGATTATTCTGGATCGGTTCGGCCGTACTGCCGCCTGGACAGGCGCGGACTGCGACGGGTACGCCGGGCATTTGCGGGCTGATCAGGTCGCCGTGGCCGGCAGTTTCCTGGCCGGGCACGGGGTATTACAGGGGATGATGAACAGCTGGCTGAAATCGCAGGGCAAGCCGCTGGCGAAAAGGCTGATGCTGGCGCTGCTGGCGGGTGAACATGCCGGCGGCGACGTCCGCGGCATCCACGCGGCCGCGCTGCGGGTTTACGGCGAGCGCCGTTACCCCGATCTGGACCTGCGGGTAGACTGGTGTGAGACGGCGCTGGTGAACCTGAAAGCCGCCCTGAAACAGGTGCAGTCCGCCTCCCACACCGCCTTTCTGCGCCGTCTGCCGGTACGCTGAGCGGCCTGCCGGCGGCGGGTTACAGCTCCACAATCGGCAGTTTGCCGCGGATGATTGGCCCACAGAGAATTTTGTAGCCGTCACTGTCGAAGCTTTTGGCCGTGGCTTTCAGGCGCGGCGCATCGGCCAGATCCTCCACTGACCCCAGGTAGAACCAGTTATGGATGATATGGTACTGCTTCATACCCGGCCGCTCCTCCACTAACGCAATCGCGCCCTGATAGGGCCAGCAGACCACCTGCACCGAGGCCAGCGCATCCAGCAGCCGCTGGTTATGCGCCTCCACCGTCTCTTTCCCGCAGCAGGCCCCGGCACAGCGCCCCAGGCTGGCGCGGAAACAGGCGCGCCCGGCGCGGGTCGCTTCCAGCCCAAGCAGGCCGTGGCACAGCTTGTGGTTATCTGCCAGCGTCAGCAACGTCTGCTGGGCGGCGCGGCGGCTGGAATACAGCCCATACAGCCCCGGCGCGTGGGAGAAGTCGATCTCTTTGGCATAGACCACGGTGGGTTTGCCGTCGAGCACCTGCAACGAGCAGAGCTGGCGGTTGTGGCGCAGCCGCTTATTGTGCAGCGGCTGTTGCTGCTTGATCATCTGCGCTTCCAGCAGCAGCGCGCCCACTTCTCCGGCCGTGGGAATAAAGGTGATATGGCGCGACTGGCGCAGCATCCGTGCTTCCTCTACCGTACGCAGGTGCGACAACACCCGGCTGCGGATGTTGACACTTTTGCCGATGTAGAGCGGCATTACGTCGCTGTCACCGTGGAACACATAAACGCCGGGGCACTTCGGCAGGGCGTCCAGGGAATCACGCAGATGTTCGGGGTATTGGTAAATTGCCGCCGGTTCAAACTCGAGCCGGTGGGTGGAAGCACGTCTGGCCAAAACATTCACTCCATCACTGTAATTATATCCAGCCTACCAGAAGCGATACGATTGAGAAAGTCTGTATAAGATTTGTCCCGCACTAAGAGGCGGCCCGGACGGGGCTGCCGGCCGCGGGAGCGCGGCGGATAGTCTATCCTACCTGTAAGCGCGGTGCGCCCTGCCTGCGCCCGCCCGGAAAGATGCGTGTTCCGCCTGCGCCGGCAGGCCATGCCGTGAGGAGAAACTATGTCGTTGATTATTATGGAACAACCGGAACAGACCGTGTATGGCGTCCGGGTCGTCGGCCCCTATGAACGCACCATCCCGCTGGGGTTTACCCAGCTCACCCGCTGGCGCAAAGCGCGCAACATCACCGGCGGTGACATCATGACCCTCTACCTCGACAATCCGCTGACGGTGGCGCAGGAGACGCTGCGGGCTGACGTGGTGTTCACGTTTGAAGAGGGCATGACACTGCCGCCGCCGGAGCAGATGACGCGCGGCAACGTGCGCATTACCGAGCAGGTGATCCCCGGCGGTATTTATGCCATGTGGCGCACCCGGGTCTTCAAGACCGATTTTGTGAAGGCGTGGCGGGAGTTTTATGAGCAGCGCCTGCTGGAGAGTGAATACCGCCCCTGCCTCGGCGCCTGCTATGAACGCTACCTGAACGAGGGCGCGGAAGCAGACTATTTCGATATTGAAATCCACCAGACGGTGTGCCTGCGCGCCTCGCTGGAATCCGGGGCGGTGCTGCCCGCGCCGGACAGGCGTTGATCCCCCACCGGGCATAATGCTGAAAACCGGCGCTGCCCGGTTGCCTGCCTGCCGGGGATCGGGCAGATTAAGGGGAAATCTGCGGCTGTATACCGGATTACCCCCCGTTACCCCCGGCAAAAGACAGGTATGTATTTATGCGCCACTATCGCCCGGTCGAGAACCGGCATTTCAGATCATTGCGGATTAAAGATAAGCGCATCAGCGGGTTGGGCTTCTACCAGTGTACCTTTGAAGGGTGCGACTTTTCCTCGCTGGCGCTCACCGGCTGCATGTTCGAGCAGTGCGAGTTTATCAATTGCAGCCTGGCCAACCTCACGCACCAGCAGCTGTCGGTGCTGTCGGTGCGTTTTCAGTCGTGCAAAGTGCTCGGCATCGAGTGGGCAAGCCTCAATATCCCGCTCGCGTTCTGTATGACCGGCTGCAAGCTTATCTACAACACCTTCCATGGCAACAGCCTGCCGGAGATTGAGTTCTCCCACTGCAACCTGATCGACACCCAGTTCTCCCGCTGTGACCTGCGCAAAAGCAACTTCACCGGCAGCGAGTTCATCCACACCACGTTTGAACACTGCTGCCTGAACGGGGCCAACTTCCTCGACAGCGAAGGGCTGGTGCTGGACGCCGAAAGCAACGCCATCACCGAGGTCTCCTTGCCGCTGGACGCGGCGCTGGGGCTGTTGCAGAAGTACCGCCTCACGATCCGTTAACCCTGCCGCCCACGCACCGTTACTCCGCGCCGGGCAGGGTCAGCTGTTGCCGGGCGTTGAAGAAGGTGCGGCAGGCGAGGTAACCGGCGATGATCGCCGCCAGGCTGGCGGTGGAGAGCAGCATAAACGTCACCATGATCTGGTATTTGATCGCCATCACCGGATCAACCCCGGCAAAAATCAGCCCGGACATCATGCCCGGCAGGCTCACCAGCCCCACGGTTTTCGCCGCGTCCACGGTCGGGATCATCGCCGCGCGGAGGCTGCCGCGCAGGATGGCGCGGGCGGACTGGCGCGGTGTGGCCCCGAGGCTCAGCATCTCCAGCACCTGTTGCTGCTGGTCATGGAAGCGCCGGCGGAGCTGGGTGTAGCAGAGGCCCACCGCGACCATCGCGTTACCGGCGATCATGCCGGTGATGGGGATCACCTGCATCGGCAGGAAAGCAATCGCCCCGCTGGCGAGCAGCAGCGCGAGCGTCAGCCCGGTCGCCACCCCGATGGCGGCAAAAGAAATGGTGAACGCGTGCGGCAGGTTGCGGCTGCGTTTGCGCGCATTGAGCGCCGCGTTGAAACAGATAAACAGCACCATCAACAGCGTCAGCCAGGTGTTATCCAGCGCAAAAAGGGTCTTCAGCACATAGCCGACCAGCACCAGTTGCACCACCGCGCGTAAGCTGCTCCAGAGCATCTCTTTTTCCAGCCCGAGCTGCTCACGGCGGCTCACCAGCAGGGCAACCAGCACCAGCCCCAGCGCCATCATCAATGCGCTGTTGGTTATCGCAGGGTGGGTCATGGTGCCTCCCCGGCCGTCAGGCGCTGGTTCTCCAGCCACAGCACCCGGTCAGCATGGCGTGCTTCCTGCCGGTCGTGGCTTATCCACACCACGGCGGTCACGTGCTGACGCGTCTCGCGGCGCAAAAAGGTGCCGACCCGCTGTTTGTTTTCGTCGTCCAGCGCGCTGGTGACTTCGTCAAGCAGCAGCACCTGCGGCATACATTGCAGGTTACGCAGCAGCGCCACCCGCTGTTTTTCACCGCCGGAGAGCGCGGAGACCGGTTTCGCCAGCATCGTTTCCGGCAGGGCCACCCCGGCCAGCCCGGCCCGGATCCGCTCTTCATCCACCGGCAGCCCGCGGATCAGGTAAGGGAACGCCAGATTGTCCCGCACGGTGTCGCCGAACAGGTGCGGTGACTGGAAACCGTAAGACACCTGCTGCCGGTAGGCGGCCGGCTCCCGCGCGGCGATATCCTGCCCGTTAAACAGGATGCGGCCGCTGTCCGGTGTCAGCAGGGCGGCCATCAGCTTCAGCAGGGTACTTTTGCCGCTGCCGGAGGGGCCGCGCAGCATCACCCATTCACCGGGTGCCAGTGAAAAGGAGAGGGCCTGAAGCAGGGGACGATCGTTAAGGCGGTAACTGACGTCAATCAGTTGCAGCAATGCGGGGGGAACAGCCATGCAGACTCCTGTCGCCGGCAGCCGCTGCCACGGCTGCCGCTGAATAAAGGGCGACAGCATAGCGAATATTCCGCCTTTACGCTGCCGGCCTGCCGGGCCTTTTTTAGGGAAAGGGCGTTATGCCGGTCAGTGAT
This sequence comes from Nissabacter archeti, assembly GCF_018257325.1. Taxonomy (NCBI): domain Bacteria; kingdom Pseudomonadati; phylum Pseudomonadota; class Gammaproteobacteria; order Enterobacterales; family Yersiniaceae; genus Nissabacter; species Nissabacter archeti. The sequence goes on from NZ_JAERKB010000014.1 coordinate 105,292, forward strand.
AGCGTACCTGTTCCGGCTCCCGCGCCATGATCACCTTGCCGTGGCGGATCGAGAGGCGCACCCTGGCCTGCCGGCGCAGCACCTCGTAATCATTTTCGGCCTCCAGCACCACAAGATTGGCCGGGCGGCCCACCGCCAGCCCGTAGCGTTCACCGAGGTGCATCACTTTCGCGCTGTGGCCGGTCACGAAATCCAGGCAGCGTTGCAGATCCTCATAGCCCATCATATGGCAGATGTGCAGCCCGGCATCCAGCACCCGCAAAATGTTGCCGTTGCCGAGCGGATACCACGGATCTTTGATCGAGTCCTGGGCGAAACAGACGTTCAGCCCGGCGCGGTCCAGTTCCGCCACGCGGGTGACGCCGCGCCGTTTCGGGAAGCTGTCGAAACGCCCCTGTAAGTGGATGCTTTCCGTCGGGCAGGAGACAAAATTCAGCCCGGCCAGCCCCAGCAGGCGGAACAGTTTCGCGCAGTAGGCGTTGTCATACGAGCCCATCGCCACCGTATGGCTGGCAGTGACGCGCTCACCCATGCCGCGCGCCCGCGTCTGCTCCGCCAGCACCTCCAGGAAACGTGACTGCGCATCGTCGGTTTCGTCACAGTGCACATCCACCAGCGCGTCATGCCGCTCTGCCAGATCCATCAGAAAGCCCAGGGAACTGACGCCCTGTTCGCGGGTGTGTTCATAGTGCGGGATGCCGCCAACCACATCCGCGCCCATCGCCATCGCGGTTTCCATCAGTTTCCGCCCGTCCGGGAACGACTCAATGCCCTCCTGCGGAAACGCCACGATCTGGAGATCCACCCGGTCGCGCGCCTCGTCACGCACCTCCAGCAGCGCCTTCAGCGCGGTCAGCGCCGGAGAGGTGACGTCCACATGGGTGCGCACATGCTGGATACCGTGATCGCGCAGCAGATCCAGCGTGGCGTGGGCGCGCTGTTTCACATCCTGATGCGAGAGCGTGGCTTTGCGCTCTGCCCAGCGCGCAATGCCCTCAAACAGCGTGCCGCTCATGTTCCAGGCCGGCTCCCCGGCGGTCAGCGCCGCATCAAGATGGATGTGCGGCTCCACCAGCGGCGGGATAACCAGTTGCCCGGCGGCGTCCAGCGCGTCCGGGTGCGGGGGCAGTGAGCCGGGTTGGGCATCAATGGCGGTCAGCACGCCCTGTCCGGCGCAGAGGGTAAACAGGCCGCTGCGGTGGCGCAGCCGGGCATTGATCAGTTTCATCGGATCTCCTTCTACAAGGCAGATAACACGAAAGGGGGAGGCCGGCCCGGCAGCGCGGGCGGCAAGACGGTTTTAATGCACCGCTTTCACAGAGTATGGCAATTTCATTTTAAATTTTTTCACAATGTTCTATAGCTTAATAGGCATGTTACAAAAAAGTTACTTACAAAATACCTGTTATCGTAACGGCCGGACGATCCAGAGAGATCGCCGGTGAGAGGGGGGGATGTATGGACGTGGATCTGTATGAGGTAAATGCCTTCAGTAACCGGCCGCTGGGCGGTAACCCGATGGGGGTGGTGTTACTGGAAGAGTGGCTGCCGTCCCACACACTCCAGGGCATGGCAAGCCAGACGATGACACCGGTCACCGCGTTTGTGGTGCGGCGCGGCAAGGTATGTGAAATCCGCTGCTTTACCGCCTGGCGGGAGCTGGCGCTCAACGGCAGCGCGGTGCTGGCGTCTGCCGCCGTGATCATGGACTTTTATGACCGGCACCAGCGGCGGGTCACGTTTATCCATTCGCGGGGTGAGGCGGAAGTGTGGCGGCAGGAAGGGCGGTTGCATCTGGATTTGCCGCAGTGGCGGCTGCGCCCGCGTGCCGACAGCGCGCCGGTGCTGGCGGCGCTGGGGGTCGCACAGGGGGAAGTGTGGCAGGGGCGCGATCTGGTGGTGGTGCTGGAGAGCCGGGAACAAGTCGCGGCGCTGAAGCCCGATTTTATCCGGCTGGCGCGGCTGCCGGCGGCGCTGGTGGTGGTGACCGCCGCCGATCAGGACAGCGGCTATGTGCTGCGCGCGTTCAGCCCCTCTACCGGAGTCTGTGAAGATGCCGCCACCGCCACGGCGCACTGTGCGCTGGCCCCGTTCTGGGCGGCCCGGCTGGGCAAAAGCCAGTTACAGGCCGAGCAGCTCTCGTCACGCCGGGCGAACTTTACCTGTGAACTGCTGGGCAACCGGGTGGTGATTGAAAGCCAGGTGTTGCAGGTGCGCCATAAATTATTGACCCTCCCGCGTGAAATGACCCAACCCTCTTCGCTGTAACCCTGCACTGTTTCTGCCCCAGCTTACCCGTCGTTAATCACGGCGGGTAATGTTATTGCGCTAATTGTTTGTGAACCTAATTGTTTGTGAGCCTAATCGTTCGTTGGGTTAATTCTCTGCCTGCCGCCAAAAACAGGCCGTTATATTCCCGCTGGAAAAAAATAAAATCAGGCACTTTCTTTACGGTGACAACTCGCTGACACGCGTGCGCCTCATCACATTGATGTTTTACTTTTTCTGGAACAGATAACAGGGCACGGGAAATAAGGCATATCTCCCTGAAGCCGTCAAATTCATCCTGACGGGCAGGGTGTTAGCATCCTCACACTCCTGATCAATTTTTTTCAGCCTGCCTGTAACACCCTGACATGAATCTGCACTAAAGAGGTGCAGTGCACCAAAATACAGCAAGCCTATAGACAAAAAAACACAATATTCAGCACGTTAGCGCATAAGGTGTGATTTACATTTGGTTACATTCATTTTCATGAAAATGACATATCTGTGGTTATTTTTTCATTTTAACTTTTTGTGCTTAGTGTTATGGTTTCTTCCGCTTACCGTCAGACGTATTTTGAAATACGCTGATCTTAATAAAAGCCAATAAAGAAAAATGCCGGCAGCCAGTTCACCGAATATGGCAGGGCGCCCTGTTACCTGAAAAAAGAATTACCTTAAAACATACTCTGAAAAAGCATTACCTGAAAACGAATTATCTAAAAATAGTTATCTGAAACAGTCTCTGAAAAAAGAGAACGGCTTCGTATAACCAAAAAACAAGATCTGATAAACGCAGTCTTTAAATCAAGGAAACGCAAATAATGATGAAGCGCAGTCTCCTGGCCCTGGCGGTCTCCTTTATTGCCGCCTCAGGCGTAGCCCACGCGGCCGAGATTTATAATAAAGACGGAAATAAACTCGATTTATATGGCCGTGTGGCGGCGAAATATGTGTTCACTGACAACGCCAACGCTGACGGCACCTACGTGCGTTTTGGCTTCAAGGGCGAAACACAAATCACTGAGCAGCTGATCGGCTATGGCCAGTGGGAATATAACGTCCAGGCCAATAACTCTGAGGGCAGCGATGCCCAAAACGGCAATAAAACCCGCCTGGGCTTTGCCGGTTTGAAATTCGGCGAATACGGTTCCTTTGACTACGGCCGCAACTACGGCGTGGTGTATGACGCCGAAGCCTATACCGACATGCTGCCGGAATATGGCGGCGACTCCTACTCCCAGACCGACAACTACATGACCGCGCGCTCCTCGGGCCTCGCGACTTACCGTAACCGTGACTTCTTTGGCCTGGTGGAAGGGCTGAACTTTGCGGTGCAATACCAGGGCAAAAATGACCGCGACAACACCGCGGATGAAGGGCGCGGCAACGGCGACGGCTATGGCTTCTCGGTGGATTATCAGGACATCGGCGGCTCCGGCATCGGCGTGGCGGCGGCGTACTCCAACGCCAACCGTACCGCCAACCAGAAGAATTCCGTGGTGGGCGGCGGTGACCGCGCTGAAGCCTGGACCGGTGCGGTGAAATATGACGCCAACCAGGTTTACCTGGCGGCGATGTACGCGGAAACCCGCAACACCACCCGCATTTCCGGTGAAACGGATGCCGGTGTGGCCATCAGCGGCTACGCCAACCGTACCCAGAACGTGGAAGCGGTGGCGCAGTACCAGTTCCTGAACGGCCTGCGTCCTTCCGTGGCGTATGTGCAGTCCTGGGGCAAAGAGATTGACGGCGTGGGCGATGCCGACCTGGTGAAATATGTGGAAGTGGGCGTGACCTATTACCTCAACAAGAACATGTACACCTACGTGGACTACCAGATTAACCTGCTGGATGAGGACAACGCGCTGGGCCTGGGCACCGATAACGTGGTGGCCGTTAACCTGACTTACCGTTTCTGATCCCCCATACCCTCTTTTCCCTTTCCTGTGTCGCAGTGGGGAAACAGCAAAGCGGAGCCGGTTGGCTCCGCTTTTTTTATGGCCGCGCCCGGTGTAAGGGGCGGCAGGAAACAGGTTATACCAGGCGGGAACGATCCCTGCCGCGGGCGCGGCAGGGCCGTCAGGTCAGACGGCTTTATCCAGCGGCGTGTTGCCGTGGGGGGCTATCGACTCACGCTTCACCGATTGCACCGGGATGCGGGCCACGCTGTTCTCCTGCGTTTCCTGCGACTCCTCTTTGAGCATCTTGATCAGCAATTCCACGGCGGTGCGCCCCAGTTCGCCGGCATTCTGGCGGATGGTGGAGAGGCGCGGGGTAATGAGTTCCGCGTAGTTGGCATCATCGAACCCGACGATCGACATATCCTGCGGGGCGCTGAGCTTATGCGCGCGCAGCCCGTCCAGCAGGCCGAGCGCCAGGTAGTCACTGCCGGCAAAAATCGCCGTGGGCGGCTCCGGCAGCGCCAGCAGGCTGTCCAGCGCGTGCTGGCCGAATTCACGGGTGTAATCCCCGAACAGCACCAGCTCCGGCAGATAGGGCAGGTTGGCCTCCGCCAGTGCCTGCCGGAAGCCCTCATGGCGTTCACGCACGCTCATCAGTTCACCCGGCCCGCCGACATACGCGACGCGCTGGTGCCCGGCCTCGATCAGCTGCTGTGCCGCCAGCCGCCCGCCGGTCACGTTGTCGGCGAAGACTTTCGGCACGTCCGCACCGGGGATGTCCTCATCGATCAGCACGATGTTGCTTTGCCCCTGCAATTCGGCCAGCAGCGCGCCGTTGTCCGGCCGGTTGGTGGCAAACAGCAGGCCATCCACCTGGCGGGTATCCAGCCAGCGGATAAACTGCACCTCTTTTTCCAGATTGTTGCGCGTGACGCACAGCACCAGGCTGTACTGATGGGCGGAAGCCGCCGCTTCAGCCGCCTCAGCCAGCTCAGCAAAGAAGGGGTTACTGATTTCTGGCAGAACCAGCCCGATGGTTTCACTGCCGCCCTTGCTCAGGCGGCGTGCCAGGCTGTTACCACGGTAATTCAATGTGCTGATGGCATCCTCAATCCTTTGTGTGGTCTGTTGCGGCAGCACGATACTGTTATTCAAATATCGTGACACCGTGGCTTTTGATAAGCCGGCCAGACGAGCCACATCCGATAGAACCACCCGTTTATTCGCCATAAAAGTTCACTCTGTCAGCGGGTTATTGTGAATTGCTACCCTTATTGTTAGCACAAAATCCTATTTGGTTTAATACTATCTGCTCCTACCACTGACTTATACAACCAGAGGGGGGGTTGTATAAGCTACTCCTAAGGGCAAACGGTTTCGCACCAGGCTGCCGTACAGGCCATGCGGCATCTGCCCTGCGGCCGGGCAGCTCAATATTTAACCTCATTAATCCCCAGTAAGTGTAAAGATTTCGTTAAACCTCTGTTTAAGAATAACCGCAGAAGAATAGTGTCCGCTACTGAAAACGTTTCAAGCAGCAATAGGGCATTACGCCTCTTTTTGCGGGATCACCGAAATTTTGCCGTTGGTTTCCAGAATCGCATATTTTATCTGGCTGGCCTGCTCCAGCCCCTGTTCCTGACGCGCCACTTCCATCACATCTTCCAGGCTGATGCGCAGCTGCACCATGCGCTTGTCCAGGGTTTTGCCGTTCTCAATCAGGATAATCGGGGAGCCGTCCAGCAGCAGGTCAGCCGCCGGCACCTTGTCTTTGAGCATGGAAAGCAGAATATCGATGGCGATCAGGGTACCGATGGTAATAAAGGCACCAAACAGCGAGAAATCATCACCCAGCAGCGCCTGTTGGGTCGCCTCACTGATGATCAGCAACAGGATAAAGTCGAATGAGGTCATCTGGAGGATCGTGCGCCGCCCGGCAATTTTGAACACCAGCATCAGAAAGAGGTACATACAGGCAGCACGCAGCACCATATCCATGAGTTTCAGCTCCTCTTAAGGGTAGACAAGTTGGGAGAACCGTAACGGCGGGTGGCCGCTAAGGCGCGCCTCACTGTGGTAGTGGCCGAAGGATTTCGGCTGCACCGTGAGGTAAAGGGCCGTGGACGCAGAGGCGGAAGAGGTCGGCAGGGTGATAATCATGCCTTGATCGGTGGTCACCATCTGCGCCGTCTGCGGCTGTACCGCGACGATCTCATAGTTATTGACAAAATCCCCGCCGAGCTGCACCACCGCCGGGGTGCGCCCCTGCGGCCACACATGCAGCACCAGCTGGATTTCCGATTGCTGGCGGGCGAAGCGGTCATACTTGATCTGCACCGTGCGGTCCGGGTTGGTGTCCACACGGTCACTCAGCCAGCCATTGGAGAACACCCCCAGCAGCGCCGCCGCGATAAAACTGAACAACAGCAGGTAGCCGAGCTTTTCCAGGAACAAGGCCCGGCGCAGCCAGCGCATATTCTCCCTGACCGGGTAATGGCGGCTGGTGAACTCATCTTGCGGTGGAGAGGCCATAGATAACTCCCGTCAATTGAAGGTGTTATAAGCGTAGCTCAGGTCAGGCAGCGCGGCAGGAAAAGCGCGGGGCGTGGGGGGAAGGGCACAAAAAAACGGCCGGCAAACGCCGGCCGTTGGGGAGAACCGTACGGAATTACAGTTTGCGATGGTCAGCGGTCACGGCACGCGGCTGGGTGCGACGGCCCCATGCCCCGGCAGCCCCGGCAACCACACCACCGATAATCAGCATAAAGAAGCCATACCAGCTCGCTTTGGAGATGCCGTCAGCCGCCACGTCAGCCGCTTCACGCGCTTTCTGTTCAGCCTGGCCTTTCAGCTCCTGGTATTTCTGGTAAGCCTGGGCGTAAGACTGCTGGGCGCGCTGCACAATCTGGTCTACTTCCTGGTCAGATTTGCCGGTACGGGCCTTGATGATGTTTTTCAGGGCATCCACGTCCGCAGCCTGCAGGGTGCTTTCACCACGGCCCATCACGCCGGTCAGCCACTGGTTCAGTGCCTGATCAGGGGCCTGGGCGGTGTTGGTTGCCTGGTTCTGGGCGGTATTGGCTTCGGTATTGGCCTGCTGTTCCAGGTTTTCCGGTTGCAGTTCCGGCTTACCGGTCTGGCGCAAGGTGGTTTCCAGCTCGCCTTGCAGGTCATCCAGGTTGATGTTGGCCTGTTGCAGCTGGTCTTTGATCATCTGGGTCGCTTGCGGGGTGACATTAGAGATGCCGCTGCCCACGGCACGCAGGCCGGAACCGGCCACATTCACCGCACCACCGACGGCGCTGGTGAACACGGTCAGCACCAGGTAGGTGCACACCAGCGTATTCACGCCCCACACCAGCAGGCCGTGCAGCATCCCTTCACGTTGTGCCAGGCGGCCGGCAACATACCCGCCGACAGCACAGGAGATCAGGATCGTGGCGACCATCCAGATTGCCGCACCGGTACTTAACCCACTGAACGGATTGCCCTCTTGTAATGGATCAATGGTCGAGGCCCCAATCGCGGTCCCCAGCATGGAAAGCAGCAGGTACGCCACCATGGATAAGATCACGCCCGCAAACACCGCGCTCCATGAAATCCGTTTCAACGGCGTCAGCGTGGCATTTGCCGTGCGGTTGTCCGTGATGACGTTGGCATCATAGTTGGTCATGTCATGTTCCTCGCAAATTTTCCGTCAGATTACCCAGAATCAGGGTATGAACTCCTCATGGCGACCCGGTAGCACTGGCGTCTGGCTGTCCGGCCACGGCCGGTACACAGGAGGTTGGTTCTGAAAAATTATCCTCGCCCCGGGTGCCGTTTTTTCATGCAATTACAGCGTTAAGCGTAGTCAGGAACAGGGCTTATGCCATTGTGGGAAAAGCAAAATCCCGGAGATTTGCATTATCGGCACCATAAGATGCTGATTGTTAAACGATGAAAAATAATAAATATTCCAAAAATGTGAGGAACTTAACAGTCTTGGTAAATAGCCTATGAAAACCGTTATTTCCGTCACAGAAACGCGATGGCGCGGCAGCATTTCGCTGCCTGGCGAGGCGCAACGGCAGGCACCTGCCTGCGCCTGTACCGGTGCGCCGCCGGCCGGGCGGGCAACCGGTTAACGCCGCTTATACCGCAGCCCGGTTGCCGGGCCGCCCGCCACGGCGTACCCGGCCGGTGGCCCGGTGCCAACGGAGGATCCCGCGCCGGTGGGTGATATAGTGCAGGCTGTGCGCGTTATCACACGGCTAACCCGGAGAGACTTATGGAAAAAATCACGGCGGCCCGGCCGGGCATCCACCTGCGCGATCTGTCGCTGTCAGCAGTGATTGCCGGTTTTGTGGCGGTGCTGGTGGGGTACACCAGCTCGGCGGCGATCATCTTTCAGGCGGCCGCCGCCGCAGGGGCCACCCCGGTGCAGATCGGCGGCTGGCTGAGTATGCTGGGGCTGGCGATGGGCCTCTCGTCGCTCGGGCTGTCACTCTGGTACCGCATCCCGGTGCTGACCGCCTGGTCAACCCCCGGCGCGGCACTGCTGGCCACCAGCCTGCCGGGCACCAGCCTGAATGAGACGATTGGCCTGTTCCTGTTCGCCAATGCGCTGATCCTGTTGTGCGGCGTCACCGGGCTGTTTGCCCGGCTGATGAACATCATCCCGCCGGCAATCGCCGGGGCGATGCTGGCCGGCATTCTGTTGCGTTTCGGCCTGGAGGCCTTTGGCGCCCTCCAGGGCTCCCCGGTGCTGGCAGGGGCGATGTGCGCGGCCTATTTCCTCGCCCGGCGCTGGCTGCCGCGCTTTGCGGTGTTGCTGGCCCTGGCGGCCGGGCTGGCCGTGGCCGCCGGGCAGGGCGCGCTGGCGTTTACCGGGCTGGAGACCGCCTGGGTCATGCCGCCGTTTATCCGCCCCGAATTCACCCTCCATGCGCTGGTCGGCATCGGCATCCCCTATTTTGTGGTGACGATGGCATCGCAGAATGCGCCGGGGATCGCCACGCTCCAGGCGGCCGGCTACCGGGTGCCGGTGTCTGTGCTGATTAGCGTGACCGCATTGCTGGCGCTGCTGCTGTCACCGTTTGGCGGCTTTTCCGTCTGCATCGCGGCGATCACGGCCGCCATCTGCATGGGGCCGGACGTCCACCCCGACCCGGCGCGCCGCTATATGGCGGCCGTGGCAGCGGGCGGCTTTTACCTGCTGGCCGGGCTGTTCGGCGGGGCAATCGGCCAGCTGTTCAGCGCGCTGCCCCCGGCGCTGATCCACACCATCGCCGGGCTGGCACTGCTCGGCACGCTCTCCGGCAGTTTGTTCCGCGCCTTGCAGGAAGAGAAAGAACGCGATGCGGCGATCGTCACCTTTCTGATCACCGCCTCCGGGCTGACGCTGTTCGGCGTCGGCGCCGCGTTCTGGGGGCTGGTGGGCGGCGTGCTGGTCTGGCTGCTGCTCAGCCGCCGCTGATCCTGCCGGGCGGTGGCCGCCGCCCGGTTTCCCCTGAACCACGCCTGCCCTGAAACGTTCGGTAACGGTTCTCCGCGTCCTGCCCGTGGCAGATAGCCTGCCGTCCTCTACGCTTATAAACAAACCCGTTAATCAGGCAGTTAGCCTGAGCGTTTGTTTTTTTCAGCCCTTAGTTGGCATTCCCGATACCCGTGACAGGAGCAGTGTTGAATGAGCGAGGCACTCTGTACCATTACCTATGACGGCATGAAGCTCACCGGCAAAGCTGACCAGCCGCTGATCGATTTCCTGCAAGAGCAAGGCGTTACCTTGCCGCATGTCTGTTACCACCGGGCGCTGACCCCGCTGCAAACCTGTGACGTCTGCTGGGTGGAGGTGGATGATGAGCTGGTGCGCGGCTGCACCCTGCGCACCCGCGACGGCCTGGCCATCAAGGCGAAAACACCGGAGGCCCATGCGGCGCAGCATGAGGGGATGGACCGCATCCTCGCCAAGCATGAGCTCTATTGCACGGTGTGTGAGCACAACACCGGCGACTGCACACTGCATAACACCATGGTGGATATGCACATCCCGATCCAGCGCTACGAATACAAGCGCAAACCTTACGTCAAAGATCACTCCAACCCGTTCTACACCTACGACCCGGACCAGTGCATTTTGTGCGGTCGCTGCGTGGAGGCGTGCCAGAACGTTGAGGTCAACGAGACGCTGAGCATCGACTACAGCATGGCGCACCCGCGGGTATTGTGGGACGGCGGCACCACCATCGCCGGGTCGAGCTGTGTCAGTTGCGGCCACTGCGTTACCGTCTGCCCCTGTAATGCGTTGCTGGAAACCAGTATGCAGCCGGACGCCGGGCCGCTGACCAACATGGACCAGCCGCTGAAGCGCAACCTGATTGACGCGGTAAAAGCGATTGAGAACACCACCGGCGCGGAGATCATCAGCGGCATTTCAGTGATTGACGCACACTGGCGGCAGCCGGAGATCAAACGCACCAAAACCGTCTGCACCTATTGCGGCGTCGGGTGCAGCTTCGAGATGTGGACGCGCGATCGCGAAATTTTAAAAGTGCAGCCGGTGGCCGAAGCCCCGGCCAACGGCATCTCCACCTGCGTGAAGGGCAAATTCTCCTGGGATTTCGTCAACAGCAAAGAGCGCCTGACCATGCCGCTGATCCGTGAGAACGGCAAGTTCCGCGAGGCGAGCTGGGACGAGGCGCTGGACAAGGTGGCGCAGAAGCTGCTGGAGATCCGCAATATCCACGGGCCGGACAGCATCGGCTTTATCGGCTCCAGCAAGGGCAGTAATGAGGAAGCCTACCTGACGCAGAAGATCGCCCGGCTGATCATCGGCACCAACAGCGTGGACAACTCATCGCGTTACTGCCAGAACCCGGCCACGGAAGGGCTGTTTCGCACCGTGGGCTACGGCGGTGACGCAGGCAGCATCAGCGATCTTGAGCAGGCGGAACTGATCGTGATCGTCGGCAGCAACACCGCCGAGAACCACCCGGTGATCGCCGCCAAAATCAAGGCGGCGCGCAAGCACCACGGCCATAAGCTGCTGGTGGTAGACCCGCGCAAACATGAGATGGCCGAGCGGGCCGATCTCTACCTGCGCCCTACGCCGGGCACCGATCTGGTGTGGGCCAGCGCGCTCAGCCGCTATATGTTTGACCACCAGCTGGCGGATGACGCCTTCCTGGCGCAGCAGGTCAATGGGGTGGAAGACTACCGCCGATCGCTGGCGCCGTTTACCCTGGACTACGCCGCAGAGATGACCGGCATTGCGCAGGCCGACCTGGTGGCCGCCGCCGAGATGATTGGCCGGGCGAAATCGGTGTGCATCCTGTGGGCGATGGGCATCACCCAGCACAGCCACGGCGCGGACACCAGCACCGCGCTCTCCAACCTGTTGCTGGTCACCGGCAACTATGGCCGCCCCGGCACCGGCGGCTACCCGATGCGCGGCCACAATAATGTGCAGGGCGCCAGTGATTTCGGCTGCCTTGCCAACCAGTACCCCGGCTATGAGAAAGTCACCGACCCCGAAGTGCGCGCCAAATGGGCGAAAGCGTGGGGCGTGGCCCCGGAGGCGCTCTCCGGCCAGGTGGGCGAGGACAATTTCAAAATGGTGCAGGCGGCCCATCAGGGCAAACTCCGGGCGATGTACATCACCGGCGAAGAGACGGCGTTTGCGGATGCGGACGCCGCCAACGTGCATGACGGTTTCAGCAAGCTCGATTTCATGGTGGTGCAGGACATCTTCTTCAGCCGCACCGCCCAGTTTGCCGACGTGGTGCTGCCGGGCTGCCCGAGCGTGGAGAAAGAGGGCACCTACGTCAACACCGAGCGGCGCATCCAGCGCTTTTATGAGGTGATGCCGCCGCTGGGCGACAGCCGCCCGGACTGGTGGATCTTCACCGAGCTGGCGAAACGCATGGGGCATGACTGGGGCTACACCCATCCGTCGCAGATTATGGACGAGGTGGCCTCGATTGCCGGGATCTTTGCCGGAGTGAACTACGCGCGGCTCGAGGGCTGGGCCTCGCTGCAATGGCCGGTGGCGGCGGACGGCACCGACACACCGCTGCTTTATACCCAGGGGTTCCACACCGATGACGGCAAAGCCAGGCTCTACCCACTCACCTTCAAGGCCCCGGCGGAACAGCCGGACGCCGACTATCCTTATACGCTGAATAACGGGCGGTTACTGGAGATGTTCCAGGGCAATAACCAGACCGGACGGGTCGCGGGCATCCGCTGGCTGGTGCCGCACTGGTTTGTCGAGGTCAGCCCGGAACTGGCTGCCCGGCTCGGCATCACGTCCGGCCAGTGGCTGAAAGTCACCTCGCGGCGGGATTCGCTTGAGGTGCCGGCGCTGGTCACAGACCGGGTGCAGGGCAACAGCCTGTTCCTGCCGATCCACCAGGGCAAAGACGGGGTGAACAAGCTCACCGGCGAGCACCATGACCCGGACGTCAACACCCCGGCGTATAAAGAGGTGGCGGTGCAGCTGGAGGTGCTGGCGCGCCCGGCTGCCTCGGTGCCGCTGCCCGACCACAATTTCCGTTATGGCCACCGCACGCCGCTCAGCCACGTGCCGGTGGAGCAGAAGTGGGCGCAGGACGACTACGTCGCGATCCCGCTGAAATCCCCCAACCCGGAGAGATTCTGATGGCCGAACCGATTGACCATGATGTCACCCCACCCAAAATCGGGCTGGATGCGTTTGAGGAGTTACACAAGCTGGTGCACACGCTGCATCACCACGGCGTGCTGCGGTTCGCCAATGATGTGGTGGCCGCCAATAACCAGATTGCCGGCGTGCTGGCGCAGGGGCTGAACAAGCCCGGCACACTGAACGCGGTGCAAAACCTGTCAGTGCTGATGATGGCGCTGTCGAGCATTCCGCCGGAAACCTTCTATAAAGTGGTGTTTGCCTTAAAAGACGGGCTGGAGGCGGTCGGGCGGCCGCAGCCGGAAGAGGGCAGTAAAAAAGAGGCGCCGGGGATCACGGGGGTTTACCACTTACTGAACGATGAGAGCCTGTGGCGGGCGGTAACGCCGCTGCTGAACGGCCTGCGGGCGTTTGCAGCGGGGATGGAGAGGGAGGTGGATAAGCCGATTTCGTCGTTCAGTGGGAAGGAGAGTGATGCTTGATGGTTAGCCGCCGCACTCACGGGCATTATGCCCGTTGTATTGGTTTTTAAAGGGTAGAGTGGCATGTTTCGGTTGCTCATGGGCACGCGCATAGTGTTACGTTTTGATGAGTGACGTGGCATGTTTCGGTTGTTCATGTGTCGTTATCTGCCTGGCTTTCTGAGCCTCAACCGAGCAGGGCCTGCCGGCGCGCCGGCCCTGCACCCGCGCACTTTCGGTGTTTTGGCTGAATCATTGCCCGCTACCGCGGGTGACCCTCATTTCACCTCCGGGCTGATCGGGCCGCCGCAGACACGCTCCCGGCGTGGCTGCGACTCTCGCACACATCCTTGTGTGCTCGCCCGGCCCTGCGGCTCCACTCGGCAATGATTTTTACGCCCCCACCAGACTGCAAATTTTTTAGTATGTAAGGAAAGAGTAGGGGGGCTTTTGGATTTTTATATTATTTGGCGGCTCTTAATTTTAATGTTATTAATTCAAAGGCTTTGCTTTATAAGAAATAATAAAGAAATTCTTTTTTTTTCGATTTTCAAATAATTGATCGCTATCAACATTTACTTATAAGGTGATTGCAAGTGATGCGCGTCAGGCATAGCATAAATTGCACCTCTGGTTTCAAATAAAAAAGAATCTTATAAGAATAATTTCTGAAGTGATGACGTGCAGAAGGAATGCCGATGAGTGATTACAGGGAAATAGCTGAACGCATTGTTAAGATAATTATCTCACCTGATACCGTTATCGGGTTTATGGATGGGGTGATGTCCGTGCCGATTGACCTCGGCTATATGGTGTATGGCTATTTTGATACGGAGTCACATTACGCTCATGATCGCGGAAGAATGAGAATTGCGCAGGCCATACATAAAGGAATTCTTAGTCATGATCGTATTTCTGACGCGATACAGATCATTTTTACCGAGTTTGATAAACAGGTCACAGAAAGTGACCAGAACAAAATATATAGCCGCGTAGTATCTTCAGTAGCTGGACGAATATTAACTAATTCTAAGATTTCAGCAAGAATTGCAGCGGTTATAGCCGGGGGAACATTTCTCCACACTAAAATAGGAGGGGGAGTTATTGGCAGTGTTTTCCTTCTGGGAGGAATGACTGAACGTTGTATCAGGGCATCAGAAAAACTCAGCATAGAAGAGCCGGAGGCCTACCAATTACTGCGACCGATGGATTATGACCTGCTCTACTTTTTACTTGAACCAGCACTTAAACCCTTTATTGATGCGCTATCGGTAAAACGGCATCAGGGTACCTATGCTTTTAATAAAATCCTGATGTTAGTTGAAGAAGAGTTGGTTAATTATCATGGGTAAAAAATGTATGGATTGCCTTACAGATGTAGTTGGAGGGCTTATCGGTACTGCAACCTTTGGTGTATCGATTTTCTTATTATGCTATATCGATTACTGGCCTCTAAAATTAATTGCATTTATCGCGACGTATTTCTGCGCCTATTTCATTGGCCTTTTTCTGGATAAAATCCTCAAAATTAAAAGCGATGGGCGATAACCAAAAAAAGGAGGGTGATGATGAGCAAACTCGCATGGGTTAAGAAAAAGTCAAAAGGATGTGCATGGGAAATCCTGGAAGCAATTACCCACACAATCTGGTTCTGTTTGACTATTTACTGGTTCTTCCACTTCGAAACCTGGTCAGAGAGGCTGATTGCTATTGTCGCCACCTTTGCCTGTTATTGTGTTATCGGTACGTTGATCGATAAATTTTCTTCAGAAGAGTAAACCCCGTATTACCCTCATTCACACTTCATTAATAAGGATCGACTATGTCAAACCCAGGCTATCTTTGGTTAACAGATGAAAATGGTTCCCCGATTATCGGCGGGTGTAGGGTATCGGGCCGGGAAGGGGCGATTGAATTACGGGAGGTGGCGCATGATATGTTTATCCCGTCTGACGGGCATACCGGCCGCCTGACGTCCACGCGGGTGCATACGCCGTTTATTTTTCAAAAAGAGTTCGACCGGACAACGCCTATTTTATGCCGGGCGCTGTGCTATAACCTTATCCTGAAATCGGCCACCCTGAAAATGTACCGCATTACCGAATCCGGGCTTGAGAAAGAATATTTCAATATCCTGCTGGAGAACGTCAAAATCACCCGGATTACGCCCACCCTCTATCCCAGTGCGCAGACCGGCACGCATATGGAAACCGTCTATCTCCATTATGAATCCATCACCTGGAAACATTGCGAGGGGAATATCATCTGCAAAGATAGCTGGAATAACCGGGCCATAGCGTAACCGTTATCCGGGTATCCTTGCCCGTTCGACCGGCCCTGCGGCTCCACTCGGCAATGATTTTTACGCCCCCACCAGACTGCAAATTTTTTAGTATGTAAGGAAAGAGTAGGGGGGATTCATTTTGAGCATAGGCTAGTTCGTGGTGACCTGGCTGAACATCATGCCGACGGCGTGGTCGTGCACAAACCGATAAGAGACGCTGTTTAGCACGGTGAACTGTCCTGCCTCACGGCTGTGAAAAAGGGAGGCACAGGTTGAGCCGGGCTTTATGGCTGCCTGGAAATGATGATTGATAACGGTGAGATTTGCGCCGGGTGCGGGGAGTGTAACGCCGGTGACATGCAGCGGTTTGCCCGGCTGTCCGCACATGTTGTGGTCAGCGAGTGGCGTGATCGCCAGCGATGAGACCCGGCCTTGTTGCATCGGTAAATAAGAGATAAACCAATAGGCCCGGTTCTCGTGCTTATCCTGATAACAAACCCAGCGGCGTTGGCCGCTCTCCTGAACGGTGCCGCCAAACAGGCGCTGAATATCGTCAAGGGTTGTCTCTTCCAGCACCACCTGGGTACCGCCTGCGGTAAAAATGCCGGGCAACGGCTGCCTGGTCTCCAGCTGGCCATTGTCCCCGGCACACTCCTCTTCAAGCCAGGCATTAGCACCGGTTAACGTTGCCGATTGCGCAAAACAGCACCCTAATGCAGTCAATCCAATAAATTTGAGCCTCTGTTTCATCACCTGACCACCAGCTCCCTGTCACCACTGTCCCAGATATCTTTGCGTACAGAAAAGACGGCAATGATACCTCCTTGCGAGGCCCCTCCAGGATTGCGGGCACTTTCGCCATGTATTTTGAATGCAAAACGTCCGCACATAGCGTTACTGCTGTGGGGCGTCAGATCTAACGTATATTTCCCTGTTTTTTCAGTGTAATAAGGTGCGCCGATAGGCGCGAGATGTAAAACCCTGCACATACAAAAAACGTGGTTAAGTCACAAATTACATTATTTGTTTATCAACACATAAAAGAGAAAGTAAGAGGCATAAAATCATTGCCGAATAGAGCCGCAGAATGCGGGTACATGCACATTCCGTGAAAAGACCCACCCCTACTTTTTCCTTACATACCTAATGATTTGCAGTCTGGTAGGGGCGTAAAAATCATTGCCGAGTTGAGACGCAGTGCGAAAAGATATATGCATTCTGCGAAGAAATCGCCGCCTACTTTTTCCTTACATACCTAATGATTTGCAGAAGTGATGGGGGCATTAAAATTATTGCCGACGAGGACGCAGGGCCGGGTGAGCACACAGGGACGTGTGCGAAAGGGCCAGCCACGCTGGGAGCGTGTCTGGCCCGGCCCGATCAGCCTGGAGGCCGAAGGAGGGGACCCGCAGCGCGGGCAATAATTCTGCCGTAACACTGAAAGCGCGCGGGTGCAGGGCCGGCGCGCCGGCAGGCCCTGCTCGGTTGAGGCTTAGAAAGCCGGGTAGGCAAATACACATAAGCAACCGAAACCATCCAACTAACCCTATGACGGCAGCGGAGCCGCAGAAAGACTTCACACGCAAGCCAACGCAACAAACCTCGATCCCAAGGGAAAAGAGAAAAAGGAACCCCGGCGTTTCCCCACGCCCCCCCATTTACATTTAAACACCCTGAAACACTCCCCCCATATAATTAGCAACCTTTTCATATCCATCGCGCGCCCCGCCCGTTATGCTTGCCCGCTTTTGAAAACATCCGCCCGCCGCGCCCGGCGGCAGATGCCGTCCCAAAGCAGACAGGTAATCACCCCGGCATGGCCCTATTTGAGCAACATCAGCACCCTTTCCGTGACTACTCCGCGGAAGCCCGCCTCTTTATCCGTCGTGCGCTGGTGGCCTTTGGGGTGGTGCTGTTGCTCTCCGGGGTGCTGGTGGCGAACCTTTACCGCCTTCAGGTCAAACAACACGCCTTCTACCAGACCCGCTCCAACCAGAACGACATCAAAATGCTGCCGATCGCCCCAAGCCGCGGGCTGATCTACGACCGGAACGGCATTCCGCTGGTGCATAACCTCACGCTGTACCAGATCCAGGTGATCCCCGGCAAAGTGGAGGATATGGAGGCAACGTTGAAGGCGCTGACGCCGATGGTGGACCTGACGCCGCAGGAGATCGCCGACTTCCGCGATGCCGTGCACCACACCAGCCGCTATAAGCCGGTAACGCTGAAAATGGAACTGAATGACAGTGAAGTGGCGCGCTTTGCGGTAAACCAGTTCAAATTCACCGGCGTCACCATCGACACCTACCAGCAGCGCGAATACCCCTACGGTGCCCAGCTGGCACACGTGGTGGGCTATGTCTCGAAAATCAACGACCGCGACGAACAACGGCTGGCGAAAGCGGGCATCGCCGAGAACTATGCCGCCGACCACAACATCGGCAAGCAGGGCATCGAGGGCTACTACGAAAATGTGCTGCACGGCAAAACCGGCTATCAGGAAGTGGAAGTGGATAACCACGGCCGGGTGGTGCGCCTGCTGAAAGAGCAGCCGCCGCAGGCCGGTAAAGATATCTACCTCTCGCTGAACCTGCCGCTGCAACAATATATTGAATCAGTGCTGAAGGGGCAGCGCGCCGCCGTGGTGGTGGAAGACCCGCGCGACGGCGGCATTCTGGCGATGGTCTCCAGCCCAAGTTACGACCCGAACCCCTTCGTGAAAGGCATCAGCTATACACAGTACAAAAGCCTGCTCAGCAACCCCGATTTGCCGCTGATTAACCGGGTGACGCAGGGGCTCTATCCGCCGGCGTCAACGGTGAAACCCTATATGTCGATCTCCGCGCTGTTCGCCGGGGTGATCACCCCCGGTACCACTTTCTTCGGCGCGCCGAGCTGGGTGCTGCCCGGCTCCAAACGCCACTACCGCGACTGGCTGAAAAGCGGCCACGGGATGCTGAACGTCACCAAGGCGATTGAGGAGTCTGCCGACACCTTCTTCTATCAGGTGGCGTATGAGATGGGCATTGACCGCATCCACGAGTGGATGAGCAAATTTGGTTACGGCAGGCCCACCGGCATTGACCTCAACGAAGAGTACCAGGGCGTGTTGCCGAGCCGGGCGTGGAAACAGCGCGTGCATAAAAAGCCCTGGTACCAGGGCGACACCATCCCGGTCGGCATCGGCCAGGGCTACTGGATCGCTACGCCGATCCAGATGGTCAAAGCGCTCACCACCCTTATCAACAACGGCAGCGTCAAACCGCCGCACCTGCTTTACTCGGTGAAAGGGGGGAACCATGTGGAACGCTATACGCCGCCGCCGGAGAGCGCAGAGCAAATTGGCGATCCGCATTCGCCCTATTGGGGCATCGTCAAAGCGGCGATGTTCGGCATGGCCAACGCGCCGAACGGCACCGGCTATAAGCTGTTCCACACCGCGCCTTACGGCATTGCCGCCAAGTCCGGCACCTCGCAGGTGTTCAGCCTGAAAGAGAACCAGACCTACAACGCCAGGATGGTGCCGGTGCGGCTGCGCGACCACATCTTCTACACGCTGTTTGCGCCCTATAAAAACCCGAAAGTGGCGATGGCGCTGATCCTGGAGAACGGCGGCGGTGACGGCGTGGTGGCCGGGCCGACGGCGCGCGCCATCCTCGACCACATTTTCGACCCGGCACACGCGGACGTGGCCGCCGGCCAGCAGATTGCCGACCCGGCCCGCTGAGGGCCGCCTGGCGATTATTCCCGCAGTAAAAACCTTTCTTGCCGCTTTCTTACATTCAGCAACGGATTAGCGCCTGCGGGCGCTGTAATCCGCTGTAATTAAATAATAATCTGTCACCCGCTGCGCGGTTGCGCGAGCAGGACGCCCCGATTGACTGCTGAGAACCCCATGAAAAAGAAACGCCCGGCGACGCCCGGTAAGAAAGCGGCGGCTTCGGCCAAAAGCCCGGCCTCCGCCAAGAACTATTCTTCCGCCCGCTTTGTCTGGATTTGCGCCGGGATCCTGGTCTGCTTCGTGCTGCTGGTGGCGCGTGTCGGGGATTTACAGCTGCTCAATGACAAACAACTGACCGACCAGGCTGACCAGCGGTCGATCCGCACCCAGGTGGTGCCGACCAACCGCGGCATGATCACCGACCGCAACGGCGAGGCGCTGGCGGTGAGCGTCGCCTCGCGTGACATCATCCTCGACCCGAAACATATCCTGGAGGCGGACACCCAGCTGAATAATGAACGCTGGCAGAGTTTCGCCAGCGTGCTGAAGATGCCGCTCAGCGAGTTGCAGCAGATGATCCTGTCCAACCCGCATAAACGCTTCCTGTTCGCCGCCCATAAAGTCGATACCGAGGTGGCGGAGTATGTCACCAAGCTGCACCTGACCGGCGTCAGCACCCAACAGGATTTCAGCCGCTTCTACCCGATGGGGCAGGACGCCGCCGCGCTGGTCGGCATCGTCGGCATGGATAACCAGGGGCTGGAGGGGATTGAGCTAGGCTTCAACCACCTGTTGCAGGGCAAGCCCGGCCTGCGCGTCTACCAGAAAGATGGGCACGGCGCGGTGATCGGCCTGCTGAAAAACATCGACCCGGTGGCACCGCCCAACGTCACGCTGAGCATCGATAAATTCCTGCAATATGTGCTTTATTCCCA
This sequence comes from Nissabacter archeti, assembly GCF_018257325.1. Classification (NCBI taxonomy): domain Bacteria; kingdom Pseudomonadati; phylum Pseudomonadota; class Gammaproteobacteria; order Enterobacterales; family Yersiniaceae; genus Nissabacter; species Nissabacter archeti. Next base: position 125,509 of record NZ_JAERKB010000014.1, read on the forward strand.
CATCCGCGACGGGGTGCTGCTGAACCAGGCGGATTCCGGCTGTGCGGTGCTGGTGGATGTCAATACCGGCGAAATCCTCGGCATGGCGAGCTACCCGTCGTTTAACCCGAATAACCTGGCTGACACGCCGCCCGGCAACATCCGCAACGTCGCCAGCAGCGACAGTTTCGAACCCGGCTCCACGGTGAAACCGCTGGTGGTGATGACCGGGCTGGCGCGCCACCTGATCCGTCCGGACTCAGTGCTCGACACCCACCCGTACCGGGTGAACGGGCATCTGATCCGTGACGTCGGCAACTGGCCGGAGCTGACGGTGACCGGCATCCTGCAAAAATCGAGTGACATCGCCGTTTCCCATATCGCGCTGGCGATGCCGGCCAACGTGCTGGTGGATGTCTACCACAGTTTCGGCCTCGGCCAGCCGACCGATCTGGGTATGGGCAATGAGAGCAGCGGCTATTTCCCGCTGCACCGCCAGATGTGGTCGAACATTGACCGCGCCACCTTCTCCTTCGGTTATGGCCTGCGGGTGACGCCGTTACAGATGGCGCGCGAGTATGCGGCGATCGGCGCGTTTGGCGTCTACCGCCCGCTGTCGATCACCAAAGTGACGCCGCCGGTGATGGGCAAGCAGGTGATGGACCCGGAGATTGTGAAAACCGTGGTGCATATGATGGAGAGCGATGCCTTGCCGGGCGGCAGCGGCCTGAGTGCCGCCGTGCCGGGCTACCGGCTGGCGATCAAAACCGGGACGGCCGAAAAAATGGGCAAGAGCGGCAAATATGACGGCGGTTACATCAACTACACCGCCGGGGTGGCCCCGGCGAGCAATCCGCGGGTGGCACTGGTGGTGATGGTCAACAACCCCAAAGCGGGCAAGCACTTCGGCGGCTCGGTGGCCGGGCCGATTTTCGGCCAGATCATGGGGCAGGTGATGGAGCACATGAACATCCTGCCGGATGCGCAGCAGCTGAATGTGGTGTCAACCATCAAAGGCTGACGGTAAGAACGTCTACACTGTAAGGGCTTGCCCGTCACCGGGCAGGCCCTTTTTGTGAAAAAAGGCGGACTATTAACCACAAGGGGAGCGTTATGCTGAATGATCGTATCGGCGTGTTGTCAGGTGACATCACGCGGCTGGAAGTGGATGCCATTGTGAATGCCGCGAACACCTCGCTGCTGGGCGGCGGTGGCGTCGATGGGGCTATCCATCGCGCCGGTGGGCCGGAGATCCTCGAGGCCTGCAAACGGGTCGGCGGCTGCAAAACCGGTGACGCCGTCATTACCCCCGGCGGTGACTTGCCGGCCAAATGGGTGATCCACGCGGTCGGGCCGCGCTGGGAAGGTGGGGACCAGGGCGAGGCGGATTTGCTGCGCAGCGCCTACCTGCGCAGTTTTGATCTGGTGGCACAGCATGGCCTGCGCCGGGTCGCGTTTCCCAATATCAGCACCGGCATTTATGGTTTCCCGAAATTGCAGGCGGCTGAGATTGCCATTGACGTCACCCGCACCGTGCTCAGCACCGACCAGGCCATTGAAGAGGTGCTGTTTGTCTGTTTCGACCCGGAAAACCTGATGATCTACCGCGAGCTGCTCGGCCAGCCGGGTGCCGTGCAGGGGTAGGCACGGGGCAGGGCAGGGCCGTCAGGCCCGGCGGCGGTGCGCCACCAGCGTAAAGCGGTAATCGCTGCTTTTAAACAGGTTGCGGCTGTACTCAAACACCGTGCCGTCCTGCAAAAAGCCAATCGAGACTTTCTCCAGTGCCGGCTGGTGCCGGTCAATGCCCAGCGCCTGGGCCTGGGTCTCGGTTGGCATCACCGCCAGGATCTCCTGCTCACTGCGGTCAATCACCCACTTTTTCACCTGTTCGATGTAGTGGTATTTCGATGACTGCATCACCTCGTAACTCAGGTCAGGAAACAGCGCCAGCGGCATCCAGGTCTCTTCCAGCGCCGCCGGTTTCTGCTGGATAAAACGCAGCCGCCGCACATGGTAAACCCGCTCGCCTTCACTCAGCCTGAGCGCGGTGCGCACCCGCTCGTCCGGCAACACGATGGCAAAATCCAGCACTTCGCTGTAGGAGGCCTGCCGGTCGGCCAGCTTTTCATCCAGGCTGGTGAGCTGGTAGATGTCATAGTCCAGCCGTTCCTCACGTACATAACGGCCGCTGCCCTGAATGCTCTCGATCACCTGCTGCTCGGTCAGCAGTTTCAGTGCCTGCCGCACCGTCACCCGGCTTACGCCAAACTCCTCAACCAGTTGCGCTTCCGTCGGCAGGGCATCGCCCGCTTTCAGGCGGCCGGACGCCACCTGTTCACGCAAGGTATCGGCAATTTCACGGTAGAGCGGTTTTTTCGTCATGATTCAAAAACTCCATCACAGAGAAGGGCTGCCGAAGAATAACCTGACTGCCCGGCACGGAGCCAAACAAATTTCAGCAGCACGGATAATACCTTTTAATACCGATTAAATTTGTATTAATACAATATAAATACTGTGTTTAGATTTGTTTGATACCCTTCACGAACCCATCTCGCTGAGGTTGCTACGCTACCGGCGCTTTACAGGCTACCGGCACCCTTCGCCGGTCTCGGGTTAACGGGGGAGACTTTCCTATGGCATCAGACAACACAAGATTAAGACAACTTACCCACCATGATTTAATTTGTTTGCAGACAAATTTTAGCGACAGCGACAGCGCCATCCGGTACTTAACCGACAAACTGGCCGCCGCAGGCAAGCTGTATGACGCGCCCGCGTTTCTGGCCGCGGTGCGCGCGCGGGAGGCACAAGGGGCCACGGCGCTCGGCGAAGAGCTGGCAGTACCGCACGGCAAATGTGATGCCGTACGTGAGGCGGCGTTTGCGGCGGCAACGTTACGTGAACCCGTCATGTGGGCGGGCATCGACGGCGAGGAGCCGGTGCGCCTGATTTTCCTGCTGGCGATCCCCGGCAACCAGGCCGGTTCTACCCATATGCAGCTGCTGACCCAGCTCACCACTGCCCTGGTGGATGAGGAGGTGCGCGCCGCGGCGTTGCAGGCCGTCACCCCGGCCGCCCTGCTGGCGCTGCTTTCGCCCCCGGCCACCACGCCGGTTGCGCCGGAGGGTGGGCACGAGCGGCCGTGCGTGGTCTGCGTCACTGCCTGCCCGGCGGGCATTGCCCATACCTACATGGCCGCCGAATACCTGGAGCGCGCCGGGCGCACACTGGGCATTGAGGTCTGCGTGGAGAAGCAGGGGGCCAACGGCATCGAGGGGCGGATTACGCCCGCACAATTACAGCGGGCAGCGGCCTGTGTGTTTGCCGTGGATGTGGCCGTCAAAGAGCCGGAACGGTTTGACGGCCTGCCGCAGATTACGGTGCCGGTCACCGCGCCGTTTAAACAGGCGGAGCCATTGCTGCGGGAGGCGGTGGCGCGCGGCAGCCAGCCCGCAGGTGAAATGCCCGGCACTGCGTCAGGCCGTTCGCCCGCCACGCCGTCCCCCGGCGTGAAAACCGAACTGAAACAGGCGCTGCTGAGCGGTATTTCGTTTGCGGTACCGCTGATTGTCGCCGGGGGCACGGTGCTGGCGGTGGCAGTGCTGCTGGCGCAACTGTTCCAGTTGCAACACCTGTTTGAACAGGAGAATTCCTGGCTGTGGTTCTACCGCAAATTAGGGGGTGGGCTGCTCGGCACCCTGATGGTGCCGGTGCTGGCGGCCTACACCGCCTGGTCGCTGGCGGACAAACCGGCGCTGGCACCGGGCTTTGCCGCCGGCCTGGCGGCCAACATGATCGGTGCCGGGTTTCTGGGCGGTGTGGTGGGCGGGCTGCTGGCCGGTTACCTGATGCGCGGGGTCAAAACGCATCTGCGGCTCGGCGCCCGTTTCAACGGCTTCCTGACTTTTTACCTCTACCCGGTGATCGGCACGCTGGTTGCCGGCAGCCTGATGCTGTTTGTGATTGGCGAACCGGTGGCCTGGCTCAATAACGCCCTTACCGCCTGGCTGAACGGCCTCTCCGGCACCAATGCGCTGCTGTTGGGGGCGATTATCGGCTTTATGTGCTCGTTTGATTTGGGCGGCCCGGTGAACAAAGCCGCCTACGCTTTCTGCCTGGGCGCGATGGCCAACGGCGTGTTCGGGCCGTATGCGATTTTCGGCGCGGTGAAGATGGTATCTGCCTTTACCGTCACCGCCTCGACCCTGCTGGCACCGCGGCTGTTCCAGCCGTTTGAGATTGAAACCGGCAAATCGACCTGGCTGCTGGGGCTGGCCGGGATCACCGAAGGAGCGATCCCGATGGCGATTGACGATCCGGTGCGGGTGATCGGGTCATTCCTGCTCGGGTCAGTGGTGACCGGCGCGCTGGTCGGCGGTGCAGGCATCGGCCTCTCCACACCGGGGGCGGGCATTTTCTCGCTGTTCCTGCTGCATCCCAACGGGCTGGGGGCGCTGTTGGCCGGTGCCGTCTGGCTCGGGGCCGCGCTGCTCGGCACGGCCATCGCCACGCTGGCGCTGATCCTCTGGCGTACCCATGCCGTGAAACGCGGGCGCTATCAGGTTCATGCCGGCTCCGCCTCTTAAGCCTTTTACTTTTCTGTTAAGGACACCCGATGAAGGGATTATCACAGGTCTATATCACGCCCCATATGCACTGGGACCGCGAATGGTACTTCACCGCCGAAGCCTCGCGCATCCTGCTGGTCAACAATATGGCGGAAATCCTCGACCGGCTGGAACAGGACGCCGCCTACCCCTGCTATGTATTGGATGGGCAGACCGCCATCCTCGAGGATTATTTTGCCGTCTGCCCGGAGAACCGCGAACGGGTCAGGGCGCTGGTGGCGGCCGGGCGGCTGGTGATCGGCCCCTGGTATACCCAGACCGACACCATGATCGTCTCCGGCGAATCCATTCTGCGCAACCTGCTGTATGGGCTGCGTGACTGCCGGGCGTTCGGCGCGCCGATGAGGATTGGCTACCTGCCGGACTCGTTTGGTATGTCGTCACAACTGCCGCACCTCTATAACGGTTTCGGCATCCGCCGGGCGATGTTCTGGCGCGGCTGTTCGGAACGCCACGGCACCCGCCATACGGAATTCCTCTGGCAAAGCCGGGACGGCAGCGAAGTGGCAGTGCAGGTGCTGCCGCTGGGCTACGCCATCGGCAAATACCTGCCCGCTGATGAAGAGGGCCTGCGCAAACGGCTGGACGACTATTTCACCGTGCTGGAGAACGCCTCGCTCACGCAGGTCATCCTGCTGCCGAACGGCCATGACCAGATGCCGCTCCAGCAGAATATTCACGACGTGCTGGCGACCCTGCGCCGCCTCTACCCACAGCGCACTTTTGTGATGGGGCGCTTTGAGCCGGTCTTTGAGCGCATCGAGGCGCTGCGGCCACAACTGCCGGTGCTGCGCGGCGAATTCAATGACGGCAAATATATGCGCGTCCACCGGACGATCTCCTCCACGCGCATGGACATCAAACTGGCCCATGCAGCGATAGAGAACAAAATCGTTAACCAGCTTGAGCCGCTGGCAACGATCGCCTGGTCACTGGGGTTCGGCTACCCGCACGGCCTGCTGGAGAAGCTATGGAAAGGCATCCTGAAAAACCATGCCCATGACAGCATCAGTTGCTGTTGCAGTGATCAGGTACACCGGGACGTGATGGCGCGTTTCCAGCGGGCGGAAGACCAGGCAGAAAGCCTGATCCAGTTCACCCTGCGCAAGATTGCCGACAACATGCCCGCGCTGCCCGGCGCACCGGCTGATGCGCTCTGTATGGTCAACCTGATGCCCTTTGAACGCCATGAGGTGATCATGGCCCGTGTGCGCCTGCGCGCCGGCCGTTTTGCGATTACCGATGAGCAGGGCGATCCAGTGCCTTATTTTATCTGCGCCTGCCGGGAAACAGACCCAGGGCTGGTGGACCGGCAGATTGTGCATTACGGCAACTACCAGCCGTTTATGGAGTATGACATCCAGCTGGCGCAGACGCTGCCGCCGATGGGTTACCGCACGCTCTCCATCTACCCCGACGTTGCCGGGGCGGCGCTGCCTGCGCCTTCCCAGGCGGCCGCGCAGCTGGAGAATCCCTATTACCGCATCCGGGTAAACGCCAACGGCACCCTGACGATTCGTGACCGGCTCACCGGTTGCTGTTATGAGCAGGTGCTGGAACTGGAAGAAGGCTCGGATGACGGCGACGAGTATGACTATTCGCCCTCACGGCAGGAGTGGCTGCGTTACTCCACTGAAAGCGCGGTGACCACCGCCATTGAGCACCAGCCGTGGCAGAGCATCGCCCATATCCGGTTGCGGATGGCGGTGCCGGCCACGCTGGCGCAGCGCGCCGAACGCCGGGCTGACGGCTATATTGATGTGCAGTGCCGCGTGACGCTGGCGCACCACAGCCGCCGCATCGACATCGCCATGACGCTGGACAACCAGGCCGATGACCACCGGCTGCGGGTGCTGATCCCGGTGCCGTTCACCAGCCAGACCCTGCTGGCGGACAACCAGTTTGGCTGCATCACCCGGCCGGTCAACGACAGCGCGATGGCTGACTGGGAAGCCGAAGGGTGGAAAGAGGCCCCGGTGCCGGTGTGGCAACTGATGAACTTCGCCGCGCTCACGGACGGCAAGCAGGGGCTGGCCCTGTTCACCGAAGGGCTGCGCGAGGTGGAAGTCATCAGCGATCGCCATAACAATTCCGATCACAGTACTCTGGCGCTGACACTGTTCCGCTCGGTCGGTATGTTGGGCAAGGCATCGTTGCTGTTACGGCCGGGGCGGCCCTCCGGTATCAGCCTGCCGACGCCGGATTCCCAGATGCGCGGCCGGTTGCAGTGTGCGTTCAGTTTGTTCAGCTTCAGTGGTGATCCGCTCGCCGCGGGGGTGATGCAACAGGCGCGCGCCGCCATGACGCCGATCCGCTGTTATAACAAAATCCCCTATGATGCGATGAAACTCAACCCGGCCCCGTTTTGCACCCCACGCCACTACAGCCTGCTGGCGATGGCGGAGAGCGGCCCGGTGCTGAGTGCGCTGAAAAAAGCGGAAGACCGGGAAGAGCTGGTGATCCGGGTCTACAACCCCGATGAGCAGCAGCCGCTCAGCGGGCACCTGACGAGCGCGCACCCGATCACGTACTGGCAGGAAACCGCGATGGACGAGCAGCCGCTGGCAACCCCACCGCAAGCCCCCGGTGACGTCGGCCGGCTGGCGCCTTGCCAGTCGAAAACGTTCAGTTTCCGGTTATCGTCCCCCCGGCATACCTCTGAGTAATCCCTTCTTCAGCCCGCAGTGCGGGCTTTTTCTCTTTGCTTACAGGGGGGGAGCGCGTTTTCCCGCTGACAGCCCGGCTGGTTGGCCCGTGCACCGGCGTTAAAAATCGCTTGTCGTAAAGAGCGGCCGGGGCAGACGTATTTTCTTACGTTTGCTGGTGTTTCGTTTCGGGAAATCGTTTTTGGTTTCGGGAAAAGGTTCGCGCCGGGGATCCCTTTCTCCTATACTTTCTATAGCATTAATCCTAAATTGACCGCGCGTGCTGCCCGTCAGCCGGATGCCAGAAAGGTGAGTAATGAATAATCGTGCAACGGAACATGTGGTTTTGCTGGATGCCAACCATCAACACATTGGGATCATGGATAAATCGCAGGTTCACACCGCGCATACCCCACTGCATCTGGCGTTTTCCTGCTACATCTTCAACGCCGAAGGCAAGCTGCTGATCACCCGCCGGGCCATCAATAAAGTGGCGTGGCCGGGGGTCTGGACCAATTCCGTCTGCGGCCACCCACAATTAGGGGAGAACATGGAAGCGGCGGTAAACCGGCGCTGCCTGTATGAGATAGGGTTGCAGGTGGAGGAGGTGACGTTAATCACTGATAACTTCCAGTACTGCGCCACTGACGCCTCCGGCATTGTGGAGAACGAGTATTGCCCGATTTTCCGTGCCTATACCGATAGCACCCCCACGCCGCGCCACAGTGAAGTGATGGACTACCAGTGGGTGACGCTGGAGTCGCTCTATGAAGGGGCCGCCGCCGTCCCCTGGGCCTTCAGCCCCTGGATGGTGAAACAGCTGGCGGTGCTGCGCTCGCTGAATGCGTTTACCCTGCCGAGGCAACCGGCGCACAGTGTGTGAGGGGCGGGCGGCTGCTTAGCCGCGTGGCGGCCGCTTTCCAGAGTACGCAAAAGGCTTGTGTGCGCAAAAAGGTATCCCAACAAATCGCTTTTTGCGCCACCCGCATCACAAAGGTTTAATCACAACGTTGCCCTGGCGTTCAGCCTCCGCTTTCGCTGCCATAAAGCGTTTTACCATCGCGGCTTTCCCCGCGCGAATGGCCTGATAATCGATTTTTTCCTCAGGCTGGGCTGCCCGGCGTCCATATCGCATAAGATGCTCCTTTGATGAAACTGATAAGGTTGTGTCGTTCTGAAAATTTTCTAAGGTATCGCGTATAAATTGCGTTAAGTTGCTCATTTTCTGCGACAAAATACAGAAGATGGATTCTCTCATTTTTCGCTATCGTAAACATGATATCAATCAAGGTACTGTATAAATAATGAAGCTCACGCAAAGATAATGCAGGTGCATCCTCAGGCCTTTTAAATAGGTTGTGCGGGTTCTGTTTCTCCTGTTTGTGATCATAAAAACTGACCACCCGCACCGACTGAGTATACAAATCAGTGCCCAGCATATGATGCATTGAGCTTCCCCCTTCAAAAAGAACCAGCCTGTTATTTATTATCCTGTGTGCATACATAAAAACTTTCATCCTTAAGCCCAGCATCCTTAAGCCCGGTATCCTGCCCAGGTCAATCCTCCGGCAGGGCAGCCCGGAGTCTACGCCGCCGCCGCACAGCCTTAATGACAATCCTGTGACAGCGTCACGTTTTGCGTACTGTTTTCCATTGTGACGGGGCCTTTTTCACCGGTTTTCGGCGGCAGGGCTGTCTCTGGCCCCATCAATCACCTGATCTCCCTGGCATTTCTGGTTTTTCCTCTATAGTTAATGGCGGTGCCGGTGAATTCCCCCCGTGCGCCCGGCTTTTCTGCTTGTTGTGATCCACGGTGTCAGTATCACCTACTGAGTGTGAACGACTGGGATTGGCCAGACCGGCTATCCCCTTTGATAAGGAGTTTATGAATGGCCTCCACCGGCAGCACACCCCGCCGCTCTGCGCCCGCTGTGGCGCTGTATGAGTTGCTTAACCCGCTTCCATTCGGCTTTTTCACCGCCGCCTGGATTTTCGATATTATTTACGCCACCACCTATGACCTTTTCTGGACGCACGCGGCCAGCTGGCTGATTGTGCTGGGGCTGCTGCTCGCCATCATCCCACGGCTGATTAATCTGGTGCAGGTGTGGGTCGGCCATGCCTACCCGCAAAGCTCGCCGGTGAAAGTGCACTTCTGGGCCAATGCGCTGGCGGTGGTGCTGGCGATTGTGAACGCCTTTATCCATAGCCGCGACGCCTACGCCGTGGTGCCGGAAGGGGTGATCCTATCCACGCTGGTGGTGCTGCTGCTGGCGTTTGCCAACCTGCAACTGGCCCTGCGTACCCACGGAACCGCGAAGATTCAAGGAGTCACACGATGAGCAACCTGCGAACGCTTTCCCTTCTGGCGCTTTCGGTGATCCTGGCCGGCTGTGATGACGGCGGCACCCTTGACCCAAACAAACAGGTCGGCCCCGACCCGCAATTGCCGGAAGCGAAAAACTTCCTGCTGCCGCCGATGCAGGTGCCGAGCGGCGTGTCCTGGAAAGCGGGGGAAACCCCGAAAGTGCCCGCCGGGCTGAAGATTGAACGGGTGGCTGAGGGGCTGATGCACCCGCGCCAGCTCTATGTGCTGCCGAATAATGATGTGCTGGTGGTCGAGGCCAACGGCCCGTCGAAAACGCCGAACCGGCCGAAGCAGCTGATCATGGGGGTGGTGCAGCAGTCCTCCGGCAAGGGCGGGCCGGGCGGCAACCGCATCACGCTGCTGCGCAATAACAACGGGACCTGGGAGAAGCATATTTTCCTGGAGCATCTTTACTCACCGTTTGGCGTGCAGTTGATTGGTAACACGCTGTATGTCGCCAATGCTGACGCCATCAGGAAATACCCCTATACGCCCGGCGCGACCCAGATCACCGATCCGGGCGAAGAGCTGGCGGATCTGCCCGGCGGGCCGATTAACCACCACTGGACCAAAGCGCTGCTGGCCAGCCCCGACGGCACCAAGCTCTATGCCGGGATCGGCTCCAACAGTAACATCACCGAGAACGGCCTCGGCAATGAGTACCGCCGCGCCGCCGTGCTGGAGGTGGACGTCGCCAGCGGGGCGAGCCGCATCTACGCCAGCGGCCTGCGTAACCCCACCGGTTTGCAGTGGGAACCGCAGACCGGCAAGTTATGGGCGATTGTCAACGAGCGTGATGAGATCGGGGCCGATCTGGTGCCGGACTACATGACCTCGGTGCAGGAGGGCGGTTTCTACGGCTGGCCGTACAGCTATTTCGGCCAGCACATTGACCAGCGCGTCCGCCCGCAGCGGCCGGATCTGGTCGAGAAGGCGATTAAGCCGGATTACGCCCTCAGCTCCCACGTGGCACCGCTCGGCCTGCTGTTCTATACCGGCACCAACCTGCCGGCGGAGTACCGCGGCGGGGCGTTTGTCAGTGAGCACGGCAGCTGGAACCGCAAACCGCTGAACGGTTACCGCGTCTCGTGGGTGGCATTCCGTGACGGCAAACCGGTAGGTGAACCAAAACCCGTGGTCACCGGCTTCCTGACGGATGACCAGAAAGAAGTGCGCGGCCTGCCGGTCGGGCTGGCGCAAGACCAGCAGGGCGGTCTGCTGATCGCCGATGATGCCGGTAACATCGTCTGGCGCGTCTCAGCGGCAGGGACGCCGTAACCTGAACAGCACCGGCTTACTCGGCCGGTGCTGTCTCTTCCTGGCGGCGTGGTTGCCGCCATCACCCTGATCCGTTCTCACTGCCGGGCATTCCCGCTCTTAAATGCCCGCTTTTTCTGTGACAACGTCACGCAATGCTGGTTTTTATGTTCGCTTAGCGGGCTGCGAAAGCAGGGTTAAGTGACAGTGTCACCCATCACCCAGCGGCATAATGCTTTATAAGTGTCTGAATGTCAGGCAGAGAAGGGGATTTCCCTGGAGAGGCGGTGATCTCCAAGGGGTAACCGACGGGATACGACGGGATAAGGTGCGCAGGGCAAAGAAAAACCAGGGGCACCAGCGCCCCCGGTAAAAGGATTAATACTCAAACTGGCGGTAATAACGGCGGATATCCAGGCTGTGGCCGGTCTGGTGCTCAAAGTGGGCTGCCAGCCGGTCTACCAGCAGCGTCGACACCAGGCAGGGCGCCATCAACCGGCGGAACGCATGATCGATGCCTTCCAGCGCATAATCGCGCGGGTCGATCACCACCGGCTGTACGCCAATTTTCTCTGCGAAGCGTTCAACCCGGTCATCCAGCGCCCGGCATGGCCCTTCGCCCTTCACCAGAAACAGCGGCGTCTCCTTTTCCAGCAACTCCAGCGTACCGTGGAAGAACTCCGCTGAACTCACCGCCTTGGTACGCTTCCACTGCATCTCCTCAAGAATACACATGGAGAACAGATAGACTTCCCCCCACATTTCCCCGCCGCCGACCCACATCATGTAGTCCGCCTGATGGTAACGACGGGCGATTTCTGCTGCCCGGCCATCAAATTGGCGTTTGGCCCGCAACAGGTTATCCGGCAGCACCTCCAGCTGGTCGGCAAACTGCGCGTACGCGTCAAAATCGCCGTGCCGGGAAAGCAGGCGGAAGAAAAGCCAGAACAGCAGCATATACTCAAATTCCACGCCGTTTTTATGGCGCATCGGGATATGCCAGGTCGCGGCCTGTGCCAGCGGGGAATTCGCCTCACGGGTAATCGCCACCACCCGGATGCCCTGTTCACGGCACCAGCGGGCTATCTCCACCGACTCCTGGGTATCGCCCGATTTTGACAGCGTAATCACCACCGAATCAGGGGTGAGCTTTTTATTGCCTTTCGCAATCAGCTCCGCCGCCTGTTCGGTAAACACCGGCAGGCTGGTCATCTCCTTGGCAAACTCCTGAATCGCCATCATCGGGGCCAGCGAGCCGCCCACAGAGGCAAAAAAGAGGTTGCTGAACCCGGCAGTGTGGATCGCGTCAGCGACCTGTTCCGCCGTCCGGCGCGCAGCAATGATCTCACGGGCACTGGTCAGGTACTCGTCTTGGTTAAACCCTAACATGATGTATCTCTCCTGAAGGTGGACTTAGATTTTGCTCTTTAACACCCGGTCAAAGTCATCAAAAATACGGAGGCTGAGATCCACCCCGCGCAGGGCGGCGAGATGGAAAGAGAGTAACTGGAACGGCACAACCAACAGCAGCGGGGAAAGCGGGTGGCTGAGCGGCACCCCCAGCGACAATACGGTGTCAGACGCGTCATCATCATCCAGCGTTATCGTGAACACCTGGCTGACATGGGGCTGCATGTAATCGCGCAGCGCCCGTAACCGGCTATTGTGCGTATCCTCAATAAAGAACAGCAGGTGCGAGGGGTTCGCCTCCAGGTAGGGGCCATGCATATAGGCTTCCAGCTCAACCCCGCTGGCGGGCAGCCGCACGGTTTCGGTGAATTTGGTTTCCGCCTCCCGCGCAACGCCGACCAGCGCGCCATAGCCAATCGCCACATAGCGCGACGCGGCCTGCCAGGCACGGTGGTGACGCCGGATAAAGGCTTCACTTTTTTCAATCACCCCCGGCAGCGCCTGAGCCAGATCCTGCAGCACCCGGCGCTCAGCCTGCGCCGCCGTGGGGCTGATTACCCCCTGATGTCCGGCAATCAGCAGGGCGATCAACAGCAGGTTCAGCACGGTGGCGCTAAACCCCCTGGTCACAAACCCGACGCGCTCAATGCCGGTATTAAGGTCAAGCACCCCGTCAGCGGCCTGCGCGGCCGGGCTGGTGGGATCTGACGTCAGGCAGAACACCGGGATGCCCGCCGCCTGAACCTTTTGCATCGCGGCCAGCGTCGAGGCGCTTTTGCCGCTCTGGGATATCGCCAGCACCAGCGAGGTGGACGGGTTAACCCGTTCATAGTGGGTGAAGTGGTACGGCTCTTTAATCTCAACCAGAATGCCGAAGGTATCCTCAAAATAGCAGCGGGCGCACAGTGCGGCGTTATAGGAGGAGCCGGTGGCCAGCATCATGACGGTGTTTATCTGCCGCCCGCGCAGGTGCTCAGTTAACGGCAGCAGGGTATGCGCGTATTCCCGGACGATTTTCGCCAGCGCGTTGGGTTCGTCATAGATATAGGTCAGCATGGTCGGGGTGTTCAGCAAAGATGTGCTCATGATATTTCCCTCAAAGAATGCCCAGCCAGGAACCGGCGATACCCACGACGGCCATGCCGCCCAAAATCGCTAAAGGTTTCACCTTCTTCCCCAAAAGCCAGTAAACCAGGCCAAAACTCAGCAACGGCAGCAGGCAGGGCATCACCTCATTGATGATCGACTGCACCTGGGTTTTGGCGTCACCACTGCCGAAGGCCAGCGGGATGGTAATGTCGATCATCGAGGCCGTCATGCCGCCGACCACCATCAGCCCGATGATGGCGGCCCCGAACGTCAGGCTCTCCATCATCCCGCTCTGTTGCACCCGTTGCAGTACCCCGGTGCCCAGCACATAGCCCCAGCGCGTAAAGAGGTAACGCAGCGCAATATGCGGCACGTTAAATACCAGCAGGAACAGCAACGGCCCCAGGAGACTGCCTTTCAGCGCCAGGCTGGTGCCTATCCCGGTGGCAATCAGGCGCAGGGTGCCCCAGAAAAACGAATCCCCCAGCCCGGCCAGCGGCCCCATCAGCGACGCTTTGACGCTGTCGACCGAGGCGGCATCCATGTCCCGCTGGTGGCTGTTCTTCTCTTCCATCGCCGCGGTGATGCCGAGGATCAGGGTGACGATGTGCGGTGTGGTATTAAAGAACACCAGGTGCCGCTTCAGCGCCCCGGCCAGATCCTCTTTGCGCGGGTAGAGCTTTTTCAGCACCGGGATCAGCGCATAGACAAACGCCAGGTTCATCTGCCGTTCATAGTTCCAGGAAAACTCCATCTGGAACGAGCGCCAGAATACGCGGCGCAGCTCTTTCGCCGACAGCGCCTGGTGCGGCTCAACGGTTTCAACCGCCTGCTCCTCAGAAATCATCTTCATTGTCATGCCCGGCTCCTTGTACCGTTGCGGTGCGTGGGTTCAGACGGGTCATGTTCACCATGATCACGGCGATAATCGCGCCGAGGATGGCAATGCCCGTCACGGGGATTTTCAGGTAGGCCATCAGGACAAAGCCCAGGAAGAAGTAGGGCGCAACCTGTTTCGTGATAAGCAGCCGCGCCAGCATGGCGAAGCCCAGTGCCGGGATAATGCCGGTAGCGACACTCAGCCCATGTTTGATGAACGCCGGGATCGCCTCCAGCAGCGATTTCACCGCATCACTGCCCACCATGAAGGAGAAGGTGACCACCGCCGCCAGCATCAGCGACATGCCGAACCCGGCCACCAGGTGCATCCGTTCAATGCCGCGCGTATCCGCTTGTGCGGCATAGGCATCCGCCCGTTGGTTCAGCAGCGGGATAAACAGCCCGAGATAGATATTTTTCAGCACCAGCGTCAGCGTGGCGATCGGCAACCCCAGCAGCAGGGCCGTTTCAGTGCCGGCGCCGGAGGTAATGGCAAACGCCACCCCCAGAATGCCGCCGGTCACCACGTCCGGCGGGATCGACGCCCCGACAGAGAATGACCCGATAAACGCCAGCTCCAGCGTCGCCCCCATGATGATCCCGGTCTGTACATCGCCGAGCACCAGCCCTGTCAGCAGCCCGGTAACCACAGGGCGCGAAATCAGGGAGGTGCCAAGCGCATATTCTGACTGCGCAATAAATGCGACCAGCCCAAGCAACAGTGCCTCTACCATTGTTTCCCCCTGGAATCAGACACACTCGTTAAATAACATTTTCCGGTCATTGGGCACCTGCCGGATTTCCACTTCCGTGCCCGCCTGGATTAATTCATTCAGTTGGGCAATCTCTTCCGGCAATAAATTAATCGCCTTTGAAATTGTCCGGCTTCCTTCCCTGGCTTTTACGCCGCCCAGGTTAATGCTGGTAATATCAGGGAACGCTTTCGCCAGCCGCCAGGCATCCCTGACGGATTCAACCACAATAAACAGGCGGTATTTATCCGTGACGCCGCTTTTTAATGCCTCTGCCGCGTCAGCAATCGTTTTGATCACCAGTTTTACCGACGGGGGTTTGGCCAGCTTAATGGTGGTCTTGCGTAATTCATCATTGGGCACGCTGTCATTGGCAATCAGGATGCAGTCGGCCCCGATATACTGGGTCCATGAAAAAGCGACCTGACCATGTAATAAACGGTGATCGACCCGCAGCAGTGTGATCATGTGGCTCTCCTGGTTAAAAATCCCGGTCAGTTAACTCAACAGAATGAAGGGTTTGGTTGCAGTACTGGATGCTTTCCCGCGCATTGTTCAACGATTCCTCAATTAACGCTGCGGTGTCCCCGCCGGGGGGCGCAATCAACATCTCAATAATCAGGGGTAAATTCATTCCGGCCACTAAATGAACCTGGGGGCGGTGAATAAAGCGGATAAATTCATTATTAATACTGCCGGCGAAAATATCGGTCAGAATGATGACCTCATCCTCCTGGCTAAACGCGTTCATTAACGCATCAATACGCGCGGTGACATCCTCTTCTTCCAGATAGGCGCACAGCGTATGGATATTTGCCTGTTTACCTAAAATAAGTTCGACAGAATGCAATATTCCCTCAGCAAAGCGGCCGTGGCTGGCAAATACATAGTGACGTTTCATCCTGACCTCAACATAGACATGGCTTAACAGCATTATTGCAACCCCCATGCCAGATAAAGTGTCGGCGTGCGGGGCAGGCGGGCACCAGCAGTTAAAACTCCTGATCGTATTGAATAAATTCCGTCGCACTATTGAGAATATCGTGCACGTAATAAAGCTCAGCGTCGGGAATATTGACACTGTAACTGCCCTCAATGACACTAAAGGCCTCCCGCAGCGGAATCAGGTAACGACGTTGACACTGTTCACGGTTCACCGGCCAGGACTGAATCGCCGCCTGGCGGATCAGCCGCTCGATCAGGCAACTGATATGGATATAGAGCGCGACTTTCTTATCATTCGCGATCTGCATCCCGGTCAGGTGCTCATAACGCATAAAGAACTGCTCCACCTGATTAATCACTTTCCCGGTATCCAGAATGGTGACGGACTCAATGACCCGCCGCAGTGAAAAATTCTTAATGATCAGGTTGTTAATCTCAGCGACGCCTTCCGGGTCAACCAAACCACGGAAAATCCCCATCACGATGTCGCCGCCCCGGCCGGCAATCAGCGTCTCCAGCGACAGGTAAGGGATAGCGGGGAGTTGCGGGTCCAGCGTGCCGACGATAGCCAGCACCTCAAAGCGGGAGAAGATCGCGGCCCGCCGGTCGGCATCCGTCAAAACGTCATGCTCATACGCCACGACATCAATCGCCAGCTCTGCCGGGATACTCGCTTTCAGCAGGGTACTCAGGTTGGTGGCGGCCCCGATGCCGGTGGCGCAGGTCGTGATAATCGCCCTGGGCTTATTGCGGCATGGCCAGATGATCTGTTGCTCAATGGGCAGATCGCCCGTGACCTGCGCGGCAATCTCCTCCAGAGGGTCGCCGTGCAGGATACGTTCGCCGACATACAGCGCCATCCGGGTTGAGACATTATTAATGATGGCCACCGGCGTCGTGAGGGCGTGGGTAAAGTAGCGGTGGATGTCGGTCAGCGAGCCCATATCCACCAGGATCATCAGGCTCGCAGCCAGGGGGTTACGTGCCAGATAGGCCATGACTTCCTGGGCGATCGCTTCCGGCGTCACATCCAGCGGCATATCAAATGACTCAAACACATTCTGCTTGAGTAACCGGTTGGCGACGTTGGCGATGCTGCTGGCGGTCGCGTAACCATGCGCCAGGATCACGGCTTTGGTTACCAGCGCATTGTTCTGTACACCGAGGTTGTTAAGCCACAGGATAAGCATAACCAGATCAACAGGTTGTGTCTGGATATCCAGCCTGCGTGCCACGGCGGCCAGCACCTCCTGCCCGAACAGCGTCAGCAACGGGTATTTCTGCCCCAGCCAGGCCGTGAACTGGCGGCACAATTCAACCTGCGCCGGGGGCGGGGCGCCATGGGGGCAGTGGGTCAGGTAGTGGGCGAGGGCGTAGATGCCATTGCCGTTGAAGTGGATATGGTAACTTTTCTCCAGCCGGTAGAACTCATCACGCACCTGGCTGGTGGTCAGCAACAGCATCTGGGAGTGGCTGCGGTCACGGTTATCAAATACCAGCCGGTCAAACAGCATGTCGATCTCATGGCCGATACGCTTTTCACACGCCTCCCACCCGGTGTGCCCGGCGCGGTACCCATCAAACTGTGTCAGGATGGTGCGCTGGGTATCGCCGATCAGCAGGGTCAGCGGGTCGTGGTGATGCAGGAGCCAGGGCTGGTGGGTCTCCTGATCCAGCACAATATCCCCGGCGTTGCCGGTAGGCATATCGTTGAGTGCCGGGATGTGCGCCATCAGCGTTTCCGGCAGGTCATGAATCGAGATCCGCAATGCATCCCGGCTGTTCTGTGTGGCGAAGGCGGAGGCCACCGCATATTTCACGCTGTTTTTTAATTCCCCCACATTGCCGCGATAGACATAGTGCGTCATTACTGACAGCAGGCGCGGGCTGAGGCTTAAGCGCCGGGCGACTTTTTTCGCCTCCAGCCAGAAAAATTGCAGGATCAGCCTCTCTTTTTCTTTCCGGCCCCGGCTCTCCAGCGCCGGCAGCACCACCTGGATAGGGATACGGCGTATAAACGTGGTTAAAAAGGTGCTGTGGATCTCTTCAGTGGTGGCAAAAATCAGCCTGACCGAGACCGGATGGCCGCGGGCGGTCTCCCCGACGCGATAGATTTCGCCCCGGTCGAGCCAGGTAAAGAGTTTCTCCTGGCCTTCGGCATGTAACCGGTGTACTTCATCCAAAAATAAGATCCCGCCGTGGGCGGCTTCAAACGCCCCCGGTTTGTCGGTGACTGCGCCGGTAAACGCACCTTTTATATACCCGAACAAGTTGCTGGCCAGCAGCTCCGGGTTGTGGGCATATTGTGCACAGTTAAAGGTAATAAAGGGCGCGTCCGGCTCAATCAGTGCCTGGCTGATGGCGTAATGGTGCATCAGCTGCGCGAGGTAACTTTTGCCGGTGCCGCTGTCACCGGTGATCAGCAACGGCAGGCCGCCATCCGGATAGAACAGGGCGGTTTTAAGCTGTTCGATTGGCTTTTTCAACGAGCCGTCATAGCCGATCAGCAGCGCAAAATGGTCATGTACTGCGGGCGGCTGTTGGTTGTCGGCCAGCAGTTCCTCCATACTTGCATACGCCGGTTTCGACAGCGGGTAAAACTGTTGCTCAAACGCCTGGCGGTGCAGGAAGTAAACCGGACGGGTGTTGACCTTAATCAGCAAGCCCTGAGCCACACATTGATTCAGGTAGTGGCTGGCGGTATTGCGTTGCAATCCAAAACGCCGGGCCAGGTAGGCCGCGGTAAACACCTCGCTGCGATCGGCGGGATTAAAGAAATCAGTCTGGTTCATCAGGAAGGTCAGCAGATCATCTTTGCGCATGGCAGTGTCCTTGAGTGAATACGTCACCGGACATCATGCCGTGAAAGCCGGGCCGTCCATGCACTGCGGCCATAAGATTTGGCTTTTTGCGGGCAGGCGCACAAAAGGGAAGGGATGAGACAGAGCCACCGGGCCAGAGAAAAGTTCAGAACCATGCAGGGGTATGGGGGGACAACAGGCAGCCAGGGAGTAATCAGGTATCCTGATCTAGCGGGAGGCAAATACCTTATTTAACATAATATACATTATGTGCACCTTAGTAACGCTACGGCAGTCCCGGCTGTTTGGCCTTTGCCATCATGGGCTTATCATGAATCCGACACGGGTTAACCTGGCTCAGAGGGCAATTTTCAGGATCACACTATGCAGCAATCTTTGCAGCAAACTCCTCAGTGACGTTGTCACGTATTCTGGCATTATTATTCTGATGGCCGGCGTTTCTGGCCACGTGCACTTACGGATCGATGCCCTCAGCGACACCCTGCATAGCCGAGACGTTCTATATGCTCTAGACCCACTGCGCTTGCGATGTTTCCATGCCGCAACGTAACAACACCATGCTTTAACGTCCGCCTGGTTCAGGTTCTCCAGGATAACCGGCACAGATAATCTCCGGCCTGTTCCCCTGAGGTTTTGCAATAACGCCCGCGACACGTTTTTTCTTCATTACCTGACGCCGTAACGCAGGCTGCTTTTATCTTGGACGTCGCCAGTCCATATGCCTGGTGATATCCCGTTAAGTAAAACACCCGGAATGCCGATCGCGCTACGTGAAATCTGCCAATAGGCGGCACCCAAAACCCCAGCAGAATTGGCGTAACGCACGCCGAAAAAGCCTGTTTTCAGGCGATGGATGGCGCTGGCCGATAAAAATATGCCGGTATTTCCATCAATCCGCCGCGTTTACGCGCACCCTGCCCGCTTCCTGCCCGCTTTTTGGGCTGTCAGGCTGTTATAGAGGATGATTTTCTTATCCCAGAGATTGGGCTAATCGGAGGCACTGTCAGATGTGGTAAGTGAATAGAATGTTGTAATTAATAATGGAATGTTAAAATCGATCTGACGTGTAGATTATGTGCAGTGGCTCACATGCCTATCAAGGAGAAAAAAGATTTACACCCTGCAAATAGGGTTAAATAGCGGCATCAGAAAAAGGAATTTAAGCATGTATTTTGCAAATATTATCGCACTAATCGTTGGCAGTCTTATTGCCTGGGTGGGATGTGAAGCTTTCACGAAGATAACGAGACTTCCCCGCTTTGGGAATTTCTATACGTTACTCTTTCCGCTGATTCTTCTTGTTTCACCTGCACTCGCCTATATTTACCTGTTCCCCTATCGAGGAGCGCTTTCTGGCGCACTTCCTCTGAATACTATACTGCCCTCCTGGGGAGGTATCATTCTCTATATGCTTTTTTTCTGTGCATTGGTGCTTAAGAAACAGGCGATAAAATCAAGGTTCCTTTATTGCCTGCTCTGCTTTTATATTTCAAGTTTCTATTTTTTATGGTATCTGGTTGATAATATTGTTCATCCCATTATTGGTTAATCCCAAGGGATAGGGTATATCCCCTCATGCTTGATCCACATGACATCGGAGAAGACGATAAAATCACCACCTTTATTAGTTTTCTCACGATACTTCAGAAAGTCAGAGTTATGAAACTCTGATACTTTTTTTAACTTATTACCCTTGTATATTGTATTGCCTCTTACTTTAGACATAAGAGATTCTGAGCGTACTAAAATCCCATCTTCAGTCCAAAATCCTAGACTTTGATCTAACCTATTATTATTGAAATCGTAATAATCTTTCACATAAACACCAACGTAATCAGATTGTAAATATATTTTATTATCTGTACCTCTGAATGCAGTACCAATGACTGTAGACTTTAAACTGTAGGTGCCTAATGCCCCATAAACATCATCAAGCGTATCAAATAAAACGTGAGTAAGTATATTATCTGCAACAGCAATATAGTTATTCTGGTAATATTGTTCTACTTCTCTTGCTGACATATCAGGTCGGCCAAAAATATTTCTTCTTCCAAAAGTATAAGAGCCTTTCCCTTGCCAACCAAGCATTTTAAGCCTTTTTGCTGTTTGACTCATTCCTGCCTGAGAGAAAGCCCGCTTGCTCAAAAGCTCTTCTCTGGCTTCTTTTGCATGGGAATATTGCATCAGCCATGACATAGTTATTGTTTCATCATCACAATGCTGATCAGGGATATAAAGTGATGGTGGTAATGCTGAGCCCTCTTTCCATGCATCTGGGCATTTCCAGGCGGGCGTTGTCAGCCATCTTTCCATAAATTTAGCAGCCCGTTTCCACCCCATTTTATGCATTGCATGCGATATGGCCGTTATTTCCATAGGCTGTAATGTAACATTAGATGATGAGTTAACATCATCCCGTCGTGTTTTATCAGATTGCATAAGAAAGTAGGTGTCTGATAACAGACTCCCGTAATAAGGAATTTTTATTGCCATATTCCCTCCTCATTTAAGCAAAGGCTTTGGTGCCTGTAATGCAATGTAAACCTTCTCACTCTCTCCGGTTTTTATTTTCGTTAATGTAGCACCACTATAAGGACTTAACACTGCACTGCCCATATCCAATAAAGATTGCTCACTGAATACCAGATAGTTAATAGGCTTTTCACTATGGTGATGAATACTAAAAGTATGAGAATACCCCCCCTCTTCCTGATTCTGTCTGGCAGACTGGCGGGATTCTGCGTCTTTAGTTCGTTCCCTGGCTTCCGCGCTTTCGCAATCACATTCACAGGTATGGTGAATTCCTTGTGTATGAATAGCCGTGGCACCGCATGTTGCACGATGTCCTTGCATGACACGCTTTGCCCCAAAAATATTTCCTTTTGAGCAACCTTCAATAAATTCAGACCAGCAGCAGCATTGTGGGCACCAGAACTTATGCCCGACCAATACCGCCCGGTTGCTGTTATTGTAAGTGTACTGGGCATGACCTTCATGTAAGGTTCCGCCATGAGAGGTGGTATCACCTGTCCATATTGCCTTTCTTTTCATATAACTTCCCTTCAATTTTTAATTCAGCTTTTCCATAAATCATGTTTCATTTTCCGCAGATCAGACATTAATTTTTCATATAACCATTTTTATCCTACCCGACAATATCGCCTTCTTCTTGATGCAGATCATTTCCTAAAGGACTTTATGAATAACATTTTTGTTATTAGTAGATAACGTTACGGGTTCTATTTACGGGTTTCCTTAATAAAGCCCGATTTCATTTGCGGGTCTTATCCCTCTGGTTATTGGCGCCCTTTTTTACCATCATAAGTAACAGGTGAGAGTTATAATGCATTGTTAGTATGCTGTAACTAAAAATAGAGATTATTACGGATTCCTTAGGATGTATAAGCAAGGCGCCTTTCAGCGCCTGTTGTTATTTAAAATCCGCATACGGTGTCAAAGGCTGTGGCGGAGTATCCAGATCCCCTTGCCAGCCGCCGACGGAATAACGGAGATAGATCTGGAAATGGCTCGGGGTGTAATCCTCGGCCTGCTGGATATCAACCCCGGCGCCCAGCGTCCAGTGGGAAGTGAGCCGCCGCTCAAGCTGCGCCTGCAACGTGTAACCGATGCCGGTACTGCTGCTGCCCTCGCTGACGTCATCCCGGTTGGTGTAGGCGGTGGGAATCAGCCCGCCCAGCGGGTAGCGGCGCTGGCTCTCGGTTTTCGAGCGTGACCACGATACCGACCCGCCCAGCTGCCATGACCAGTTCTCGGTGCGCTGGCGATAGTTCACCGGCACCGCCAGGGAGAAGTATTGCTGCGGGCTGTAGTAACCACCCTGTCCCAACGAGTAACCGCTGAGATCCTTCTGGTAATGCCATAACATGCTGTTGAGGCCAATGGTGGCGCGGCGGTTGTCCTCGTTAATCACCTTGTAGTAGTAACCGGCCATCAGGCGTTCACGCTGGTTGTCCTCGACGTTTTTGCCGGTGATCTGGTGGACGCTGAGATCGCTCCAGACGCCGTTCGCCTCGCCCTGATCGTAACTGCCGCTCAGGCTGATGCCGGTGGCGCGTACCCCGCCCCAGGTGGTGCCGGTGTTCGGGTCTTTGGCCCCGGCGAACGCCAGCAGCGAGCTGGAGATCGGCCGGCGGGAGGCGGTGGCCGTCCAGCCAATCTGCCGCCAGTCACCGCTGTAACTGATGCCGCCCACCCAGTCGACCACCTCGAAGCCCAGCGGCGTGGTGCCGATGTCGGCGTTCCAGCGGTCGTTACGCCAGCCCGCGGCAATGCTCGCGCCGCTGGCGGTCTGGCTTCTGTCGGTGGTACAGGCGACGCTGGAACAGGTCCCGAAATCTTCGCTGTAGCTGCCGTCGCTGGTCTCAAAGGTGCCGGCATCAATGTGCACATAGTCGCTGCGTAAAAACGCGTGGCCGCCATAGAGCGGCATATCGGCCTGCGCCATGGTGGTGTTGGCGCTGAAATCGGAATACCCCGGCGTGCCGCTGGAGGCGGAGTTGTCATGGTCGAGGGTAAAGGTGACGTCCTGCTGGCGGTATGCGTCTGCTGCATCGGCACGGATGCCGCGTTTCAGCCAGTCATCCGTGGCCTGGTTGCGCGTCAGCCGGGTGTAGCTGTCATTGTCTTGCGGCACCGCGGGCGTTATCCCGCTGGCGACCATTGCCAGCCCGTAATCCTCGCGCGCCAGTGCATACTGCCCCTGCTGCTGTTCAATACGGGCGCTGTCCCGGAAGATCAGCGCCGGGGTCAGCCCCGGCTCCGCCTGCCGGGCAGCCGGTTTGAGCGCCGTCAGCAGCCGGGCGGCACGTTGCGGCTCGCCCACGGCCTGCCAGGCAGTGGCGATGCGGCGCTGCTGGTTAAGGGTCAGGGTGTCTGCCGGGCGGCTCTCCAGCTGCTGTAGCTGGGTACGCGCCGTGACGTTGTCACCTTGCGCCACCGCCACATCCGTCAGCCCCAGTTGCGCATCCAGATTGGCAGGGTCAGCGGTAAGCACCGCCTGATAGCCCTGGCGGGCAGCCGCGTAGTCCCCATCTTCCAGCGCCCAGTCAGCCAGCGTGAGGTCAATGGCGGTCTGGCGCGGCTGGCTGCGTAACAGGGCTTCGGCCGCCGCCCGGTTGCCTGCGGCACGCAGTGCCAGGGCGCGATTTAGCGTCTGTTGCTGTTGCAGCCGCTGTTCAAGCTCCTTCATGTTCTGTGACCACTGGGCGCGCGGCAGGCGGTTGAGGGTCGCCAGCGCCTGTGCATCCTGATCCTGGCCGGAGAGATAGAGCGCGTACGCATAGTTTTGCTGTTCGCCGGGCGGATGGGCAGCCATGAAATCACGGAACAGCCGGTCCGCCTCCGCACCCTGCCCGATCTGCCGCAGCGCCCCGGCCTGCCGGTACGCCAGCCAGACGTCATCCGGCACATAACGCCGGGCTTCACCATAGGCGGCAGCCGCCTCACGCCACTGCTGTTGCTGACTGAACTGATCGGCCTTCGCGCTCAGTATATCGCCCTGCAACCGGTTGAGGGTGTCGGCCAGCGGTTTGCGCTGCGCCGCCGACAAGCCATTGATAAACGCCAGCGCCTTCTCCGGGGACTGTTGCAGGTAAACGTTGGTCAGCCCGCGCACCGCGCCTTCATTGGCCGGGTCAATGCGCCGCGCCTGCTGATAATAGCGCTCTGCGGCGGCCGGATCGTTGCGGGCCAGCGCGGCATCACCCAGCCCCAGCGTGGCATAAGGGTCCTCTTTCTCCAGCGGCACCGCCTGCTGGTAGGCGCGCTCCGCCCCGGCGATGTCTTTCGCCTGTAACGCCTTGTCGCCCTGCTCAATCAGCAACCAGTAACGGTTGGAATTAATCAGGCTGATCCATTTGTCGCCTTCGAACCCGTTGTTATCGACTTTTTGCGCCTGCTCAAACAGCGTGATCGCCCGCGCCCGGTCGCCGGATCGCGCATAGGCGATACCGAGCGCGCCCAGCACATCCGGGTCGTCCGGTGAGGCGCGTAACGCCTGTTGCAGCGCCGCAATCGCCTCTTTGCCGCTGCCGCCCTCCACCTGTGCCAGCCCGCGCAGCCGCGCCTGATAATTGGGGTCAGCCAGCATGGCCTGTTGCCGCGCCCGCTCCTGCTGCCCGGCAGTGGCCGGTGCGCCGCTGTCAAACACCGTGAGGTAGCGGTCCAGCGCGGCCAGGCTCTGGGGCGTCACGGTCTGCTGTTTTATACGGGCCAGCCAAAGTTCCCCGGCGGCGTCACGCCCGGTGGCATCCTGCGCCGCCTTCTGCAACATCGCATAGCCTTCGTCCTCCTGGTTCTGGCTGAACAGCATCTGCGCCAGCGCCAGCCGTAACTGGCTGTTGCCGGGGGTCTGTTGGTCCAGTGCCTGCAACGCCCGGATCGCCTCCGGGGCCTGTTGCGGCAGCCGGGCGACCAGCCGCCAGTACTCCACCGCCAGATCGGTGCCCGGCGGCGGCCCGTTAAAGGCGGCGTCATAGGCGGCGCGCGCCTCAACCAGCCTGCCCGCGGTCGCCAGCAACCGCGCCTGTTGCAGCTGCTGGCGGCCCGTTGGTTGGGTCAGCGCCACCAGTACCGCAGACTGCCGGGTGATCGCCGCATCCGGGGCGATCTGTTGTAATTTGGTGAGCTGCTGTTGCGCCTGCGGGACATTGCCCTGGCGCAGCGCCAGCCGCAGGTGCGCGGCGATCACCTGCGGGTTGTTGGGGCTCATCAGCTCCAGCCGGTGCAGGGACTGCTGCACCAGGGCGTCCTGGAAGGTCGCCTCGCCCAGCCGTACCTGCTCCAGCAGCCAGGTTTCGGGGGAAACGGCCCCGGCCGCCGGCGGCGCAACGGCCTGCTCCACCGCCTGGGCCAGCGGCATCAGCGTCAGGCTCAGGGCCAGCGGCAAAACCGGCCGCAGAAAAGAAGTCCGCATGGTTAATCCTCAGAGATCACGCGACGGCGGCTCAGCAGGCGCAGCGCACGCCACAGCAGCAATGCCACCAGCACCACCAGCACTGCGGCCATCACAGCCAGCCAGCCCGGATGGGTGGCCAGCATGTTCCAGGCCTGTTCCCACCACGGCAGGTGGCCGACGAAATAAACATCGCCGACCCGCAGGCTGTTGACCCCGGAGGCGCGCACCACGGCCACCGAGCCGCTTACCGCCGCGCGTTTGCCGCTGTCCTGCAGGGCGTCATTCATCAGGCTTTGCCCGGCGGTGGAATCTGCCAGGAGTGCCACAATGCTGCGTTGCTCATGGTAAGGCGACTGCACGCCCACCAGCGCGGCCACAGGGTCAGCGGCGCTGATGGTGGTACGGCTGTCGGGCTGGGCATCAGCATCCGGCCCGCTGTTATCCGGCAGCGGCGATTGCCGTTTCGGTTGCGTCACCGCGCCTTGTGTGGCGTCCATCAGCAGGCTCATCGACTTGTCGCTGCGCAGGTCGGCAGGCAGTGCGCCAATCATCAGGATATCGGCATCCGCCTGTTTCGCTTTCGCCCAGTCATCGCTGATGGTCACCCCCAGTGCCGGGTAACCAGTCTGTGAACCGATGCGCCCGAGGGTATCGAGCAGCGCCGTCAGCTGTGCCGGTTGCGGTTGCGGCGTCACCAGCACCAGCGTCTGCGAGAGGTCGGCCAGCCGGCTGAACGGGAAACCGGCATTGATAAAGGCGCGCAGATCCGGCATGGCCATAAAGTGGCGGTAGCCGGAGAAGTCGATGGTAGAGCTGTCGTCGACCACCACATGGTTATTGACGCTGGTAAAGGTCTCACAGCGGTCGGTACGGCTGCTGGAAATCAGCGAGGTGTATTCGAAGTCAAAGCGCATCTGGTTAAGCGCGCCGAGCTTCAGCGCCGGGATAGAGACTTTCTGCCCCGCTTCTGACAGGCCAAGCAGCGGCAGGCGCAGCAGTTGCGTACTGTCGCGGGTGCCGGTTTGCAGGGTGAAGGCGCGCACAAACTGGTTATTCAGGTGGACGCTCAACCGGGAGGTGTTCGCCAGCTCCGGCGGCGTATAGCGGTATTTCAGCTGCATGGTGATCCCGGAGCTGCGGATCAGGAACAGATCCGGCGGCAGGTTCAGGCTGAGCGCAATCGGGTAAGGCTGGATACCGTCGGCCTGGAGCTGTTCCGGATAGGTTTTCAGTTCGCCCAGGGTCATCGGCCGGTCGGTACGTACCCAGAACGGCGCGTCGTACGGCTGGCGCGGCGCGAGTTGCTCGACTTTATTCACCGCCACCTGTTGCCCGCGGAACAACACATTCCCCTGGGCGATGCCGGTCACGGCCTGCACCAGGTCCTGATCGTTACGCCCCATCACCACCAGCAGCTTCACATAGGGGTTATCGGGGTGCGACATCATCTGTACCGTTGGCCCGGTGACCGGCGGCAGTGCGCGCAGGAAATCGGGGCGTTGGTCATTGGTGGCGAACACCACCGCATGGCTCTCCGGCAGTTGGTTGTAGAGCACCGGGAAATGCTGTCCGCGCCATTGTGCGCGGGTACCGAACCAGGACGCGAGTTTCGCCGCGGCCTGTTGCATCCCGAGGCCGGGCTGGGCGGCAAACACCATCGGCAGGGTCAGCGGCTGGTTATCCCGCGCGTCGAAGAACGGCTCCGGGAAATGGGAGAGATCGTTATCCACCGGCAGTTTCTGGTAACGCAGATCCAGCGAGCTGCCTTTCCCGATGTCCACCCACAGGGTGCTGTTGGACGGGTTCTCACACATACGCTGATAATGGCCGATAAACACCAGCCGCAGCCGGTTGAAATCGGTGATATAGCGCGGGTCGATCGGCAACTGGGCCTGGTTGGGTTTACCCAGCTGATCGGCACCGATGGCGACCACCCCCATCAGCTGGTCATTCAGGTAGACCTTCAGCTGGGACTCCACCGGGATCAGGGACGGTGACGGCGTAAACTGGAGGTTCAGGGTCGCCTGGGTCACTACCTCGTCACTGCGTACCCCGAACTCAATCTGCCCTTCCGGGGCGATACCGCGCAGCACAAAGGCACCGGGCGGCGGCGCGAGTTGCGGGAAAGCGATCTGCCTGTCACGTACCGGGGCCGGGGCGCTGCCGGTCTCCGGGGTTACCGTCTCCGGGGAGGCGGCCAGGGGCGTTACCGGAAGCCGGGCCATCGCATTCAGGCTGAACAGGGCGGCAATAAAACAGGTCAATAGTCTCATCATAGGTGTCATCATCTTGGTGAGTTCGCTGCCCGTTGCGCCCCATGCGCCACGGGTAGAGCCGATACGCCGCGGGGAACCAGTGACAGCACCCCAGCGAAAAGAGAAGTAAAGAGTTGTACCACCGGGCGGATAAACGCCGGCAGGTGTTCCGCCATCCGCAGATAGCCACGGATGCCGAGCGCCATCACCTCCCGCAAACTGGCCAGCGGCCGGTCTTCCGGGAAGCTGTCGCCCTGGATAACCCAGGTATCGGCGCGGGCAAAGGTGCACTGCACAAAATCGATCTGTTGCTGCACGGTGAGGTTATCGGTGTGCATCCCCAGCCGGTTGCCGAACTGGCGGGTGATCACACAGGGGAAGATGAACTCCTGGTCGCCGCGCCGCAGCAGCAGGTGAATACTCTCCCCCCGGCGGAAGTGCTCGGCGGCATCGTCCACCTCCACCCCCACGCCGCCGTCGGAGTAATCACGCAGCGTACAGGGGAACATATGGCCGTCCGGGCGCATCAGCGCGGCCGGCAGCGTGATCTCGACGCGGTGTGCCTGCCGTACCTGTTTCGCCTCAAACGCCACTGCCGTGGCACCGCCGAGGATAATCATGTTGTAGATAACCCAGGCCACGCTCACCAGCACGGTGAAGCGCTCATCCGGCAGCCCCCAGACGAACCGCCAGACCGCAAAAATAAGCCCGGCGAGGTTGAGCAGCATCAGCACCCGGTAAGGCTGGGAGATTTTCCAGTCCACATAGGACTCTTCCACCAGCCCGCCCTTGGCCGTCACGTCAAACACCCCGCCATGCGGGCGGAACAGCGCCACGGTGGTGGGCCGGGCGATATACCAGGCCAGCACCGTCTCGTAGATCTCACTCCAGAACGAATGGCGGAACTTGCCCTGGATGCGTGAGTTGGTGAGGCTGGCATGTACCATATGCGGGAACACATAGAGCACAATCGCCAGCGCCGGGGCGTAGATGATGTAAGCGTGGAACAGCAGGAACGCCAGCGGGGCCAGCAGGAAGATAAGCCTCGGCACCCCGGCGAGGAAGTGCATCATGGCGTTGACATAGCAGAGCCGCTGCGAGAGCTTCAGCCCTTTGCCGAACAGCGGGTTATCGAGCCGGAAGATTTGCACCATGCCGCGCGCCCAGCGGATGCGCTGGCGGATATGTGACGACAGGCTCTCTGTTGCCAGCCCGGCCGCCTGCGGGATGCGGATATAGGCGGAGGTGTAACCGTGGCGGTGCATCCGCAGCGACGTGTGCGCATCCTCGGTGACCGTCTCCACTGCGATGCCGCCAATCTCATTCAGCACATTCCGGCGGATAACCGCACAGGAGCCGCAGAAGAAGGTGGCGTCCCACAGGTCATTCCCATCCTGTACCAGCCCATAGAACAGCGCCCCTTCATTGGGGGCCTGGCGGAAGCGGCCGAGGTTGCGCTCAAACGGGTCGGGCGAGAAGAAATGGTGCGGCGTCTGGACGATGCTGAGCTTCTTGTCCTTGAAGAACCAGCCCACGGTCATTTGCAGGAAGGAGCGTGTCGGCACGTGGTCACAGTCAAAGATCGCCACCAGGTCGCCGGTGGCCTGTTTCAGCGCGTTATTGATGTTCCCCGCCTTGGCGTGCTCATGGGTAGGCCGGGCGACATAACGCACGCCAATCTCTTCGGCAAAGGCGCGGAACGCCGGGCGGTTGCCGTCATCCAGCAGCCAGACCTCCAGCTTGTCTTTGGGCCAGTCCATCCCCAGCGCGGCATACAGGGTGGATCGCACCACGCTGAGGTCTTCGTTATAGGTCGGCACCATCACATCCACATGCGGCCAGGTGCTGATGTCCTCCGGCATCGGGGCCGGTTTGCGGTTCAGCGGCCAGATGGTCTGGAAGTAGCCGAGCACCAGCACCACCCAGGCGTAGGTTTCCGCCACCAGCAGCGTCAGGCCGAAGATCAGGCTCAGGGAATCATCCCAGTTCAGCGTCTGGGTATAGCGCCACCAGAGGTAACGGCAGGAGATGGTCAGCGACAGCACGATCAGCATCAAAGTCGGCAGGCGGCCGGGAATGTTGCGCACCAGCATCGCGATGCCCCACAGCAGCAGCACAAAGGTGAACTGGGCAAACAGGCCGAACGGCTGGGAGATACAGAACCACGCCAGCACCAGTGCCAGCGCACAGGTGATGCCATACAGCACCCGCCGCAGCAGGGGCGGCATCCGCCCGACCTGCCGCTGCGCCTTTCTGGCCAGTCGCCCGGCCCCGATCTGCGCCGGCAACTGGTTGAGCCGCTCAATCATCCGTTGCCGCCAGCGGGTGTAGATTGGCACCAGCCGCCGTTCACGCGGGGTGCGTACCTGCCGCCCCGGCAGCGTCAGCAACAGCCAGCCCGCCTGCAACAGATAGCGCAGGCCATCCAGCAGTTGCGGCTTATGCGGCGCAATATGCGGGAACCAGTGGCGCGGGTGGGCGCGTACCGGCTGCCACACCGGGGATTCCAGCTTCAGCACCAGCCAGGCCAGCGCCACCCAGAGCGTCATCAGCGCGCTGGCCGCGACCCCGGCCCGGTGGCGGCGGTAATCCTGGTAACGGGCGCGCAGCGCCGCCATCACCGGCGGCATCAGGAACAGCCGTAACGGGTTCATGCCGCGCCCCCTTTCAGGTTGATCAGGCACCAGTTGGCCAGTACCGTCATCTCTTTGGCGGCCAGGCTGTGTGAACGGTATTCCCCTACCGGCTGCTTGGCGGCCAGCGCCTCGTTGACCGCCTCATCGCGGTGTACCACAAACGGCAGCAGCCCCGGCAGGCTCTGCTGCCAGAGCAGCAAAATATCCTGCTGGAGCTGGCTGGCCGGGGTGAACTGGTTGACCAGCAGCGCGCTGTGGGCCGGGGTGGGCTGCTGGTGCAGGCGGGCATGGCAATTGCCCTCGGCGGTGACCACCCGCAACAGCCGGTCAGCCTGCGCCAGCGCCTGCAACGCAAGCGGGCTTTCCTGCCCGGCGGGCAGGTCGAGCAGCACCCACTGGTAGTGCCCGGCACGGCAGAGCGCAGCGACGTCCGGCACGTGCGCCGGCAATGGCCCCGGCGGCACCCGGCCAAACGGCAGCAGGTCGAGCGCTACAGTGCCCTGCTGGCCGCTGTAGCGCAGGGCGGCGTTCTGCCACGGCTGATTGTTGTGCAACGCCTGTGCCCAGCCACGTCCGTCGGTAAACGGCATATTGAAATGCAGGCGCAACAGGTTATCCGGCGAGAGGTCAACCACCAGCACCGACTCCGCCAGCTGATGCAGCGCCCAGGCCAGCCCGGCCGTCACGGCACTGCCGCCGGCACCGCCCCGTACCCCCTGAATGGCAATCACCGGCATCTCAGACAGGCTCCCCATCACCGGCAGGCGGCATGGCTGGGTCAGGTTGCACGCTCAATTCCCCCAACAGCGGCCAGCGGGCCAATAATGCCGGGATACGTGATGCACGGGAAATATCGACATAACGGAATGCGGGGATCTCAAATGTCTTTCGCAGCACATAAAAATCATCACTAATAGCCGGGGCGTCCGGCTGAAACGTAAGCTGATGTTTATTATCCATACCTGTTACCTTAAACGGGACAACACGCCAGACGGCGCTAAAAAACCGGAGAACCGCCGTGGGCCGCGGTTACCGGGTCATTATTTTTTAGGCGTAAAGTTGGTGATTACAAATGGCAATGTTAGACTCATTTATAAGTTTTTTCCGTTTTTACCTCCGCAAACTTTTCATAAAGCAGAAAATTTCATGGCGCTATCATTTCCCTTCGGTATTAAACAGCTTTGGGATGAATTATCGGTCATGCAGGTGCGCGGCCTTTACTGGGTAAACAGTGACACGCAGGAGAATGCGCGTGCGCTGTGCCGCCAGGTGGTGGCAAGCCAGGCGCAAGGCACTGATATTTCGCTGATTTGCAGTGGCGCCCCCCCCAGGGAGGTGCTCGGCACCCTG
This sequence comes from Nissabacter archeti, assembly GCF_018257325.1. Taxonomy (NCBI): domain Bacteria; kingdom Pseudomonadati; phylum Pseudomonadota; class Gammaproteobacteria; order Enterobacterales; family Yersiniaceae; genus Nissabacter; species Nissabacter archeti. Next base: position 157,443 of record NZ_JAERKB010000014.1, read on the forward strand.
CCCGGCGCGGCGGTTGCGCGCCTGCCGTTATTTACCCTGCCGGCCCAGAAAGCCGCGTTATTACGCCTGCCGCTGGAAGCCGCGCGGTTAATCAGAAAACCCGGTGGGTTAATTATCTATTACGCCCCCGCCACCCTGATGCTGGAATTGGGCCAGGAGGCCATTGTGCAATGGCTTCAGGCAATGCGGCGCGTCGTCAATAAGCTCGGTAGCACACTTTTGATTATTTGCCACAGCGCCGGGGCAAATAAAATAAAAAGCGCGTTAATATCACAGCACCGGCTTTTATTTGGCTTTTCCTCGCTCAGCAGCGAGGTGGATAATAACTATTATCAGGTTGCCTGGTGGGCGGCGGATAAAGGCGTGGTGACCAACCAGCGCTTTAATTTGCGTACCTTGCCGGAAGGCGGGTTTGCGTTGCAGGATGACCAGCCCACCGGGGATTTCCGCGGCAGTGATGACAGCTGGTACCTGGCTGAACGCAGTGTGCTGGAGGGCGCACCGCCGCTCTCGAACAACTGGCAGCTGTTTGAGGACAACGCCCAGCTGGCACGCCGTGGGGAAACCCTGCACGCCGCGACCTTAATCTTTGCCCTGCACAGCAACCAGGCCATTCCGGCGCTGGCGCGTGAGATCCACCATGTGCGGCTGGTGGGCGGCAACGGCCTGAAGATTGCGGTACGTGAGATGACCGTGAGCCTGCGTTATACCGATGAGAAGCTGTTGCAGGCATGCGGTGCCAACCTGGTGGTGCCGCATGTCGCCTCGCTGTCGACCTTCCTGACGCTGCTGGACGGCATTCAGGGCAGCCGTTACAGCCGCCCCCTGCCGGATGACGTCGAGCGGCTGATTACCGGGATGCGCCCGTTGCAGGTACGCGGCGTGCTGGCGCGCCCGGCCTTTTGCGACACCGTGCGCTCGTTGCTCGACAGCAGCCTGCTGGCGGAGGACACCAAAGGCATTTTGCTGTCGATGCGGCCGGTGCCGGGGCTGTTGCCGCGCCAGGCGTTGTCGCTCTGCACCCTGCGGCGGGACGGCGATCTGGTGACGGTGGACGCCCATCACCTGCACCTGTTCCTCTCCAACTGCCGCCTGCCGGATCTGGAGATTGCGCTGGAGTCCGTGTTCCAGTTGCCGGTGACGGACGCCTTCACCAGCCGCCGCGAATGGCATGAGGACACCGCCATCCTCGAGCAGCTGAGCCGTATCGCGCAGGATGCGCCGGATACCCAGGAGGCGCCGCTGCCGGTCACGGCCGCCGCCCCGGTGCCACCGGCCGCGCCTGCCGCACCGCCGCGCCGGCAACCTCAGCCGCTGAGTTTGCCTGTCATCCACGGGCACACGGAGGGCGCGCCATGAATATGACCGATCTTCTCCAGGTTTCCCTGATTGCCGCGGTTGTCTTCTTCTTCCTGGGGTGGGCCGGCCGGGCCGCGCTGCCCCGGCTCTGGCAGGGCCTTCAGGCCCGGATCTTCCCTACCCGTTACCTGAAATCCGCCGGCGTCTGGGTGCGTGACGGCTCGACTAAAGAGAAAACCATCGATCATGAGTGAGAATACTGCCGCGCGGCACGCGCCTGCCGCCCAACCCGGCCTGTGGCGACACTGGCGGGGGCTGGGTGCCTGGAACTACTATTACCTGCTGAAGTTCGCCCTGCTGTGGAACGGCTACCTGAACTTCGATTTGGTGAGCAACCTGATCTTTGTGGCCTTCCTGCTGTTCCCGCTGCCGTCAGCCCGGCTGCACCGCTGGCGGCACATTATCGCCATCCCGGTCGGGCTGGGGTTGTTCTACCATGACACCTGGCTGCCGGGTTACCGTTCCATCCTGTCTGAGGGGACACAGGTGGCGGGCTTCAGCCCAGGGTACCTGCTGGATCTCGCTGACCGCTTTATCAACTGGCAGTGGGTGGGGATCGCGTTTGCGATGCTGGTGGCCTACCTGTTTATCTCCCAGTGGGTGCGCGTCACCACCTTTACCGTCGGTGTGCTGGCGTGGCTGGTGGCGGTGCAGGTACTGCCGGAACGCATGACCAGCGCTGCACCGGGGGCTGCCGTGGTCACCACCGCGCCGGCAGGCACACCGGCACCGGCTGCGGCACCGGGTGCCGCCACGGTGGCCGCCGGGGCCGGCCCGGCGCAGACCCTGCCGCCCACCAATGCCAACCTGACGGCCTACCTCAACCAGTTTTACGATCAGGAGCGCGCACGGGCCACCGCCTTCCCGGCGCAGTTACCGGCCGATGCCCAGCCGTTTGATATTCTGGTGATCAACATCTGTTCGCTGGCATGGGCGGATATGCAGGCGGTAGGCCAGGACAGCTCGCCGTTCTGGTCACGCTTTGACGTGAAATTTGACAACTTCAACTCCGCCACTGCCTACAGCGGCCCGGCCTCTATCCGCCTGCTGCGTGCCAGTTGCGGCCAGCCGTCACACGCTGACCTCTATAAACCGGCGGGCCAGCAGTGCTACCTGTTCGACAACCTCGCCAAACTCGGCTTCACCTCGCAGCTGATGATGGACCACTCCGGCGTCTTCGGCGGCTACATTGATGACCTGCGCAAAGAGGCCAACATGCAGTCCCCGCTGATGTCGCAACAGGGCATCGGCCATGAGATGACCTCGTTTGACGGCGAACCGATCTATAACGACCTGGAGATCCTGAACCGCTGGCTCGGTACCAAACAGGAAGGCCCGCGCAGCGCCACGTTCTTTAATCTGATTGCGCTGCACGACGGCAACCGCTTTATCGGCTCCACCAAATCGGCGGACTACAAAACCCGCGCCACCACGCTGCTCAGCCAGCTCAACACCTTCTTTGACCAGCTGGAGAAATCGGGCCGGAAAGTGATGGTGGTGTTTGTGCCGGAGCACGGCGCGGCGGTCACCGGCGACAAGATGCAGATGTCCGGGCTGCGCGACATCCCAAGCCCGAGCATTACCCACATCCCGGCTGGGATCCGCTTCTTCGGGATGCAGGCCCCGCACCAGAGCACGCCGCTGACCATCACCACCCCCAGCAGCTACCTGGCGGTGTCGGAGCTGGTGGCGCGCTCGGTGGACGGCAAAATCTTCACCGCGCCGAGCGTGGACTGGTCAACCCTGACGCAGAACCTGCCGCAAACGCCGGTGGTGTCTGAGAATGCCAACGCCATCGTGATGCAGTACCAGGGCAAACCCTATATCCGGCTGAACGGCGGTGACTGGGTGCCGTACCCGCAATAAGCGCCACCCGGCGTGTAAAGACAAAAAAGCCGGCAAATGCCGGCTTTTTTAATGGACGAGGTCATGGCAACGCTTTCAACCGGCGCTATTTTTACCCAAACATCAGGGCAATCTCTTCTGCACCCAGCTCGTTAAAATTCTCCGGTACGGAGATGACTCCAGCCATAAAACCCAGACGGGAGACGTTCTCTGTCGGCAGCTTTTTCATCTCTCCCTCCTTGGGGAATTTTTCCGGCGCCATTGTACGCCGGTTTTGGCGAGACGCAACGCCTCAGACCCCCTGCGCGGCCAGCCGGTGCACCCGGTCAATCGCGGCCTGCAACAGAGGCACATCCACCGGGAACGGCATATTGACCATGTCCGCTGAGCGCACGGCGCGCTGCAACACCGGCGCGATCTCCGGCGGCGTCAGGCCGGGGGCGATCTCCTCCAGGCTGGCCGGGATCCCGGCGGCGCGCGCCAGCCCGATGGCGGCAATCAGCTCGTGGTCATGGCGCTGCTCCAGCGCCAGCAAACAGAGGTTGCCGAACCCCACCAGCAGGCCGTGCGCCACATGGCGGGTACGTGGGCTGCCGGTAAACCCCTCGTACAGGGCGTGGGCCGCGCCGGTGTGGCCGCCGTTGCTCATCACCGAGGTCAGCCCGGCGTAGAGGAACACCGCATCCAGCACCTGTTCCAGCGCGGCATTGGCCTGCCCGGCCCGCACGGCGGCACAGGCATCGGCAGCGTGCGCGGCAATCAGCGTATGGCACAGCTCACTGTGGGCGCGCACCACCCCCGCCAGTGCCTGGTTCGCCTGCGTTGCGCTCACGGCGCGGTACTCGTACCATTTTGCCAGCGTATCCCCCAGCCCGGCGGCAAAGCCCGGCAGCGGCGTGCGCGCCAGGATGTCGGCATCAATCACCGCCGCGGCCGGGCCTTCCGGCAACGCCTGCATATCGCGGAACTGGCCGTCGTCATGGTAACGGAACACCAGCGGCGTCATTGCCGCACAGGTCGAGGCCACGGTAGGCAGCGTCATCACCGGGATATGGCACTGCACGGCCGCGGCTTTGGCGGTATCCAGCGCCCGCCCGCCCCCGGCAGCAATCACCACTTCCACCCCGTGCCGCTCCAGCAGATCGGACAGCCGCAGGATCTGCGTTTCGCTGCACTCGCCGCCATACCACTCACTGCCGAGGTAACTGACGCCGCTCTCTTCCAGCTGGCGCACCACCAGCGGCTCAGCAAACGCCAGCGCCCGTTTGCCGCCCACCAACAGTGCGCGCTGCCCCAGCCGCCCGCACATCCGCCCCAGATGGGCAATCGCCCCACGCCCGCGCAGCACGCTGCCGGGAAAAATCAGCCGGTGTGTATACATAGCATCCGCCCTGGTTATTCTGCCGGGTTAAGTATGGCTGAAAAACGCACTGACTGAAAAACAGACAGCATCGGAAAATCACTGGGGAGCGGGCAGTTAAGGGTTTTATGGTAGCCTCGTTAACAGGACATCACCGGAGAGGCGATGGATATCATTCTGATGCGGCATGGAAAACCCAGCCTTAACGCGACGCACAACATTACCGCCGGGGAAATGGCGCGGTGGACAGAAGAGTATGATCAGGCGGAGACCGGCTGTTGAGCACCTGTTTCGTGAGGCAGAGCTTCCGCAGCGCCACCTCGCCGGGCTGCGCCTGTCACCTTTTCATTGGGCACTGCTGTTGCGCCTGCTCTGGCTCTGCGGCTACAGCAGGCAGGCGGAATCCCGCCTCGCCGCCAACCAACGGGCGCAGGCAGCGGCCGCCCGGTTGATCAGCCTGGCAGAGCATGGGGATGGCCCGGTATTGCTGATGGGGCACAGCATAATGAACCGACTGATTGCCCGCACGTTACGGCAGCAAGGATGGGTGGAACGGAAAAATGCCGGACGGGGTTATTGGGAGGCTGCGATCTATTGCTCGCCCGGCAAGTAATTTATGAATGATATTGGATTTTTATAAATCCCTGATGAAACAAATTACCCTTATTTAAAAATACGGAAACGTTCTTCGTCCGCCATATAACTCTTTTCGCCCGGCGGCTGGAGGATACTGCCGAACGGCATCTGGGCGCGCAGCCGCCAGTGGGCGGGCAGATGCCACTGCTGATGTACCGCCTCGTCAATCAGCGGGTTGTAGTGTTGCAGTGAGGCACCGATTTTCACCTGCGCCAGCGCCGACCAGACCGAGAACTGCGCGATGCCGGTGGAGTGTTCCGACCAGACCGGGAAATTATCGGCGTACAGCGCATATTGCTTTTGCAAATCATCAATCACGCGGTCGTCTTCAAAGAACAGCACCGTGCCTGCCCCGGCAGCAAATGAGCTGATCTTGTTCTCCGTGGTGAAGAATGCATCGGGCGGCACAATCTTTTTCAGTTCCTGTTTCACGATCTCCCACAACTGGTGGTGCTGCTCATCAAACAGGATCACCACGCGGGAGCTTTGGGAGTTAAACGCAGAGGGGCTGAGCTTCACCGCCTGGGTGATCAGGCTTATCACTTCATATTCGGAACAGGGCAACTCACTGCCCAGTGAGTAGATACTGCGGCGGGCGGTAATCGATTCAAGAAACGCATTACTCATTATTGGCTCCTGGCTGATAACGGTAAAGGGAGGCGCGCCGTCGGGGGGGCGGCGCTTAACCAAGTATGGGGTGAATCGGGGTGATTGCAAAAAATCAGTGCGGTAACCGGGAGTTACCCCGCCCCGGCCGGGGTGGGAAAGCGCCTGGCGGGCGCATAAACCTAAGGAAATTCCGATTCATCAGGGTAATTTATCAATACAATCAATGTGCCTTCCGGCAACGGGGCTGCCCGCCTGTTTTTTATCAGGTATCCGGTTTACCTTACCCTCAAACGGTTAGTTTTTAATCAAATCTGGCCCGGTTTTTAACTTAACCCAGTGGCCCCCGGCCCGGCCGGGGCGTTTTCCCTACAGTGAGGTAAACACCATGTCTGATTACCCTTCTCTTGATGTTATCCAGGCGGAAACCCATTACCCCGGCCCGGTGGCGCAGGATACGCGCTCCGGGGCGGTGAAGCGTGTGCAGGAGTGGCTGACGTTCCACGGCCACGGGCTGGTGATTGACGGCGATTTCGGCGCCGCGACCCAACGGGCGCTGGCGGCGTTCCGGCAATCTGCCGGGTTACAGGATAACGGGCCGGTAAACAGCGAGGACTGGGCGCAGCTGGTGGCCCCAATGCTGCGGGTGCTGAAGCTGCCCGCCCGCTCGACCACGCTGCCGGAAACCCTGCTGAAGGTGGCGCGCCAGCATCTGGCCGTGCATCCGGTTGAACTGGGCGGTCAGAACCGCGGCCCGTGGGTGCGGCTCTATTGCAATGGGCAGGAGGGCGAAGGCGTCCCGTGGTGCGCCGGCTTTGTGAATGTGGTGCTGAGCCAGGCCTGTGCCGTGCAGGAGATCCCGCTGCCGCTGGCGTTATCGCTGAGTTGTGATGCGCTGGCGCGCAGCGCCAGAGAACAGGGGCGGTTTATTCCCGGTGTGCATATCGACAGCGGCAACACGCCGTGGAGCGATGTGGCGCAGGTTGGGTTGTTCCTGGTGAAACAGGGGCCGGACCACTGGCGGCATACCGGCCTCGCGTTTGACGGGGTGGACCACACCTTCCAGACGGTGGAAGGCAATGCGGACAATCAGGGGTCGGGCAATGGGTTTGACGTCTGTACCCGTACGCTGTCCGTACAGCACTGCGATTTTGTGATCCTCGCCTGATGTCCAGGTTGCCGCCTGCGTGGCGGCAACCTGCCCTGGTTCAGGCTTTCCCGGCCGGTGGCTTAATCACCAGCCGTTCAAATTTCCCGGCCACCACCAGATAGCCGAACATCCCCAGCAGGCCATGCGCCCCCACAAACCACAGCGCCGTCTCAAACGAGCCGGTGGTCGCCACCAGGTAGCCGATCACCACCGGGGTGATGATCCCGGCGATGTTGCCCAGGCAGTTAAACACCCCGCCGCTCAGGCCGATCATCTGTTCCGGCGCGGTGTCAGACATCACCGCCCAGCCGATGGCGGACAGCCCCTTGCCGAAGAATGCCACCGCCATCAGCGCAATCACCGCGCTGTCGGTGGAGACCACATTCGCCCACACCAGCATCGACGCCATAAACATGCCGAGCACAAAGGGGGTTTTACGCGCCGGTGACGGGTGCACCCCGCGGCGGATCAGGTAGTCGGAGAGCATCCCGCCCAGCACCCCGCCGCTGAAGCCGCAAATGGCCGGCAGCGCCGCGACCCAGCCCGCCTCCATGATCGACATGCCGCGCCCTTTGATCAGGTAAATCGGGAACCAGGTGATAAAGAAGTAGCTCAGCGCGGTAATGCAGTACTGGCCGATATAGATGCCCCACAAGGTGCGGTTGGTGAAGAGTTGCCGCACCTCCTGCCAGGTAAAGCGGCGGCGGTCACGGCGGCGGTTCTGCTCCAGATCCACCAGTGCGCCGTTGGCGCGGATATGCTCCAGCTCCGCCTTGCCGAGGTGCGGGCTGGTGTGCGGCTCTTTATAGAACACAAACCAGCCCACGCCGATCGCCAGCCCCAGCGACCCCATCCAGATAAACACATGTTCCCAGCCGAGCGCGTGCGTCAGCCAGGCCATCAGCGGGGTAAACACCACCACCGCCATATATTGCGCGGAGTTAAACAGCGAGGACGCGGTGCCGCGCTCATTGGTGGGGAACCAGCAGGCCACGATCCGGGAGTTGGCCGGGAACGCCGGGGCCTCCACCAGCCCGAGCATAAAGCGCATGGCAAACAGCACCATCGCGGCATACACCCCGGTGACGCCGAACCAGCCCACGGTGCCCTGCATCATGGTAAACACCGACCAGAGCAGCAGGCTGCAACCGTAGACGCGGCGCGCGCCGTAACGGTCGAGCAGCCAGCCTCCGGGGATCTGCCCCAGCGCGTACGCCCAGGCAAACGCGGAGAACACCAGTCCGAGCATCATCGGGTCGAGGCCCAGCACGCGTGAGACTTCCGTCCCGGCTATCGACATCGTTGCCCGGTCGGCATAGTTGATCACGGTGATCAGGAAAATCATCGCCAGCACCACATAACGGAAGTGGCCCGGCTGCGCCTGCTCAATCACAGCCGCCCGTGGGGGATTCTGTTGTGCCGGCGAAGTGGCAGAGGTAGGGGTCGTCATCGTCGTCTCCACATCATCATGGTTATTTTCATCCTTGATCGCGGCGTTATGCCTTGGATGCCGTCGCTGGCAGGGGGACTGTTCTATCAAAAAATAAAATAAAGCGTTGTTTTAGGGTGTTTTTTATTACGGCTTTTTAGGGTTGTTTCCCGGTATGGCGGCCTGTCAGACCCTCTACCGGTTAAAACATCTTTCTATCATTCACTTAACATCATAGAAACATCATCGATATCGGTCTAAGTTAGAAACACTATCAACCGATACAAGAATTGAATCATGGAGCTTAGCCAGTTGCGTTGTTTTGTGGCGGTGGCGGAAGAGCTGCACTTCGGCCGTGCCGCCCGGCGGCTGTTTATGACCCAGCCGCCGCTGAGCCGCCAGATCCAGCTGCTGGAACATACGCTGGGCGTCACGCTGCTGACCCGCAGCCACCGGCAGGTGCGCCTGACGGCCTCCGGCGAGAGTTTTTTGCGTGATGCGCGGCAGATCCTGGCGTTTACCCAACAGGCGGAGATCTCGGCGCGGCGGGTGGCGGCCGGGGTGGCCGGGCGGCTGACGCTGGGGTTTACCGCCGTGTGTGCCTACAGCCAGATCCCGGCGCTGATCGCCCAGGCCAGCCGGGTGCTGCCGGACGTGGAGATGATCTTAAAAGAGATGGTGTCGGCAGCGCAGGTGCAGGCGCTGGTGGCGCGCACGCTGGATGTGGCGTTTGTGCGCCAGCCGCAACCGCTGTTCCCGCTGGAGTACCTGCGGGTATTGCGTGAACCGCTGGTGATCGCCCTGCCCGCCGCGGACCCGCTGGCGGCCGCCCCCACCCTCAGCCTGTCGGCGCTGCACCGGCAGCCGTTTATTATGTACTCGCCGAATGAGGGGAAATATTTCTATGACTGCATTGTGTCGCTGTTCAGCCAGGCCAATGTGCTGCCGCGTTATGTGCAGTTCCTGAGCCAGACCCACACTATCCTGGCGCTGGTGAAAGCCGGGTTGGGGATGGCGATTGTCCCGGCGTCGGCGCAGTCCCTGCGGATGGAGGGCGTCACCTTCCGGCCGCTGCCGCAGGCGGGCGCGGTGGCGGACGTCTACATGGCGTGGCGGCAGGATTGTGACAACCCGGCGCTCGCCGCCTTCCGCAACCTGGTCACCGCCGGGCTGGAAAAACAGCAGACGTAAAAAAGGGCGCCGGGGCGCCCTTTGTAATCACCTATAGTCAACATCCTCAATGTAATTTATACAGCGGCCCCGTACACCTTATTCATCACCCCCATCAATACCTTCCCCTAAACCAATAATATCTTTGTATTTCATAAGCTTATTTTTCTATGCTATGTTC
>NZ_JAERKB010000015.1:0-128492 GCF_018257325.1 Nissabacter archeti
GCACTAGCGCGGTGGTCCCACCTGACCCCATGCCGAACTCAGAAGTGAAACGCCGTAGCGCCGATGGTAGTGTGGGGCCTCCCCATGCGAGAGTAGGGAACTGCCAGGCATCAAATTAAAGTCCTGCTGAAAGGCAGGCAAATGACACCGGTTAACAGAATGACCTCTCTGTTAACGTAAAAGAATCGGTGGTGCGGTAGTTCAGTCGGTTAGAATACCGGCCTGTCACGCCGGGGGTCGCGGGTTCGAGTCCCGTCCGCACCGCCACCCTATTTAGGGGCGTAGTTCAATTGGTAGAGCACCGGTCTCCAAAACCGGGTGTTGGGAGTTCGAGTCTCTCCGCCCCTGCCAGATAAAAACCCTTCGTGTATACGAAGGGTTTTTTTTCGCCTGTCGATCGGCAACCGCATATTTTCTCCTTCTCCTTCTCCTTCCTTTTCTCTCTCCTTTTGTCTTAGTCTCCTTTTCTTCTCGTTTTCCCTTTTTACTCCGTCTACCAGCTCAAGCCTTCATTGTTTCCTGAGCGGAATCGTTCCCTTTTTAGCCTGTTTTCGCTGAAAACATGTACGAATTGATTGTTCTATAGGGATGTGATCAGGCTCATTATTCATTTTTTCCTATGTACTACAACTAAGCATCATCCTGAGTCAGTGTGCCAGTTGAAACGGGCAGGGCTAAGCCCACTCATATTGCCTGAAGCCAGAATGTCAGGCCCTCACTGAGCGATGAAAGTCTGCTGTACCCCCCACACATCACAATAACAGCGTAGCCAAAGACTACCCGCGAGGAGAAGAATTATGTACAGGCGATTACTGATAGCAGCTGCTGTTGCATCCACGCTCTGTGGCGCAGCGCAGGCTGCCCCATTGGTTGTAGGTTTTTCCCAGATAGGATCAGAATCAGGATGGCGCTCCGCTGAGACAAAAGTCTCGAAGCTGGAGGCAGAGAAGCGTGGCATTACCCTGAAAATTGCCGATGCGCAGCAGAAACAAGAGAACCAAATCAAAGCCATTCGTTCATTCATTGCACAGGGTGTTGATGCCATTTTCATTGCCCCTGTGGTCGCCACCGGCTGGGCGCCGGTATTAACTGAAGCCAAAGAAGCCAATATTCCGGTCTTCCTGCTCGACCGTACCATTGAGGTGAGTGACCCTTCGCTTTATACCGCGGCTATCGCCTCAGACAGCGTGCACGAAGGTGAAGTAGCGGGTCAGTGGTTGGTTAAGGAAGCTGCCGGCAAGCCGTGTAATGTTGTGGAATTACAGGGAACCGTGGGGGCCAGTGTCGCCATTAACCGTAAGAAAGGGTTTGCTGAAGGCATTGCCTCTGCGCCAGGGATCAAAATTATCCGCTCTCAGTCCGGCGACTTTACCCGCAGTAAGGGCAAAGAAGTCATGGAAAGCTTTATCAAGGCCGAGCAAAACGGCAAAAACATCTGTGCGGTCTACGCGCATAACGATGACATGGCCATTGGCGCAATACAGGCCATTAAAGAAGCCGGCCTGAAGCCGGGTTCACAAATCAAAATTGTCTCTATTGATGGCGTGCCTGACATCTACAAAGCCATGCTGAATGGCGAGGCCAATGCCTCGGTAGAGCTGACGCCAAATATGGCCGGCCCGGCATTTGATGCGCTGCTGGCAATGAAGAAAAACGGCACCCAACCGCCAAAATTTATCCAGACGGCGTCAACGCTGATGTTGCCGGATACGGCGCAAGAAGAGTATGACCAAAAGAAAAATATGGGTTACTGAGTGCTGAGCCGGTACCGCCTGCGGTACCGGCTTTTTTCACCATAGGTTGCACTGACACCAGGGCGCACAGAGGTAAGCGATGGAAAATCCGCACACTGAACCTTTGCTTGAGATTCGCGGCTTATCCGTTGAATTCCCAGGCGTGAAAGCATTGCAGCAGGTTGATTTTACGTTAGACCGCGGCGAGATTGTGGCGCTGCTGGGCGAAAACGGCGCCGGTAAATCGACGCTCATCAAAGCGTTAACCGGCGTTTATCGCCGCGCAGAAGGAACCATCCGGCTCGAGGGCCAATTCATTGATCCTGTCAGTACTGCTCAGGCGCAAGCGCTCGGTATTGGCACGGTTTATCAGGAAGTCAATTTACTGCCGAATATCTCCGTGGCGGCCAATTTGTTTATCGGCCGGGAGCCTACCCGCTTTGGCATGGTTAATCAGGCACGTATGGAACGCCAGGCAGAGACATTGTTGGAAAGCTATGGGCTGCATCTGGACGTCAGCCAGCCGTTGTCTGTCTATTCGATTGCAATACAACAGATTGTGGCCATTGCCCGCGCGGTTGATCTGTCGGCGAAAGTGCTGATTCTGGATGAGCCGACCGCCAGCCTGGATGCCAAAGAGGTCAGTATGTTACTGGAGATCCTGGCACAACTGCGGGATCGCGGTGTCGCGATGATCTTCGTTACCCATTTCCTCGATCAGGTATACCGCATCAGCGATCGCATCACGGTATTGCGTAATGGCGCGCTGGTCGGCACCCGTGCCACGGCGGCGTTGCCCCGGCTGGAACTGGTGCAGATGATGCTGGGCCATAGCTTTGATGAGGCGTTACTGAAAAGGGCTGACCATGCGCCGGCACAGGGGGCACCGTGGGTAGAGTTTACCGGCTACGGCCGCCGGGGCGTGGTAGAGAATTTTGATCTTACGGTGCGGCCTGGCGAGATTGTCGGGCTGGCAGGGTTACTGGGTTCCGGCCGCACGGAAACGGCACAACTGATTTTTGGCATCCGGAAATATGACTCCGGCCGGGCGAAAGTGCAGGGGCGGGCGGTGAAGGTGAATACCCCACGTAAAGCGGCCAGGCTCGGCTTTGGTTATTGCCCGGAAGATCGTAAAACAGACGGCATCGTAGGGGCGGCGACGGTGCGTGAAAATATCATTCTGGCTCTACAGGCACAGCGGGGCTGGCTACGTCCGATCCCGTTTAAAGAACAACAGCAGATTGCGGCCGACTTCATCAAACTGCTCGGCATCCGTACCCCCGGGCCGGAACAGGAGATCCAATACCTTTCCGGCGGCAACCAGCAAAAAGTCCTGCTTTCCCGTTGGCTGGCGACCCGGCCCAAATTCCTGATTCTGGATGAACCCACCCGCGGGATTGACGTCGGTGCTCATGCGGAGATTATCCGGCTGATTGAAAAGCTGTGTGCTGATGGGCTGGCGCTGCTGGTGATTTCATCCGAACTTGAGGAGCTGGCTGGGTATGCGGATCGGGTGGTGGTGCTGCGCGATCGGCGACATATCACCACCATTGAGCATGATGAGATCAGTGTTCCGGCCATTATGAAAGCCATTGCCGTGCAATAGGAGCCCGCCATGAACCACAGGAGCGTACCAATGACAGGCACTCCCCGCAAAATTCGCTGGGTTATCCCTAAAGGCGCTACGCAGTTTGGCGCGCTGGCGATTATTTTGCTGATAGACAGCCTGGTCGCCCCGCATTTTTTCTCTGTTCACATTCAGGATGGCCGCCTGTTCGGCAGCCTGGTCGACATTTTTAACCGTGGTGCGCCGGTGGCCTTGCTGGCGTTGGGAATGACTCTGGTGATTGCCACCGGCGGCATCGATCTTTCAGTTGGTGCCGTGATGGCGATAGCCGGGGCCACCGCCGCAACCCTGACCAGTGCCGGGCAGCCGCTGGCTGTGGTGCTGCCGGCCGCGTTGGCGGTGGGGGCGCTGTGTGGGTTATGGAATGGTTTTCTGGTGGCGGTTTTACAGATTCAGCCCATCGTCGCCACCCTGATGCTGATGGTCGCCGGGCGCGGCATTGCCCAGCTGATCACACAAGGGCAGATCGTCACCTTTGATGGCGGCACCTTCTCCCATCTGGGCAGCGGTGCGCTTTTCTACCTGCCGATGCCGATTATCATCGCCGCCGTCATGTTATTGGCCGTATGGCTGTTGACCCGCAAAACGGCACTCGGGCTGTTTATTGAATCCGTGGGGATTAACCTGCGTTCTGCATACAACGCGGGGGTCAATACCCGGCTGGTGCTGGTTGCGGTGTATGTGATTTGTGGGATCTGTGCCGCAGTGGCGGGGGTTATCGTCACGGCGGATATCCGCGGGGCGGACGCCAATAATGCCGGGTTATGGCTGGAGCTGGATGCGATTCTGGCTGTGGTCATTGGCGGCGGCTCGCTGCTTGGCGGGCGCTTTAACCTGCTGCTCTCCGTGATTGGCGCCCTGATCATTCAGGGTATGAACACCGGCATTCTGCTTTCCGGTTTTAAACCGGAGTTTAACCTGGTGCTGAAAGCGGTAGTGGTGCTGGCCGTTCTGGTGGTGCAGTCGCCGCGCGTCTCCCTGCGTGGCCTGTTACGGAGAAAACCCTGATGCTGAAACGTAATCTTCCGCTGTTAATCACCATCGTGGTGTTTATCCTGGGGTATGCCTACTGCCTGACCCAGTTCCCTGGTTTTGCCTCAACCCGCGTCATGGGGGATCTGCTGACCGACAACGCATTTCTGGGCATCGTCGCGGTCGGCATGACGTTTGTTATCCTGTCCGGCGGTATTGATCTGTCGGTCGGCTCAGTGATTGCCTTTACCGGTGTGCTGTTGGCTAAACTGATTGGCGATATGGGGATTAACCCCTTTGCCGCGTTTGGCATCGTGCTGGTGATGGGCGCGCTGTTTGGCGGGGTGATGGGATGGATTATCGACACGCTGAAACTGCCGGCCTTTATCATTACGCTGGCCGGGATGTTCTTTATCCGCGGCATGAGTTTCATCGTCTCTGAGGAATCCATTCCCATTGATCACCCGGTCTATACCACGCTTGCCAGCTATGCCTGGAAAATGCCGGGCGGCGGCCGTTTTACGTTACTGGCGCTGGTGATGTTAATCGTCGTGGGGATCGGTATCGTGCTGGCGCACCGCACCCGTTTCGGCAATAACGTGTACGCCATCGGCGGCAATGCGCATTCTGCGGGCCTGATGGGCGTGCCGGTACGCAAAACCACCATCTATATCTACATGCTCTCCAGCACACTGGCGGTATTGTCCGGCATTGTGTTTTCGCTCTATACGTCGGCAGGCTACGCGCTGGCGGCCAGCGGTGTAGAGCTGGATGCGATAGCCGCGGTAGTGATTGGCGGTACGTTACTGAGCGGGGGCGTGGGCACCGTGCTGGGCAGCCTGTTCGGCGTGATGATTCAGGGCCTGATTCAGACGTACATCACCTTTGACGGCACCCTCAGTTCCTGGTGGACCAAAATCGTGATCGGGATTCTGCTGTTTGTCTTTATCGGCATGCAAAAAGGCATGAACGTCTTCTGGATTGCCCGGCGGGCCAGGCTGCGTCATCCCCGTCCTGACGCGGCAGCGTCTTAGACTTCGGTCTGTACCGGCGTTTTCAGCAACAGCCGGATCAGCGCCTGCTGATCGCTGTTTTGCAGCCACACCGCATACAGGGGGCGGACGAGGGTAGGGATATCGTCGTTCACCTCCAGTTTCGGGTAGAGGCGTGCCCAGTGGCTGGGCAGGAAAGCACATCCCCCGGTGGTTTCAACCAGTTGACGGGTCAGATGGGCAGAGGTGGTGGTTAACATCGGTTCCTGATCGTTTGAAATGATCCGGCTCTCATGCTGAGTAAAATCTGCGCCCCATTCCAGCCGGATGTAATTTCTGCGGGAGGGCGGGCCGTTCTGCAAACCGGTAAAAAGACGTAACGAAAAATTACCCATCAGCTGGCTCGCCAGCTCATCCATTTTCGGCTGTTCTGTGGTGATCAGCAGATCCAATTCCCGTTCATGCAGCTGTTTAACCAGAGAATGGCGTAACGCCACCCTGGCCTCCAGCTGTAGCGCGCTGTGCGTCTGATAGAGGGTTTGCAGCCAGGGCGTGAGAAACGCTTCCCATAGTGAGGCCGTCGCACCAATGGACAGCTCCGCATGTTGCAGGGAGCGCACCACCTCTTTCTTGGCCTGCTGCCAGGTACTCATCAGGCTTTCCGCATAGGGAAGCAGCCGCTCACCGGCCGGCGTCAAACGGATGTTATTACGATGACGGGTGAACAGATTGGCACCCAGCTGGTTTTCAAGCTGACGGATACGAAAACTTACCGCAGATTGTGTCAAATACAGTGATTCCGCCGCGCGACCAAAATGGCGAGTTCTACTGACCTCCAGAAAGGTTTTCAGTAATTCCGTGTCCACACCCATCTCCAAAATTTTTTGTCGTATAGATTTAAATGTTTTGTTTTACACAATGTCAAGCCTAACTAATACTCCGCGCCATAAACAGCACGGCCATGAATGAATTAGGAGCGTGTCAGATGGCGGAAAGCTTCACCACGACAAATCGTTTTTTTGATAACAAACACTATCCGCGCGGGTTCTCCCGCCACGGCGATTTCACCATTAAAGAGGCGCAATTGCTAGAGCGCCACGGCTTCGCGTTCAACGAGCTGGATTTGGGAAAACGCGACCCGGTGACTGATGAAGAAGTGCAGTTTCTGGCGGTCTGTCGCGGCGAGCGCGAGCCGGCGACGGAGGCTGAGAAGGTCTGGACTAAATACGTAACCCGTATCCGCCGTCCGAAACGCTTCCATACTCTGTCGGGCGGCAAGCCGCAAATGGATACCGTCGAAGACTACACCGAAAGCGACGATTAATACTCAACGGGGCCTGCGCCCCGTTTTTATTTGCCCGCTATTCACTCTGCTGATGCAGTGTTAAGAGTAGTCGATCCATACAGCGATAGCTGAGCGCTTCCGCGAGATGTGAACGCTGAAGGGCAGGTGCACCTGCCAGATCGGCAATGGTTCTTGCCACTTTCAAAATACGGTGCCAGGCGCGCACTGATAACCCCAGTTTGGTTAACACGTTTTCCAGAAATTGCGCGTCCTCTGATGACAGCGCGCAAAAGCGATCAATTTCATGGCTGTTGAGCTGTGCATTGATTTTGCCCGCCCGCGTCAGTTGCACTTCGCGCGCAGCCATCACCCGCAGGCGGACGTCCCGGCTCGTCTCTCCCGGCGGGCGCGTGCGGCTCAGGGTGCCCGGCGGCAGCAACGGCACTTCAATCGACAAGTCAAACCGGTCGAGAAAGGGGCCGGAAAGGCGGCCGAGGTAACGCAGCACCTGCTGGGAAGACGTGCGGTGGTGCAGGCCCTGATAGTTGCCGGTCGGGCTGGGGTTCATGGCGGCAATCAGTTGTACGCGGGCCGGGAAGCAGACCTTCGCCCGTGTCCGTGAAATGGCAATCTCGCCGGATTCCAGCGGCTCACGCAGGGCATCCAGCACCCGGCGTTCAAATTCCGGCAACTCATCCAGAAACAGCACGCCGTTATGGGCCAGCGAAATTTCGCCCGGCCGCGGCAGGGAACCACCGCCCACCAGTGCCGCCATTGAAGAACTATGGTGAGGGGCGCGAAAAGGGCGCGTGCGCCACGCCCGCGCATTGCCGCCCACTTCCACCAGGCTGGCGACCGCACTGCTCTCCAGCGCCTCCTGATCGGTCAGCGGCGGCAACAGCCCATTCAGGCGACAGGCCAGCATACTTTTCCCGGTGCCGGGCGGCCCCAGCAACAGCAGGTTATGGCCACCGGCGGCGGCGATCTCCAGTGCCCGTTTCGCCTGCTCCTGACCAATAATGTCATTCAGGTCGGGGGTATCGCTCTCTGCCTCCTGGGGCGGCAACGGTGCCACAGCCGGTAACGTGGTGTCACCCGCCAGAAAGTGGCAAACCTGTAACAGATCCCTGGCGATCAGCGCCTGCCCCGGTGCGATCAGCGTCATTTCAGCGGCGTTATCTGCAGGCAGAATTAATTGCCGCCCGGCTTTCACCGCTTCCAGCGCCGCCGGAATGGCCCCATTCACGCCACGCAAATCCCCTGAGAGCGCCAGTTCACCCAGAAACTCATAACGGGACAGCGTATCTGCCGCTAATTGCTCTGAGGCGACCAGAATGGCCAGCGCAATCGGCAGATCGTAACGGCCGCCCTCTTTGGGCAGATCAGCCGGGGCCAGATTCACCGTGATGCGCTTCGCCGGAAAAGCAAAACCGCTGTTGATCAGGGCACTGCGCACCCGATCACGCGCTTCTTTTACCGTGGTTTCCGGCAGGCCGACCAACGTCAGGGCAGGCAACCCGTTGCTGATATGCACTTCAACGGTGACGTCAGGTGCCTGTACGCCCAGGGTCGCGCGGGTCGCGACAACGGCCAGTGCCATAATGCCTCCTTGCAAAAAGCGCATCATCGCGCCGCCTTCGTGTCATGGATAGCAGCAACCTCGTATCCTGGAACTCGTCTGCCGGAAAAAACTCGTACATCAGCCGGTTACCCGGTTTTCCTGAGAGCCGCATTCCAATGGGCAATACTCGCTAACAGATCCTCGCGCGCTGAAACAAATTAGCCTCCTAATTATCTTGGCAGCCGGACGCCGGGCGTGTATTTAACAATTAGAAAACATATGGCGGTAAAAAATAACATCTCAGGCGCGCCCTGATCCGGGGCAGCGCTCCTCACGCGGTACGCTATAAAAGGGATATCTCATGTTTGGATGGTCACCCCAGCAACGTAATGTTGCTATCGCCAGCTTCCTGAGCTGGACGCTGGATGCGTTTGATTTTTTTGTGCTGGTGTTTCTGCTCAGCGATATCGCGCAGGCGTTCCAGGTTGATATTAAACAGGTAACGTTGGCGATCCTGCTGACACTGGCAGTCCGGCCGATAGGCGCGCTGTTGTTTGGACGGGCAGCGGAGCGTTTTGGCCGTAAGCCGGTGCTGATGGTCAATATCCTGTTCTTTTCTGCGTTTGAACTCTGCTCCGCGGCGTCCCCCTCTCTGGCCTTTTTTCTGGTACTGCGGGTACTGTATGGCGTTGCGATGGGCGGCATCTGGGGTGTGGCCTCGTCACTGGCGATGGAAACCATCCCTGATCGCTCACGCGGGCTGATGTCCGGTATTTTTCAGGCCGGTTACCCGTTCGGTTACCTGCTGGCGGCAGTGATTTACGGCCTCTGTTTTGAGGCCGTCGGTTGGCGAGGTATGTTCATTATCGGTGCCGTTCCCCTGCTTTTGCTGCCTTTTATCTACTTTTGCGTGCAGGAGTCGCCGGTCTGGCTTGCCGCCAGGGCGCGTCATGAGAGCACGGCGCTGCTGCCGGTGCTCAAAACGCACTGGCGTTTGTGCGCTTACCTGGTGCTGCTGATGGCCGCCTTCAATTTCTTCAGCCACGGCACGCAGGATCTCTATCCGGCTTTCCTGAAAGTTCAGCACGGTTTCACCCCGCAATTGGTCAGTATCATCGCCGTTGCCTACAACATCGCGTCCATTATGGGCGGGGTATTTTTTGGCGTGTTATCAGAAAAAATCGGCCGTAAAAAAGCCATTATCATCGCCGCGTTGCTGGCTTTGCCGGTCATTCCCTTGTGGGCCTTTTCCGGCGGCAGCTGGATGCTGGGGCTGGGTGCGTTCCTGATGCAATTCATGGTGCAGGGCGCGTGGGGTGTGGTGCCGAGTTACCTGACGGAGCTGGTGCCGCCGAATACCAGAGCGGTGCTGCCGGGCTTCGTTTATCAGCTGGGTAACCTGATCGCCTCGGTTAATGCCACCTTGCAGGCGTACATCGCTGAAAGCCACGGCGGCAATTATGGGCTGGCGATGGCTATCGTCGCCGGGACGGTCGCCATCGTGATTGCGGTGCTGGTGGCATTGGGGCGTGATACCCGTGGGCAGGCCCTGAACCGTGATGTTGCAAAAAATTCATCTGGAAAAAGTGTGGCTACCCATTCAGGGGTGAGCCATTGATTTTCAAACTAATTATTTAAACGCTTCCGGCGGGCTGGTGAATAGTCACGCAAAAAAAGTATTGTCATCGTTTAAGCGCCTGTGATAACTCTGTAGACATTAATTCGACAGATGAAGAGTGTCAGACCCGTATATGAAAGCCCTGTTCCAGGTAGTTAGCCTAGTCGTGATTAGCGTGGTGGTGATTATTATCCCACCGTGCGGGGCTGCACTTGGACGAAGAAAGGCTTAGAAAACAAGTCTGAAACTGAAGAGAACCCCCGCACCGTCAGGTCCGGGGGTTTTTTTATGGCCGGTGAAAAGTGAAGCGAGGACAGAAGATGAACAACAGCATAAAATTCTGCGCTTCCCGCAGTAAGGCGGGGGAATAACTATGAATGGTGCACAGTGGGTTGTACAAGCGTTGCGCGCACAGGAAGTGGACACGGTATTCGGCTACCCCGGCGGAGCCATCATGCCGGTGTACGATGCATTGTATGACGGCGGTGTAGAACACCTGCTGTGTCGCCATGAGCAAGGCGCTGCGATGGCAGCAATCGGCTATGCCCGCGCCACCGGCAAAGTCGGGGTGTGCATTGCCACTTCCGGCCCCGGCGCAACTAACCTGATCACCGGCCTGGCCGATGCGCTGCTCGACTCCATCCCGGTGGTCGCCATCACCGGCCAGGTTGGGTCCGCGCTGATCGGCACCGATGCCTTCCAGGAAATCGACGTGCTGGGCCTGTCGCTGGCCTGCACCAAACACAGTTTCCTGGTGGAATCACTGGACGCGCTGCCGGGCATCATCGCTGAAGCCTTCGCTATCGCCGCGGGCGGCCGCCCCGGCCCGGTACTGATTGATATCCCTAAAGATATCCAGCTGGCCGTCGGTGATCTGACGCCGCATCTGATGCCGGTCGAAGAGCAGCAGGTTCACCCGGCAGCCGAACTGGCGCAGGCACGTGAGATGCTGGCGCAGGCGCGCCAGCCGATGCTGTACGTCGGCGGCGGTGTCGGTATGGCGCAGGCGGTACCGGCCTTACGCGCCTTTATCGCGGAAACCGGCATCCCGGCGGTCGTGACCCTGAAAGGGCTGGGCGCGCCGGATGCGGACCACCCGTGCTATCTCGGGATGCTCGGGATGCACGGCACCAAAGCCGCCAACCTGGCAGTACAGGCGTGTGACCTGCTGATCGCCGTCGGCGCGCGCTTTGATGACCGCGTCACCGGCAAACTGAACGCGTTCGCCCCGCACGCCAAGGTCATCCACATGGACATCGACCCGGCGGAAATGAACAAACTGCGCCAGGCGCATGTGGCATTACAAGGCGACCTGAATACCTTGCTGCCTGCCCTGCAACAGCCGCTGGAGATTGACGGCTGGCGTCAGGAGGTCATGGCGCTGAAAGCGGCCAACGGCTGGCGTTACGATCACCCCGGCGACGCCATTTACGCGCCGCTGTTCCTGAAACAGCTTTCTGACCGCAAACCCGCAGACACCGTTGTCACCACGGACGTCGGCCAGCACCAGATGTGGGCCGCCCAGCACATGACGTTCCGGCGCCCGGAGAATTTCATCACCTCCAGCGGGCTGGGCACTATGGGCTTTGGCGTGCCGGCCGCGGTCGGTGCGCAGGTTGCCCGCCCGGACGCCACGGTCATCTGCGTGTCTGGTGACGGCTCGTTCATGATGAACGTACAGGAGCTGGGCACCATTAAGCGCAAGCAACTGCCGCTGAAAATTGTGCTGATCGACAACCAGCGGTTGGGCATGGTGCGGCAGTGGCAGGAGCTGTTCTTTGAGAGCCGCTTCAGTGAAACCAACCTGTCCGATAACCCCGACTTCCTGATGCTGGCCGCCGCTTTCGGCATCCCCGGCCAGCGTATCAGCCGTAAAGAAGAAGTAGATGCCGCCCTGGACGCCCTGTACCGCAGCGAAGGGCCGTATCTGCTCCAGGTTTCCATCGACGAAAACGAGAACGTCTGGCCGCTGGTGCCGCCGGGCGCCGGTAACGAATCTATGTTGGAGAAAATGTCATGATGCAACATCAGGTATCCATTCAGGCCCGCTTCCGCCCCGAGATGTTAGAACGTGTCCTGCGCGTGGTGCGCCACCGTGGTTTTCAGGTCTGCGCGATGAACATGGGCCAGACCGGCAACAGCGACAACATTAATATCGAATTGACCGTTGCCAGCCAGCGGCCGGTGGATCTACTGTCTAGTCAGTTACGCAAACTGATGGACGTCGCCTGCGTCGAAATCCAACAACACACATCACAACAAATACGCGCCTGAAGCGTCAGAGGGAAAAGAAGCATGACTAAGAAAGCGGATTATATTTGGTTCAATGGCGAGATGGTTCCGTGGGCAGAGGCCAAAGTACACGTGATGTCCCATGCCCTGCATTACGGTACGTCTGTCTTTGAAGGCGTGCGTTGCTACCAGACCCATAACGGCCCGGCGATTTTCCGCCACCGCGAACATATGCAGCGCCTGCGTGACTCCGCCAAAATTTACCGCCTGCCGGTTTCCCAGAGCGTGGATGAGCTGATGGAAGCCTGCCGCGCGACCCTGCGTAAAAACAACCTGACCAGCGCCTACATCCGCCCGCTGGTGTTTGTGGGCGATGTCGGCATGGGGGTTAACCCGCCGGATAATTACCAGACCGATGTGATCATCGCGGCCTTCCCGTGGGGCGCGTATCTGGGTGAAGAGGCGCTGGACCAGGGCATCGATGCCATGGTTTCTTCCTGGAACCGCGTAGCTGCCAACACCATCCCGACCGGCGCGAAAGCGGGCGGTAACTACCTCTCCTCCCTGCTGGTGGGCAGCGAAGCGCGCCGCCACGGTTACCAGGAAGGGATCGCGCTGGACGTGCACGGCTATGTTTCTGAAGGCGCAGGCGAAAACCTGTTTGAAGTCAAAGACGGCATCCTGTTCACCCCGCCGTTCACCTCGTCCGCCCTGCCGGGCATCACCCGTGACGCCATCATCAAGCTGGCGAAAGATCTGGGCATCGAAGTGCGCGAACAGGTGCTGTCGCGTGAATCCCTGTATCTGGCAGACGAAGTGTTTATGTCCGGTACCGCAGCGGAAATCACCCCGGTGCGCAGCGTGGACGGCATTCAGGTTGGCATCGGCAAATGCGGCCCGGTCACCAAGCGCATCCAGCAAGCCTTCTTTGGCCTGTTCACCGGTGAAACCGAAGATAAATATGGCTGGCTCGATCCGGTCAACCCGCAGTAACGCCGACTAAAAAAAACAGCAGGCGGCCGTTCCCCGCCTGCGTATCAGAATAACTGGAGTAATGAGCATGCCTAAGTACCGTTCCGCTACCACCACCCACGGCCGTAACATGGCCGGTGCCCGCGCGCTGTGGCGCGCAACCGGGATGACCGACGACGATTTCGGTAAGCCGATTATCGCGGTGGTCAACTCTTTCACGCAGTTTGTGCCGGGCCACGTCCACCTGCGCGATCTGGGTAAGCTGGTGGCAGAACAGATCGAAGCCTCCGGCGGTGTGGCCAAAGAGTTCAACACCATTGCCGTGGATGACGGCATCGCCATGGGCCACGGCGGTATGCTCTACTCACTGCCTTCGCGTGAACTGATCGCGGACTCCGTGGAGTACATGGTCAACGCACACTGTGCGGACGCGATGGTCTGTATCTCCAACTGCGACAAAATTACCCCAGGGATGCTGATGGCCGCCCTGCGGCTGAATATTCCGGTGATCTTTGTTTCCGGCGGCCCGATGGAAGCCGGGAAAACCAAGCTCTCCGACAAAATCATCAAGCTGGATTTGATCGACGCGATGATTCAGGGCGCCAACCCGAAAGTCTCCGACGAAGAGAGCGCGCAGATCGAGCGCTCAGCCTGCCCGACCTGCGGCTCCTGTTCCGGCATGTTCACCGCCAACTCCATGAACTGCCTGACCGAAGCGCTGGGTCTGTCACAGCCGGGCAACGGTTCGCTGCTGGCCACCCACGCTGACCGCAAAGAACTGTTTCTGAAAGCCGGTGAGCGCATCGTCGGCCTGGCGAAACGGTATTACGAGCACGATGATGAGAGCGTGTTGCCGCGCAGCATCGCCAACAAAGCCGCGTTTGAAAACGCCATGACGCTGGACATCGCGATGGGCGGCTCCACCAACACCGTGCTGCACCTGCTGGCCGCCGCGCAGGAAGGCGAAGTCGATTTCACCATGACCGACATCGATCGCCTGTCGCGCAAAGTGCCGCACCTCTGCAAAGTCGCGCCGAGTACGCCGAAATACCATATGGAAGATGTGCACCGCGCCGGCGGCGTGATCGGCATCCTCGGCGAGCTGGACCGTGCCGGGCTGCTGAACCGCGAAGTGAATAACGTCCTGATGCAGACCCTGCCGCAGACGCTGGCCGAGTATGACGTGATGGTGACCGACAACGCCGAGGTGAAAAAGATGTTCGCCGCCGGCCCGGCCGGCATCCGCACCACCCAGGCATTCTCGCAGGATTGCCGCTGGCCGACGCTGGACACCGACCGTAAAGAGGGCTGCATCCGCACCCGCGAGCACGCGTTCAGCCAAGATGGCGGGCTGGCGGTGCTGTACGGCAACATCGCGGAAGATGGCTGCATCGTGAAAACCGCCGGGGTAGAGAAAGAGAGCCTGACCTTCCGCGGCCCGGCCAAAGTCTACGAAAGCCAGGATGACGCAGTAGAAGCGATCCTCGGCGGCAAAGTGGTGGCCGGTGACGTGGTGGTGATCCGTTACGAAGGGCCGAAAGGCGGGCCGGGGATGCAGGAGATGCTCTACCCGACCACGTACCTGAAATCGATGGGCCTGGGCAAAAGCTGTGCGCTGATCACCGATGGCCGCTTCTCCGGCGGCACCTCCGGCCTCTCTATCGGCCACGTGTCGCCGGAAGCGGCGAGCGGCGGCCTGATCGCCCTGGTGCAGGACGGCGACATCATCGACATCGACATCCCTGGCCGCAGCATCGCCCTGGATGTGGCAGACAGCGAACTGGCGGCGCGGCGTGAGTCGGAAACTGCCCGCGGTGATGATGCCTGGACGCCGAAAGCGCGTGTACGCCAGGTCTCTTATGCCTTGCGGGCCTATGCGACGCTCGCCACCAGCGCCGACAAAGGCGCAGTCCGTGATAAGAGCAAGCTGGGAGGCTGATTCATGGCGGTATCACAACCTTTGCCCGATGCCCCGTGCGGCGCGGAATACCTGCGGGCGGTGCTGCGCGCACCGGTCTATGAGGTGGCGCAGGTCACCCCGTTGCAGGTGATGGACAAAATTTCCGCCCGGCTGGGCAATACCGTGCTGGTGAAACGTGAGGATCGCCAGCCGGTACACAGCTTCAAGTTACGCGGCGCGTATTCGATGATCGCCGGGTTGACGCAGGAACAGAAAGCGCGCGGCGTGGTAACGGCCTCGGCCGGTAACCATGCGCAGGGCGTGGCACTCTCCGCCACACGTGGCGGGATTAAGTCATTGATTGTGATGCCGGTAGCGACCGCCGACATTAAAGTGGACGCGGTGCGCAGCTTCGGCGGCGAGGTACTGCTGCACGGCGCTAATTTCGACGAGGCCAAAGCGCGGGCGATTGAGCTGTCGCAACAGCAGGGCATGACCTTTGTGCCGCCGTTTGACCACCCGGCGGTGATTGCCGGGCAGGGCACGCTGGCGATGGAATTGCTGCAACAGGACGCACACCTCGACCGGGTGTTCGTGCCGGTGGGCGGCGGCGGGCTGGCGGCCGGTGTCGCGGTACTGATCAAACAACTGATGCCGCAGATCAAAGTGATTGGCGTGGAAGCGGCGGACTCCGCCTGTTTACGCGCCGCGCTGGATGCCGGGGAACCGGTGGATTTGCCGCGCGTCGGGCTGTTTGCCGAAGGGGTGGCAGTGAAGCGCATCGGCAATGAGACGTTCCGGCTCTGCCGGGAGTATCTCGACGATGTGATCACCGTTGACAGTGACGCCATCTGCGCCGCAGTCAAAGATCTGTTCGAGGATGTGCGGGCGATTGCCGAGCCGTCCGGCGCGCTGGCGCTGGCCGGGATGAAGAAATATGTGCAGCAGCACAATATTCAGGGCGAGCGGCTGGCGCATGTGCTGTCGGGGGCCAACCTCAATTTCCACGGCCTGCGTTATGTCTCTGAGCGTTGTGAACTGGGCGAGCAGCGTGAAGCGCTGCTGGCGGTGACCATCCCGGAGCAGAAGGGCAGCTTCCTGAAATTCTGCCAGTTGCTCGGCGGCCGTTCCGTCACGGAGTTCAACTACCGCTATGCCGATGCCGATAACGCCTGCATTTTTGTGGGGGTGCGGCTGACGCGCGGCTCTCTGGAGCGGCAGGAGATCCTCGACGATCTCAGCGCCGGTGGCTACAAGGTGGTGGATCTTTCAGATGATGAAATGGCCAAGCTGCATGTGCGCTACATGGTCGGCGGCCGCCCAAGCAAACCGCTGCGCGAGCGCCTTTACAGCTTTGAATTCCCGGAATCACCGGGCGCATTGCTGAAATTCCTGCACACCCTCGGCACCCACTGGAACATCTCACTGTTCCACTACCGCAGCCACGGCACCGATTACGGCCGGGTACTGGCGGCGTTTGAGCTGGGTGAGCAGGAGCCGGAATTTGACCGCCACCTGACGGCGCTCGGCTACGACTGCCACGACGAAACCAACAACCCGTCGTTCCGCTTTTTCCTGGCGGGCTAGCATGGCTTAACCGCATAAACGGGTCGCTCAGGCGGCCCGTTTTTTTTGGCTTACAGCAGCCCCCAGAACGCCTCAATCAGCGTTTCGCTCAGCCGTTTTTTCTGCACGCAAACCCCCAGTTCAAACGGTGCGACCAGCGAAATATGGTCCAGCACCGAGATGCGGCTGCGCACCGGCTCCGGGCTGTTATCCAGCACCACGTCCGGGATCAGCGCAATGCCGCACCCCAGCGCCACCATCGACACAATTGCCTCATGCCCTGACACTGTGGCGTAAATCTGTGGGTTGGTGATGTGGTGGCGGCGGAACCATAAATCGATGCGGCGGCGTGCCGGGCCATGTTCCGGCAGGATAAACGGAATCTGTGACCAGTCAGGTTGCGGCTCTGAGGCCTGGCTGCGCACTGCGCCCGGCAGCGCCGGGGCGATCAGCACCAGCGGGATCTCGCCGATTTTGGTAAAGCCGATGCTGGTGGGCAGTGCTTCCGGCCGCCCGGCAATGCCGAGGTCGGCCTCGTTAGATTGCACCTTCTGCACCGCGTCGGCGGCGTCGCCGGTGGTCAGCTTGATTTCTACCAACGGGTATTTGGCACGGAAGCGATCAAGGATCGGCGGCAGGTGGCTGTAGGCCGCCGTCACTGAGCAGAACAGCCGCAGCTCGCCGGTCAGCGTCGGCCCTTTCTGCCCCAGCGCGTGGCGCAACTGCTGGTATTGCAGCAACGTTTGCTGGGCGAACCCGCGCACCTGTTCACCGGCATCGGTAAGTTGCACAGTGCGGTTGTCGCGCAGGAACAGCGGCTGGCCGATGCTCTCCTCCAGGCGTTGGATCTGGCGTGACAGCGTGGACGGGCTGACATGCATCGCTTTGGCGGTGCGGCCGAAATGGCGGCTTTCAGTCAGGTGCAGGAACAGTTTCAGGTCACGGATATCCATAGGGCAGTCGTCAGGCTCCTGGCAGGGGTGTGAAGGCGGTCACATGTTGCAGTTTATGCAATGACAGATTCGTAATATATCAATTTAAGCAATGCGCGGCATAGCCTATAGTGGATTTCAACGAATTCCCCCCCACAGAGAGGGGGAAGTGAAAAAAACAGCGAACACAACATCAAACGGAGTCTGACCATGGCTAATTACTTCAACACCCTGAACCTGCGCCAGCAGCTGGCCCAATTGGGTAAATGTCGCTTTATGTCCCGCGACGAATTTGCCGACGAAGCCGGCTACCTGAAAGGGAAAAAAGTGGTGATTGTGGGCTGTGGTGCACAGGGCCTTAACCAGGGCCTGAACATGCGCGACTCCGGCCTGGACATCGCCTATGCCCTGCGTCAGGAAGCGATTAACGAAAAACGCGCCTCCTGGCGTAAAGCGACAGAAAACGGCTTCAAGGTCGGCACCTATGAAGAGCTGATCCCACAGGCTGATCTGGTGGTTAACCTGACCCCGGACAAACAGCACAGCGCGGTCGTCAAAGCCGTACAGCCGCTGATGAAAGAGGGTGCGGCACTGGGCTACTCCCACGGCTTCAACATCGTGGAAGTGGGTGAGCAGATCCGTAAAGACATCACCGTTGTGATGGTGGCGCCGAAGTGCCCCGGTACCGAAGTGCGTGAAGAGTACAAACGCGGCTTTGGCGTACCGACGCTTATCGCCGTTCACCCGGAAAATGACCCGAAAGGCGAAGGCATGGCGATCGCCAAGGCGTGGGCTGCCGCGACCGGCGGCCACCGCGCCGGCGTGCTGGAATCCTCTTTTGTGGCCGAAGTGAAATCTGACCTGATGGGTGAGCAGACCATCCTGTGCGGCATGTTGCAGGCCGGTTCGCTGCTCTGCTTTGACAAACTGGTGGCAGACGGCACTGACCCGGCCTACGCAGAAAAACTGATTCAGTTCGGCTGGGAAACCATCACCGAAGCGCTGAAGCAGGGCGGCATCACCCTGATGATGGACCGCCTCTCCAACCCGGCGAAACTGCGTGCCAATGCGCTGTCTGAACAGCTGAAAGGCATCATGGCACCGCTGTTCCAGAAACATATGGATGACATCATCTCCGGCGAATTCTCCAGCGGCATGATGGCGGACTGGGCGGCAGACGATGTGAAACTGCTGACCTGGCGTGAAGAGACCGGCGCGACCGCGTTTGAGAATGCGCCGCAGCAAGAGGGCAAAATTGATGAGCAGGAGTACTTCGACCACGGCGTGCTGATGATCGCGATGGTGAAAGCCGGGGTTGAGCTGGCGTTTGAAACCATGGTCGATGCCGGGATCATTGAAGAATCCGCTTACTACGAATCGCTGCACGAGCTGCCGCTGATCGCCAATACCGTGGCCCGCAAGCGCCTGTATGAGATGAACGTGGTGATCTCCGACACCGCCGAGTACGGCAACTACCTGTTCGCCAACGCAGCCGTACCGCTGCTGAAAGAGAAATTCATGGCCTCGCTGCAAACCGGCGATCTGGGCACCTCGGTGGCCGGCACCGCGGTAGACAACGCGCAACTGCGTGACGTCAACGAAGCGATCCGCAACCACCCGATCGAATCGGTGGGCCGCAAACTGCGTGGTTACATGACGGACATGAAACGCATCGCCGTCGCCGGCTAACCACGGCGCAAACAGAAAAGGGCGACATCATGTCGCCCTTTTTTATGCCTGCCGCCACCGGTCAGTTGCGGTACAGCACCTTAATGATGTGGTAACCAAACTGGGTTTTGACCGGCCCGTAAGGCTTCAGCAATTCGCAGCTGAACACCGCTTTGTCAAACGCCGGCACCATGTCGCCTTTGCGGAATTCACCCAGCGAGCCGCCGGCGCGCTTGGACGGGCAGGTAGAATGCTTGCGGGCCAGCTCCTGGAAGTCGGCACCTTGCGCCAGTTTATCCAGAATGTCGTAGGCTTGTTGTTCGGTATCGACCAGGATATGCAGTGCAGACGCAGTATTCGCCATAATAAAGCCTTTTTTACGAAATGAATGTCAGGGCCTACTTTACCACCCGCCGCGCCGGATGTGGACAACCTGCCGGTTTACTGCACGAGAATCCGAAAGTAAAGGCGGTCAATCTCCGCCCGCCTTTCTGATACAATCGCCGCCCGTCCATCTCTTGAGCAAAATAGCGCCATGCGATTAAACCCCAGCCAACAACACGCCGTCGAATTTGTCACAGGACCCTGTCTGGTTCTGGCCGGGGCCGGCTCCGGTAAAACCCGGGTGATCACCAACAAAATCGCCCACCTGATCCGTGAGTGTGGTTATCAGGCACGCCAGATTGCTGCCGTGACCTTTACCAACAAGGCCGCGCGCGAGATGAAAGAGCGTGTCGCCCAGACCATGGGCCGCAAGGAGGCGCGCGGGCTGATGATCTCTACTTTCCATACACTGGGGCTGGAGATTATTAAACGTGAATATGCCGCACTCGGCATGAAATCCAATTTCTCGCTGTTTGACGATCAGGATCAGCTGGCGCTGCTGAAAGAACTGACCGAAAAATGGCTGGAAAACGACAAGACCCTGCTCCAGCAATTGATCTCCACGATCTCAAACTGGAAAAACGATCTGGTCGATCCACAAGGCGCAGCAGGCCTGGCGCGATCCGAGCGCGAAAAGCTGTTCGCCCACTGCTACGGCCTGTACCACGATCACCTCCGGGCCTGCAACGTGCTGGACTTTGACGACCTGATCCTGCTGCCGACGCTGCTGCTGCAACGCAATGAAGAGGTGCGCGAACGCTGGCAGCACCGCATCCGCTACCTGCTGGTGGATGAATACCAGGATACCAACACCAGCCAGTATGAACTGGTGAAGCTGCTGGTGGGCAACCGCGCGCGCTTTACCGTGGTGGGCGATGACGACCAGTCGATTTACTCCTGGCGCGGCGCGCGGCCGCAGAACCTGGTGCTGCTGAAAGAGGATTTCCCGGCGTTGCAGGTGATCAAGCTGGAGCAGAATTACCGCTCCACCGGGCGCATCCTGAAAGCGGCCAATATCCTGATCGCCAACAACCCGCACGTGTTTGAGAAGCGCCTGTTCTCAGAACTGGGTTACGGCGAGGCGCTGAAAGTGGTGACCGCCAATAATGAAGATCACGAGGCGGAAAGGGTGGTCGGGGAACTGATCGCCCACCGCTTCGTGCGGAAAACCCAGTACAGCGACTATGCGATTCTCTACCGCGGTAACCACCAGTCGCGGCTGTTTGAAAAGATGCTGATGCAAAACCGCATCCCGTACCGCATTTCCGGCGGCACCTCGTTCTTCTCCCGGCCGGAGATTAAAGATTTGCTCGCCTATCTGCGCATCCTGACCAATGAAGGGGATGACAGCGCCTTCCTGCGCATCGTCAATACGCCGAAACGGGAAATCGGCCCGGCGACGCTGCAAAAACTGGGCGAATGGGCCAACCAGCGCAATAAAAGCCTGTTTGCCGCCAGTTTCGATCTGGGGCTGGGCCAGTACCTGACCGGGCGCGGGCTGGAATCGTTGCAGCGCTTTACCCACTGGCTGAAAGGGATTGCCGATCTGGCCGAACGCACCCCGGTGGCCGCGGTGCGTGACCTGATCCACGGCATCGACTACGAAAGCTGGCTTTATGAGACGTCGCCCAGCGCCAAAGCCGCCGAAATGCGCATGAAGAACGTGAACCAGCTGTTCAGCTGGATGACTGAAATGCTCGAAGGCACCGACCTCGACGAGCCGATGACGCTCGCGCAGGTGGTGACGCGCTTTACCCTGCGCGACATGATGGAGCGCGGCGAAAGCGATGAGGAGACGGATCAGGTTCAGCTGATGACGCTGCACGCCTCCAAAGGGCTGGAGTTCCCTTACGTCTTTCTGGTCGGCATGGAAGAGGGCCTGCTGCCGCACCAGAGCAGTATTGATGAAGAGAATGTGGACGAAGAGCGCCGCCTGGCGTACGTCGGCATTACCCGCGCACAAAAAGAGCTGGTGTTTACCCTGTGCCGCGAACGCCGTCAGTATGGCGAGCTGGTGCGCCCGGAGCCGAGCCGTTTTCTGCTGGAGTTGCCGCAGGACGATCTGGCGTGGGAAACCGAGCGAAAAGTGGTGAGCGCGCAGGAGCGGATGCAAAAAGGGCAGTCCAGCCTGGCCAATATCCGTGAAATGCTGGCAAAAGCGCGCGGCGGCTGACGCGGCCACGCCTCACCCCCGGCGCGATCGCCCATGACAGACAGCAAAAAGCCCGGCTTGCCGGGCTTTTTGCTGAGCAGGCGTTACGCCACCTCTTCTACCGTTAACGGCCAATGGACATAACTCTGCCAGTGGCTTTCATGCTCCAGCTCCTCGGCCCGCAGCGGGTGCTGCTCCAGCCAGCCTTGCGGCACCTGTACCAACAGCGCGTCCCCGTCAGCCTGCAGGCGCACCGCCGGCAGGGTGTCATCGCGGCGGCGGCTGGCAAAGATAATCGCCAGCCGTAACAGCCGGCAGAGGCGCTGAGCCTGACGCGGCGGCAACGCATTTTGCTGGTCAAGCAGCGTGAGGTCGAGGGTGCTGTTCTGGTTTTGCAGCAGCGTCGCCAACAGCTTTTTCTGCGCCGGGGTAAAGCCGGGCAGATCAAGGTGACGGATCAGGTAAGCGGCATGCTGCGGGGCCTGGCGGAAATCCACACTGAGGCCGATTTCATGGATCAGGCAGGCGCTGTTGAGCAGTTCGCGCGCGCGCGCATCCAGTTGCCAGTCCTGTTCCAGTTGCAGGGCAAAACTTTCTGCCAGCTGGGCCACGCGTGAAGCCTGGTCGCTGTCCAGCAGGTAGCGGCGCTGCACATTGCGCAGCGTGCGGTGGCGGATGTCCTGCTCCACCGGCAGGTGCAACATGCCGTACACCAGCCCTTCACGCAGCGCGCCGCCGGCCAGCGTCATGGTATCGATGTTCAGCGCTTTAAAGATGGCGATCAGAATCGACAGGCCGCTGGGGAACACCAGCGCACGCTCAAGCGTCAGCCCCTCAATTTCCAGCTCCTCCAGCTTGCCGCACTGGATGGCGCGGTGCTTCAGCTGTTGCAGCTTGGGCAGGGTGATGTGTTCATCCATCCCCTGCGCCACCATGATCTCCTGCAACGCCTGCACCGTGCCGGACGCCCCGACGCAAATCTGCCAGCCTTTCGCCATCAGCGCCCCGGCCACCGGCGCAATCATTGCCAGCGCGGCCTCTTCAGCCCGGTCAAAATTCGCTTTGCCCAGAGTGCGGTCGCCGAAATAGCGCTCCAGCCAGGTAACGCAACCCATCGACAGGCTGAACAGGGCGGTGGCTTGCGCGCCCGTGCCGGTCACCAGCTCGGTGCTGCCGCCGCCGATGTCGACCACCAGGCGCTGATCCGGGCCGCCGGTGGTGTGTGCCACGCCGTGATAGATAAGGCGCGCCTCTTCTTCCCCTGTGATGACCTGAATCGGGCAGCCCAGGATCGCCTGCGCTTTCTCCAGGAACTCATCCGCGTTGGTCGCCAGCCGCAGCGTGGCAGTCGCCACTACCCGCACCTGATCGCGCGGGATGTCCTGCAAGCGTTCAGAGAAGAGTTTCAGGCACTGCCAGCCGCGCTGCATCGCCTCGGGTGACAGCCGGTTATCATGGCCCAGCCCGGCGGCCAGCCGGACTTTGCGTTTGATCCGTGCCAGCGTCTGGATGCTGCCCGCCACCTCCCGCACCACCAACATATGGAAACTGTTGGAGCCCAGATCGATGGCGGCATAGAGGGAGGAGCTGAGCATCGTGATTAGCCCGGACGTTTACGGTTGGTACGGGGCGCCCCGTTGTTACGGCGCGGTGCGGAACCGTTGCGGCGCGGGCCGTTGCCGGTACGGGCACGGGCCAGGCGTTTCGGTGCCGGCAGGCCGGTCAGCAGCGCATCGCTGTTGTATTTGCTCACCGGGATGCTGTGGCCGGTATAGGCCTCAATCGCCGGCAGGTTCAGCGCATACTCTTCACAGGCGAGGCTGATGGAGTGGCCGCTGGCCCCGGCGCGGCCGGTCCGGCCGATGCGGTGCACATAGTCTTCGCAGTCGTCAGGCAGGTCATAGTTAAAGACGTGCGTCACCGCCGGGATGTGCAGGCCGCGCGCCGCGACGTCTGTCGCCACCAGGATGTCGATGTTGCCTTTGGTGAAATCATCCAGAATACGCAGGCGTTTTTTCTGGGCGACGTCGCCGGTCAGCAGGCCGACGCGGTGGCCGTCCGCGGCCAGGTGGCCCCAGATGTCCTCACAACGGTGTTTGGTGTTGGCGAAAATGATGCAGCGATCCGGCCACTCTTCTTCCAGCAGCGTTTGCAGCAGGCGCATCTTTTCTTCGTTCGACGGATAGAACAGCTCTTCCTGAATGCGGTGGCCGGTTTTCTGTTCCGGTTCCACTTCAATGGATTCCGCATTGTTCATATGCTCGAACGCCAGCTCTTTCACCCGGTAGGAGAGGGTGGCGGAGAACAGCATGTTCAGGCGCTGGTCAGCCGGCGGCATCCGGCGGAACAGCCAGCGGATGTCTTTAATAAAGCCGAGGTCGAACATGCGGTCAGCTTCATCCAGCACCACAACCTGGATAGCGCCCAGGTTAATGTAGTTCTGCTTGGCGTAGTCGATCAGGCGGCCGGTCGTACCGATCAGGATGTCGACGCCGCTCTCCAGCACTTTGAGCTGTTTGTCGTAGCCATCACCGCCGTAGGCCAGGCCGAGTTTCAGGCCGGTCACCTGGGCCAGCGCTTCCGCATCCGCATGGATCTGGACGGCCAGCTCACGGGTCGGTGCCATGATCAGGGCGCGCGGCTGGTTGGTCTGACGGTTGGCGTCAGCCGGGTGCGACAATAAATAGTGGAAAGTAGACGCCAGAAACGCCAGCGTCTTGCCGGTACCGGTTTGCGCCTGACCCGCGACGTCCCGTCCGGAGACGGTAATCGGCAGTGCTAACGCCTGAATAGGCGTGCAGTTGTGAAAGCCTTTCTTTTCAAGGGCTTCTACGACGAGCGGATGCAGGGCGAAGTCGGAAAACTTCTGTTCGGTTAAGTGTGTTTTGCTCATAGTGTGGTAGAATATCAGCTAACTATTGCTTTACGAAAGCGTATCCGGTGAAATAAAGTCAACCTAATGTTGGTTAATGCTACATCAACTAGGTAGACATAATCCTTTGGAGTAAAACATGAGCGATAAAATTATTCACCTGACTGACGACAGTTTCGACACCGATGTGCTGAAAGCCGAGGGGCTGGTTCTGGTCGATTTCTGGGCAGAGTGGTGTGGTCCTTGTAAGATGATTGCTCCGATTCTGGATGAAATTGCGCAAGAGTTTGACGGCAAGCTGACCATCGCCAAGCTGAACATCGATGACAACCCAGGAACCGCGCCGAAATACGGCATCCGCGGTATCCCGACCCTGCTGTTGTTCCGGAACGGTGAAGTCGCTGCCACCAAGGTGGGCGCGCTGTCTAAAGGTCAGCTGAAAGAGTTCCTGACCGCCAATATGTAATCGGCACGGACGTCCGATAAGCCAGGTGTTTAGCGGGGAATGTGAAATTCACGTTGGCCGCTAGACGCCTGCAAAGAAGCGTGTTAAGTTTACTTCTACTGCATATAGAACTTACCTGTAGTTTGAATCCTAAAGTAGTTTGAATCCTAAAACAGTGTAGATCCTGAACCTTCCGGGTTTGCTCTGTGTTGAACGCATCGCTTTCTGCGCGGCAATAACATCACGTTATTCTTCACCAGCACGAAACTTACGATGCATTTAACAGTCACACGGTTTTGCTAAAATCATTTAGGCATTTTCGTTCTCAGTCTGCCACATTTTCATGAATACCGTAATTTTGCTCACGGTCTCTCTTCAGATAAAACGCACTGAGATTGAATGCCAGTAAACAGGCACGGAATTCGCTGCCATACCATTCACGACAAAGTTCGAGACATACCCCGAGTTTAAGAACCCACCATTATGAATCTTACCGAATTAAAGAACACGCCGGTTTCTGAGCTGATTACTCTCGGCGAAAATATGGGGCTGGAAAACCTGGCCCGTATGCGCAAACAAGACATTATCTTCTCCATTCTTAAGCAACATGCGAAGAGTGGTGAGGATATCTTCGGCGACGGCGTACTGGAGATATTGCAGGATGGCTTCGGCTTCCTCCGTTCTGCAGACAGCTCCTACCTCGCCGGTCCTGATGACATCTACGTTTCTCCCAGCCAAATCCGCCGCTTTAACCTTCGTACCGGTGACACCATTTCCGGTAAGATTCGTCCCCCGAAAGAGGGTGAGCGTTATTTCGCGCTGTTGAAAGTTAACGAAGTCAACTACGACAAACCAGAAAACGCCCGCAACAAAATCCTGTTCGAAAACCTTACCCCGCTGCATGCCAATTCCCGTCTGCGTATGGAACGCGGCAACGGTTCCACCGAAGACATCACCGCACGCGTGCTGGACCTGGCCTCCCCGATTGGCCGCGGCCAGCGTGGCCTGATCGTGGCACCGCCGAAAGCCGGTAAGACCATGCTGCTGCAGAACATTGCGCAGAGCATCGCCTATAACCACCCGGACTGCGTGCTGATGGTGCTGCTGATTGACGAGCGCCCGGAAGAAGTGACCGAGATGCAGCGTCTGGTGAAAGGTGAAGTGGTCGCGTCGACTTTCGACGAACCGGCTTCCCGTCACGTACAGGTTGCGGAAATGGTGATCGAGAAGGCCAAGCGCCTGGTTGAGCACAAAAAAGACGTGATCATCCTGCTCGACTCCATCACCCGTCTGGCGCGTGCCTACAACACCGTGGTGCCGGCCTCCGGCAAGGTGCTGACCGGTGGTGTGGACGCCAACGCCCTGCACCGTCCGAAACGCTTCTTCGGTGCGGCACGTAACATGGAAGAGGGCGGCAGCCTGACCATCATCGCCACCGCGCTGGTCGATACCGGTTCGAAGATGGACGAAGTGATTTACGAAGAATTTAAGGGTACAGGTAACATGGAACTGCACCTGGCGCGTAAAATTGCTGAAAAACGTGTCTTCCCGGCGATTGATTACAACCGCTCCGGTACGCGTAAAGAAGAGTTACTGGCCACGCAGGAAGAACTGCAAAAAATGTGGATCCTCCGTAAGATTATTCACCCGATGGGTGAAATCGACGCGATGGAATTCCTCATTAATAAACTCGCGATGACCAAAACGAATGATGAATTCTTCGACATGATGAAGCGCTCATAATTCTGTAAAACTCGGGGAACGCCACGCTAAGTCGTGGCGTTTTTTGCTTTTGATAGTTACGATAAGCCATTAAAAGTTTCATGAATGTCATATTCAGATAATGACGGATGGCGTTTTAGTGACTGTTTTTCTAAGTTAATGGATTTTCCGGGTGAGCACGCAGCGCAATCCGTAAGGTTTTTGACACGCCACAACCATAACTGTCACCATAGGATAGGACTGTAAGGCCGCGAGGGTTTATGACATTGCCAGGTTGCAAACCAAAGTGCCTTATCATTTTGCAGAGAGCTGTTAACTGTGAATCTACTCACTATGAGTACTGATCTTCTCTTTATCTTCCTGTTTTCCTTCTGTTTTTTATTTGCTGCCCGTAAAGTCGCGAAGAAAATTGGTCTCGTTGATAAACCTAACTACCGTAAACGTCATCAGGGGTTGATCCCGCTGGTCGGCGGCATTTCGGTTTTCGCCGGTATCTGTTTTACCTTCCTGATTTCCGATTTCCATATCCCCCATTCCCTGCTGTACCTGAGTTGCGCCGGTGTGCTGGTGCTGGTCGGTGCGCTGGATGACCGCTATGACATCAGCGTGAAAATCCGTGCGCTGGTGCAGGCGCTGGTCGGTATCGCCATGATGGTGTTCGCCGGGCTGACGCTGAAAAGCCTGGGGCATATCCTGGGGCCGTGGGAGATGGTGCTGGGGCCGTTTGGTTATCTGGTCACGCTGTTTGCCGTGTGGGCGGCGATCAACGCCTTCAACATGGTGGACGGCATTGACGGCCTGCTGGGCGGGCTTTCCTGCGTCTCCTTCGGGGCGATGGGCATCCTGGTCTATCAGGCCGGGCATGTCGATCTGGCGCTCTGGTGCTTCGCGATGATTGCCGCCATCATCCCCTATATCCTGCTTAACCTCGGCGCATTGGGCCGTCGTTATAAAGTGTTTATGGGGGATGCCGGCAGCACGCTGATTGGCTTTACCGCTATCTGGATCCTGATGCAGAGCACCCAGGGGCCAACCCCGCCGATGAACCCGGTCACGGCGCTGTGGCTGATTGCCATCCCGCTGATGGACATGATCGCCATCATGTACCGCCGCCTGCGCAAGGGCATGAGCCCCTTCTCGCCGGACCGCCAGCACATCCACCACCTGATTATGCGCGCCGGGTTCTCTTCCCGGCAGGCGTTCGTGCTGATTACGCTGGCCGCGGCCATTCTGGCGGCGATCGGGGTGATTGGTGAACGGCTGGTGTTTGTGCCGGAATGGATGATGCTGTTGCTGTTCCTGCTGGCGTTTCTGCTGTATGGCTACTGCATCAAACGCGCCTGGCGCGTGGCCCGGTTTATCAAACGTATCAAGCGCCGTATGCGCCGCTCCACGATCAATAAGCACGTATCTTAACCCGAGGTGTTCCGGCAGTGATGAAATCTGAGACGTTAGCGACTTCCAAGACACACCCTGTAGAAAATGAACTGGATATCCGCGGGCTGTGCTGTGCGCTGTGGCGCGGCAAACGCTGGATTATCGGGCTGGCTTTGCTGTTTGCCGCGCTGGCGCTGGGCGTCTCTTATCTGATGGTACAAAAGTGGAGCACCACGGCCATCACTGACCGGCCGACGGTCAATAACCTGGGCGGTTACTATTCGCAGCAGCAGTTCCTGCGTAACCTCGATATGCGGGCCGCCGTTGCGCCGTTGGGTGAGCAGCCTTCGATCTCAGATGAAGCCTATAATGAATTCATTATGCAACTGGCGGCGTATGACACGCGCCGCGATTTCTGGTTGCAGACGGATTATTACAAACAACGTCAGGAAAATGATGTCAAAGCGGATGCGGCGTTACTGGACAGGCTGATTAGCACCATCCAGTTCACCCCGCGTGATGATAAAAAATTCCTGAATGACAATGTGAAACTCACGGCAGAAACCGCCGTGGATGCCAATACCCTGTTGCGTCAGTATGTGGCTTTTGCCAGCCAGCGGGCAGTGCAACACCTGAACGATGAATTGCAGGGGGCGTGGGCAGCGCGCACCGTCTCGATGCTGGCGCAGGTCAAACGCCAGGAAGCCGTGGCCGCGGCCGTGTATAAGCGTGCATTGAACAGCGTGGAGCAGGCGCTGAAAATTGCCCGCCAGCAAAACATCAGCCGCAGCCAGACGGATACCCCGGCTGAGCAGTTGCCGGATTCCGACATGTTTTTATTGGGCACGCCCATGTTGCAGGCCCGCCTGGAGTCTTTACAGGCGTCCGGCCCGAGTTATGACATCAGTTACGATCAGAACCGGGCCATGTTATCGACCCTCAACGTAGGGCCGACGTTAGATGCAAAATTCCAGACCTATCGCTATCTGCGTACACCGGAGGAGCCGGTGACGCGTGATAGCCCGCGCCGCGCATTCCTGATGGTAATGTGGGGCGTTGTGGGAGCGTTGATCGGCGCGGGAATTGCTCTGGTGCGCCGACGGGCTTAACTGAACGATAAACGGACGCGCCAGGCACCCGCGGGCCGCGTCCCTACGACTTAAAAGAGATTCGCTGTGAAAGTGTTGACTGTTTTCGGCACCCGCCCGGAAGCCATTAAAATGGCCCCGCTGGTACACGCTCTGGCCCAGGATGAGGCCTTTGAAGCAAAAGTATGCGTAACGGCTCAACATCGTGAGATGTTGGATCAGGTTCTGCGTCTGTTCGATATTGAACCCGATTTTGATCTCAACATTATGCGTCCCGGCCAGGGGCTGACCGAAATCACCTGCCGCATCCTTGAGGGGCTGAAGCCGGTGCTGGAGGCGTTCCGGCCGGACGTGGTGCTGGTACACGGCGATACCACCACCACCATGGCCACCAGCCTGGCGGCGTTTTACCAGCGCATCCCGGTCGGCCATGTGGAGGCCGGGTTACGCACCGGCGATCTCTTTTCCCCCTGGCCGGAAGAGGCCAACCGCAAGCTTACCGGCACCCTCGCCACCTGGCACTTTGCGCCGACGGAGAATTCGCGCCGCAACCTGCTGAGCGAGTCCACACCGGAAGACCGCATCGTGGTCACCGGCAATACGGTGATTGACGCGCTGCTGTGGGTGCGTGACCGCATCCTCGGTAACGCGGCGCTGGTCGGGGAGCTGGCCCAGCGCTACGCCTTTTTAGACAATAACAAGAAACTGATATTGGTAACCGGCCACCGGCGCGAAAGCTTCGGCGGCGGGTTTGAGCGTATCTGTACCGCCCTGGCCGAGATTGCCCGCCAGCACCCGGATGTGCAGGTGGTCTACCCGGTGCACCTCAACCCGAATGTCAGCGAGCCGGTTAACCGCATCCTCAGCGGCATCGGCAACGTTTTCCTGATTGAACCGCAGGACTACCTGCCGTTTGTCTATCTGATGGATCGCGCCTACCTGATCCTCACCGACTCCGGCGGCATTCAGGAAGAAGCCCCGTCGCTCGGCAAACCGGTACTGGTGATGCGCGATACCACAGAGCGCCCGGAAGCCGTGGACGCCGGCACCGTGCGGCTGGTCGGCACTGACATGGCAAAAATCGTGCAGGAGGTGACTCGCCTGCTGAACGATGAAAACGAATATCACGCCATGAGCCGGGCGCATAACCCTTACGGCGACGGACACGCCTGCCAGCGTATTCTTCACGCATTAAAGACCCATCAGGTGAAGCCATGAGTTTTGAAACTATCTCTGTGATCGGCCTGGGCTACATCGGCCTGCCGACGGCGGCGGCCTTTGCCTCCCGCCAGAAAAACGTGATCGGTGTGGACATCAACCCGCACGCGGTGGAAACCATCAACCGCGGCGCGATTCACATCGTCGAGCCGGATCTGGATGTGGTGGTCAAACGCGCCGTGGAGGAGAAGTTCCTCCGCGCCGTGATTGCCCCGCAGCCCGCCGATGCGTTCCTGATCGCGGTGCCGACCCCGTTTAAAGGCGACCATCAGCCCGACATGGTGTATGTCGAGGCCGCGGCCCGCGCCATCGCCACCGTGCTGAAAAAGGGCGATCTGGTGATCCTCGAGTCCACCTCGCCGGTGGGTGCCACTGAGCAGATGGCCGGCTGGCTGGCGGACTCACGCCCGGATTTGACCTTCCCGCAGCAGGCAGGTGACCAGGCGGACGTCAACATCGCCTATTGCCCGGAGCGCGTGCTGCCGGGGCAGGTGATGGTGGAGCTTATCAAGAATGACCGGGTGATCGGCGGCATGACGCCCGCCTGTTCCGCCCGCGCCAGCGCGCTGTACAACATCTTCCTGGAAGGGGAGTGCGTGGAAACCAACGCGCGCACCGCAGAGATGTGCAAACTCACCGAAAACAGCTTCCGCGATGTGAACATCGCCTTCGCCAATGAGCTGTCACTGATCTGCGCTGCACAGGGCATCAACGTCTGGGAGCTGATCCGGCTGGCGAACCGCCACCCGCGCGTCAACATCCTGCAACCCGGCCCCGGTGTCGGCGGCCACTGCATCGCGGTTGACCCGTGGTTTATCGTGGCACAGAACCCGGATCTGGCGCGGCTTATCCGCACTGCGCGTGAAGTGAATGACAGCAAACCGCATTGGGTGGTGGAGCAGGTCAAAGCTGCCGTGGCGGATTGCCTGGCCGCCAATGACCAGCGCGCCTCAGAGGTGACCATCGCCTGCTTTGGCCTGGCGTTCAAACCCAACATTGATGACCTGCGCGAAAGCCCGGCGGTGGAAGTCGCGAAGATGATCGCTGAATGGCACCGCGGCGACACGCTGGTCGTCGAGCCGCATGTTGACCACCTGCCGCCCGCGTTGACCGGCCACACCACGCTGGTGGGCCTCGATG
Source organism: Nissabacter archeti (assembly GCF_018257325.1). Taxonomy (NCBI): domain Bacteria; kingdom Pseudomonadati; phylum Pseudomonadota; class Gammaproteobacteria; order Enterobacterales; family Yersiniaceae; genus Nissabacter; species Nissabacter archeti. Next base: position 31,457 of record NZ_JAERKB010000015.1, read on the forward strand.
AGGCGTTGCAGCGTGCGGACGTGGTGGTGATGCTGGTAGACCATCAGGTATTTAACGCCATTCCGGCGGCGGACATCCGCCAGCCGTGGATTGTGGATACCAAAGGGGTGTGGCGCTGAGCCGCACCTACCCGGAGCGTTTAGGGCTGAACGATTCCCCGCCGTGGCGGGACTGGAGAGCATATGAAAGGCATTATTCTGGCGGGCGGCTCCGGCACCCGGCTTCACCCCATCACCCGCGGCGTATCCAAACAGCTGCTGCCGATTTACGACAAGCCGATGATTTACTATCCGCTGTCGGTGCTGATGCTGGCGGGTATCCGCGACATCCTGATTATCTCCACGCCGGAGGATATGGCCTCTTACCAGCGTTTGCTGGGAAGTGGCGAAGAGTTCGGCATCCGCCTGCAGTATGAGGTGCAGGCCAGTCCGGACGGGCTGGCGCAGGCGTTTCTGATTGGTGAAGAATTCATCAACGGCGAGCCTACCTGCCTGGTGCTGGGCGACAACATCTATTTCGGCCAGGCGTTCAGCCCGAAACTGAAAAATGTGGCGGCGCGTGAGCGCGGTGCCACGGTGTTCGGCTATCAGGTGATGGACCCGGAGCGCTTCGGCGTGGTGGAATTTGACGAGAACTTCCGCGCCCTGTCGCTGGAGGAGAAGCCGCTCAAACCGCGTTCCAACTGGGCGGTGACCGGCCTCTATTTCTACGATGCGCAGGTGGTCGAGTTCGCCAAACAGGTAAAACCGTCGGTGCGCGGCGAACTGGAGATCACCTCGATTAACCAGATGTACCTGGACCGCGGTGAACTGACGGTGGAATTGCTGGGGCGCGGCTTCGCCTGGCTCGATACCGGCACCCATGACAGCCTGATCGAGGCGAGCAGCTTCGTGCAGACGGTGGAAAAACGCCAGGGCTTCAAAATTGCCTGTCTGGAAGAGATTGGCTGGCGCAACGGCTGGCTGGATGACGAGGCGATCCGCCGCGCTGCCCAGTCGCTGGCGAAAACCGGCTACGGCAAATACCTGCTGGATCTGTTACATGCGCGTCCACGCCAATATTGAGCCGCTGGCCTGGGAGAGTGATTTCTTCCAGCGCACCAGCGCAAAGCTTCATTTCACGGCACAAGCCGCGCCGCTGACCGGCGAGCGGCTGGATGCTTACCAGATTGTGCAGGCCAAAATTGCGGCCGCCGATCTGCCGCTGGCCGATGCGCTGGCCGGGCTGGGGTTCCGCCTGGCGGAAGGGGAAGTTGATTTTACCCTGGCCGTCGCGCCGGATGATGCCGCGCCCTCCCATTCACTGACCCTCCGGCCTGCCAATGAGGCGGATATTCCCGCCCTGCAACAGGCCGCGGCCACCGCCTTTGCCCTCAGCCGGTTCCGTGCGCCCTGGTACCTGCCGCAGGACAGCGGCCGCTTCTATGCCCAGTGGGTCACCAACGCGGTGCGCGGCAGCTTTGACCACCTTTGCCTGTTGGCGGAGGATGAGCAGCAACGGCCACAGGGGTTTGTCACCCTGCGGCGGACGGGCGAACATGACGCGCGCATCGGTTTGCTGGCCGCCTGGCCGGGTGCCGCCGGGCGCGGCGTGGGCAAGTGCCTGATGCAGGCAGCAAAACAGTGGTGCCGGGCAGAACAGCGTTCACACCTGCACGTGGCGACCCAGAGCGGAAACGTCGCGGCAATGCGTCTCTATATTGGCAGTGGTGCGTCAGTGGCGGCCACTTCATTTTGGTTGTACAGGTGATCCTATGATTCCATTTAATGCGCCACCGGTAGTGGGCACTGAAATTGATTACATGCAGTCTGCCATGAGCAGCGGCAAACTGTGCGGCGACGGCGGCTACACCCGCCGCTGCCAGCAGTGGATTGAACAGAATTTTGGCTGCCCGAAAGTGTTGCTCACCCCGTCCTGCACCGCGTCGCTGGAGATGGCCGCGCTGCTGCTCGACATCAAAGCGGGTGATGAAGTGATCATGCCGAGCTACACCTTTGTCTCGACTGCCAACGCCTTTGTGCTGCGCGGCGCGAAAATCGTGTTTGTGGATATCCGCCCGGATACCATGAACATTGATGAAACCAAAATCGAGGCGGCAATCACTGAGAACACCCGCGCCATCGTGCCGGTGCACTACGCGGGCGTGGCCTGTGAAATGGACACCATCATGGCGCTGGCAGAAAAGTACCACCTGTACGTGGTGGAAGATGCCGCCCAGGGCGTGATGTCGAAATACAAAGGCAAAGCGCTCGGCACCATCGGCCACATCGGCTGCTTCAGCTTCCATGAAACCAAAAACTACACCGCAGGCGGTGAGGGCGGCGCGACGCTTATCAATGATCGCGCGCTGATTGAGCGGGCCGAGATCATCCGTGAAAAAGGCACCAACCGCAGCCAGTTCTTCCGCGGCCAGGTCGACAAATACACCTGGCGGGACATCGGCTCCAGTTACCTGATGTCTGACCTGCAGGCCGGGTATCTCTGGGCGCAACTGGAAGCGGCTGACCGCATCAACCAGCGCCGCCTGCTGCTCTGGACGAACTATTACGAGGCGCTGTCACGGCTGGCAAAACAGGGCCGCATTTCGCTGCCTGCCATTCCGGCCAGTTGCGTGCACAACGCCCACATGTTCTACATCAAGCTGCGGGACATCGCGGAGCGTGACGCCTTGATCGCCTACATGAAAGAGGCGGAGATCATGACGGTGTTCCACTATATCCCGCTGCACAGCAGCCCGGCCGGGCAACAGTTTGGCCGTTTCGCCGGGGAAGACCGCTTCACCACCGCAGAAAGCGAGCGGCTGGTGCGCTTGCCGCTGTTCTACAACCTGCCTGATGTTAACCAACGCACGGTCATTAATACGCTTCTGAGCTTCTTTGCCTGATATGTCACTGGCCAAAGCATCTGTCTGGACCGCAGGCTCGACGTTAGTCAAAATTGGCGTCGGGCTGATTGTGGTCAAACTTCTTGCCGTCAGCTTCGGCCCCAGCGGGGTCGGGCAGGCGGGTAACTTTCGTCAACTGATCACCGTGCTGGGCGTGCTCTCCGGCGCGGGTATTTTCAACGGCGTCACCAAATATGTGGCGGAGCACCAGCAGGACGAAGCACGGCTGCGGGCGGTGCTCGGCACCGCGTCAACGCTGATCCTCGGCTTCTCCACGCTGCTGGCGCTGGTGTTCCTGCTGGCGGCGGCCCCGGTCAGCGTCGGGCTGTTCGGCCATGACCGCTACCAGAATGTGGTGCGCAGTGTGGCGCTGGTGCAGATGGGGATCGCCTACGCCAACTTTTTCCTGGCGATCCTGAAAGGTTACCGCGACGCGCTGGGCAACGCGCTGGCGATTGTCGGCGGCAGCCTGATCGGGCTGGTGGCGTATATCCTCTGTGTCCGGCTGGGGGGGTATGAGGGCGCGCTGGCCGGGCTGGCGCTGGTGCCGGCGCTGGCGGTGATCCCGGCCGGGCTGTTGCTGGCAAAACGCCGCCGCTTCCCGTTGCGTGACCTGAAGCCAGGCTGGGACCGGCTGCTGGCCGGGCAGTACGCCAAGTTCACGCTGATGGCGCTGATGACCGCCGTGACCCTGCCGGTCGCCTATATCATGATGCGTAACCTGCTGGCCGCGCACGACGGCTGGGACGCCGTCGGCATCTGGCAGGGCGTGAGCAGCATTTCTGATGCCTACCTGCAATTTATCACCGCGTCGTTCAGCGTTTACCTGCTGCCGACGCTGTCACGCCTGACGGAGAAAACCGCCGTCACCCGTGAGATCGGCCGCTCGCTGGCGTTCGTGTTGCCGGCAGTGGCGGTGGTGAGCTTCGGCGTCTGGCTGCTGCGTGATGTGGCGATCTGGCTGCTGTTCTCTGAAAAATTTACCGCAATGCGTGACTTGTTCGCCTGGCAACTGGTGGGTGACGTGTTCAAGGTCGGGGCTTATGTCTATGGCTACCTGGTGATTGCCCGTGCCTCGCTGCGTTTTTACCTGCTCACCGAGCTGAGCCAGTTCCTGCTGCTCACCGGTTTTGCCCACTGGCTGATTCCGGCACACGGCGCGCTGGGGGCGGCACAGGCGTATATGGCCACCTATTGCCTCTATTTCTTGCTCTGTAGCACTGTTTTCCTGATTTATCGTAGGCGGGCATGACAACACTTATTCACGTTCTGGGATCTGACATCCCACACCATAACCTCACGGTGCTGCGCTTCTTTAACGATGTGCTGTCGAAGCGCGTCCCGGCCGGGCAGGCGCGGGCCTTTATGGTCGCCGCCGCTGACGCCGCTGCGTTCGCCGATTTCCGTCACCTTGAGATTGAGGTTTTCCCGGATAAACCGGCGCTGGCGCAGGCCGTGGTTCGCCGCGCGCAGCAGGATCGGCAGACACGCTTTTTCCTGCACGGGCAATTTAACCCGGCGCTGTGGCTGGCGCTGTTGCAGCGCAAGATCCGGCCGCAACAGGTTTACTGGCATGTCTGGGGGGCGGATCTGTATGAAGAGGCGAAAGGCTGGAAATTCCGCGCCTTCTACCTGCTGCGCCGTTTGGCGCAAGGGCGGGTTGGGCATGTGTTCGCCACGCGCGGAGACATCCAGTATTACCGGCAGCGCCACCCGCGCGTGCCGGCCTCGTTGCTCTATTTCCCGACGCGCATGGACCCGGCGCTGACCGCGCCCGTGCGTACCCAGGTGGAAGGCCAACCGCTGACGATTCTGGTCGGGAACTCCGGCGACCCAACCAACCGCCACATTGAGGCGTTGCAGGCGATCCACCGTGAGTTCGGCAGCCAGGTCAACGTGGTGGTGCCGCTGGGCTACCCGGCCAATAACGAGGCGTATATTGCGCAGATCCGGCAGGCGGGCGCGGCGCTGTTCCCGGCGGAAAACCTGCAACTGCTGACGGAGCAGATGGCGTTTCCGGACTACCTGACGCTGCTGCAACGCTGCGACCTCGGCTACTTTATCTTTAACCGCCAGCAGGGCATCGGTACGCTCTGTTTGCTGATTCAGTTCGGCATTCCGTTTGTGCTGAGCCGCAAAAACCCGTTCTGGCAGGATCTGGCGGAACAGCACCTGCCGGTGCTGTTTTATGGCGATGCGCTGGATGAGGCCACGGTGCGCGAAGCGCAACGGCAGATGGCGCTGGTGGATAAGCAGGCGATCGCCTTCTTCAACCCAAACTATATTGAGGGCTGGGTAAGCGCCCTGGCGCAGGCAGCGGGGGAGGTACAATGACGCTGGGCGAATTTGGCGGGCTGAGTGTGGTTTATCTCGCATCGCTGCTGTTTATCCTGACGCTGAGCTACCGGGAATTTCGCCGGGTGCGGTTTAACTTCAACGTCTTTTTCTCGCTGCTCTATCTGCTGACCTTCTATTTCGGCTTCCCGCTCACCTGCGTGCTGGTGTTTGAATTTGATGTCGCGGTGGTGCCGCCGGAATTCCTGTTGCAGGCGCTGCTGGCGGCCACCTGTTTCTACGCCATTTACTACGTGGCCTATAAAACGCGGATACGCACCACCACGGCGGCGGCGCGGCCACCGGTGTTCACCCTGAACCGGATAGAGGCGCACCTCACCTGGGGGCTGCTGGCGCTGATTGCGATAGGCACCGTCACCGTGTTCTTTATGCACAACGGCTTCCTGCTGTTTAAGCTCAACGCCTACAGCGAGATCTTCTCCAGTGAGGTGTCCGGTGTGGCGCTGAAGCGCTTCTTCTACTTCTTCATCCCGGCGATGCTGGTGGTCTACTTCCTGCGGCAGGACCTGCGCAGCTGGCTGTTCTTCCTGGTCAGCACCGTGGCCTTCGGCATCCTGACCTATATGATCGTCGGCGGCACGCGCGCCAACATCATCATCGCGTTTGCGCTGTTTTTGTTCATCGGCATTGTGCGCGGCTGGATTACCTTGTGGATGCTGGCGGCCGCCGGGGTGTTCGGCATCGTCGGCATGTTCTGGCTGGCGCTGAAGCGCTATAGCCTGGACGTCAGCGGTGCGGAGGCGTTCTACACCTTCCTGTACCTGACGCGCGACACCTTCTCGCCGTGGGAAAACCTGGCGCTGCTGCTGCAAAACTATGACAAGATCGACTTCCAGGGGCTGGCGCCGATGGCGCGCGACTTCTATGTGTTCATTCCCAGCTGGCTCTGGCCGGGGCGGCCGTCGGAAGTGCTCAACAGCGCCAACTACTTTACCTGGGAAGTGCTGGACAACCACTCCGGCCTCGCCATCTCGCCCACGCTTATCGGGTCGCTGGTGGTGATGGGCGGCGTCTGGTTTATCCCGCTTGGTGCCGTGGCGGTCGGTTGGGTGATCAAATGGTTTGACTGGCTGTATGAGCAGGGCAAAGCGGAGAACAACCGCTATAAATCGGCGGTGTTGCAGGCGTTCTGTTTTGGGGCAGTGTTTAATATGATCGTGCTGGCACGCGAGGGCGTTGACGCCTTTGGCTCCCGCGTGGTCTTCTTCTGCCTGATTTTTGGTGCCTGTCTGGTAGCGGCGAAACTGTTGTACTGGATGCTTGATGCAGGCGGTCTGGTAAGGCCGCGCGGCGGTCGCGGGGAAAGGGTTTCCCCGGCGTCGCCCCCGGCGGACGGCATCCTGTAAGGAAATTCATGGACTCATTATGTTCTGTCCCCAAATACACCATCCGTGGCCTGGAGATTTGGGGTTTTAAAAATATGGCGCAGTTTCTCGACCACCTGTTTGCCGGCCGCCAGGTGCGCACCGGCACACTGGTGGCGATTAACGCTGAAAAGGTGCTGGCGACAGAACGCGACGCTGCCCTGCACGCGCTGATCAACGGTGTGGAGTATAAGTACGCCGACGGCATCAGCATTGTGCGCTCTATCCGGCGCAAATACCCTGGGGCGGAGGTGTCGCGCATCGCCGGGGCGGATCTCTGGGAAGCCTTGATGGCGCGCGCCGGGCAGGAGGGCACGCCGGTGTTCCTGATTGGCGGCAAACCGGAGATTCTGGCCCAGACGGAAGAAAAGCTGCGCGCGCAGTGGAACGTCAACATTGTCGGCAGCCAGAACGGCTACTTCACGCCGGAGCAGCGCCAGCCACTGTTCGAGCGGGTAAAAGCCAGCGGCGCGGCCATTGTCACCGTGGCGATGGGCTCACCGCGGCAGGAAGTGCTGATGCGCGACTGCCGGGCGCTCTACCCGCACGCGCTCTATATGGGCGTTGGCGGTACCTACGATGTGTTTACCGGCCATGTAAAGCGTGCGCCGAAATTCTGGCAGAACACCGGGCTGGAGTGGCTCTACCGGCTTCTCCTGCAACCAAGCCGCCTCGGCCGCCAGTTAAAACTGCTGAAATACCTGCGTTACCACTTCACCAACCAACTCTGATTCTGCGTACGCCCTGCACAACAGGGCGTAATTTGCACACTTTTTGCAAAAAAAGCGGTGAGCTTGCTTCAAGGCTTGCACATTCTGGTTTGCTTCTGTTGAGAAAATACGGAACCATAGCGCCCGGTAAAACCCGGCAGGCACCTGCCGGACGGCGGTTGGGCCATTTCTTCCCTATCCTCTTTCTATAGGGAATCCCCGGCACAGTCCGCTTGCCCAGGCAGCGTTCCGCTGCTTTTTTCGGTCTACCACCAAAAAAATAACATTCCGGCCTGTCCGGAAGGCATACACAACACGCGAAAACAGAGGATCTATGGCGAGTCACGAAGAGAAAAAAGGGTTGCACCGGGGGTTGGAGGCGCGGCATATCGAGCTGATTGCCCTCGGCGGCACCATTGGTGTCGGGCTGTTTATGGGGGCGGGCAGTACGCTGAAATGGGCGGGGCCGTCGGTTCTGCTGGCGTACATCGTCGCCGGGCTGTTTGTGTTCTTCATCATGCGCGCGATGGGCGAGATGCTGCACCTGGAGCCGGTCGCCGGTTCGTTTGCCGTCTACGCCCATAAATACCTCAGCCCTTACTTCGGTTACCTGACCGCCTGGAGCTACTGGTTTATGTGGATAGCGGTGGGGATCTCAGAGATAACGGCCGTAGGCGTCTACGTGCAGTACTGGTTCCCTGATTTGCCGCAATGGATACCGGCCCTGGCGGCAATTGCGCTGGTGGCGCTCGCTAACCTGGCTGCGGTGAAGCTCTATGGCGAATTTGAGTTCTGGTTTGCACTGATTAAAGTCACCACCATCATTGTGATGATCGTGGTGGGGCTGGGCGTGATCTTCTTCGGCTTCGGCAACCACGGCCAGGCGCTGGGCTTTGAGAACCTCACCACCCACGGCGGTTTCTTTGCCGGCGGCTGGAAAGGCTTCCTGTTTGCGCTCTGTATTGTTGTGGCGTCCTATCAGGGCGTGGAGCTGGTCGGCATCACTGCCGGCGAAGCCAAAAACCCACAGGTGACGTTGAAGCGCGCCATTAACAACATCCTGTGGCGCATCCTGATTTTCTACGTCGGCGCGATCTTCGTCATCATCACCATTTTCCCGTGGAATGAGATCGGTACCCACGGCAGCCCGTTTGTACTGACCTTCTCGAAGATTGGGATCACCGCCGCGGCCGGCATCATTAACTTTGTGGTGCTGACGGCGGCGCTCTCCGGCTGCAACAGCGGCATGTACAGCTGTGGGCGTATGCTCTATGCGCTGTCGAAAAACCGCCAGTTGCCGGCGTTCCTGGGCCGCGTCTCGAAAGGCGGCGTGCCGGTGTATGGCATTGCCATCACCATTCTTTGCCTGCTGATTGGCTCCTGCCTGAACTACCTCATCCCGAACCCGGAGAAGGTGTTTGTGTACGTCTACAGCGCCAGTGTGCTGCCGGGCATGGTGCCGTGGTTCGTGGTGCTGATAAGCCAGTTGAAATTCCGTGCGGTGCACCAGCAGGCGCTGAAAACCCATCCGTTTAAGTCGCTGCTGTTCCCTTACGCCAACTACCTGACCATCGCCTTCCTGCTTTGTGTGCTGGTCGGGATGGGAATTAACCCGGATACGCGAATTTCTCTGCTGGTAGGGGGAATTTTTATTGCGGGCGTCTCATTAATTTACTTCAGCACAGGCATGCATAAACGTCAGGATGTGTTGAAAAACAGCGCAGAATAGCAGGGCAGGGGCGGGATTAAGGGCTTTAGCGCTCACTTTTAGGACGAAACGCACAAACTCTAAGCAGACGCGATATTTCTTCTAAAAAAGCACTAGACAGCCCAGCACTAAAGCCGTAATATCCCGCCCCGCAACGGCGCTAAGCGCCCGTAGCTCAGCTGGATAGAGCGCTGCCCTCCGGAGGCAGAGGTCTCAGGTTCGAATCCTGTCGGGCGCACCATTAAGTTTGTGTGCAAGAGCTGCGGTGGACACTTTCTTCGGAAAGAACGTACCGCGTGAAGTGGCAGTAAAGCAGTAAGTGATGGTGGCTATAGCTCAGTTGGTAGAGCCCTGGATTGTGATTCCAGTTGTCGTGGGTTCGAGTCCCATTAGCCACCCCAGATTTGTGGCGATGCGAAGGTGGCGGAATTGGTAGACGCGCTAGCTTCAGGTGTTAGTGTCCTTACGGACGTGAGGGTTCAAGTCCCTCTCTTCGCACCACACAAACAACATCTCAGGATGTTGTTGCAATAAAGAAGACAGTAGAAGTAAAAATCGGCGAGTAGCGCAGCTTGGTAGCGCAACTGGTTTGGGACCAGTGGGTCGGAGGTTCGAATCCTCTCTCGCCGACCACATTCTTATTCGGTTAGTACCTGTTACTAGCGGAATGCATACAGAAACCCGCATGCTCTCTGAGTTTGCGGGTTTTTTGTTGCCCGGTATTTACCGGTTAGCCTGATGGTTTGGGACTACATTTGGGACTATGCGCGCGTAGTCCCATTGTGGCGTAGTCCCATCCTGCGACAACAGGCGGATGATACGGCGACCAAAGCAAAACCCTTCTCTTACATTTACCTAATCTGATAATTAATATGTGCAGTCATGGTCTGATCGGCGTTCTGATAATAAACCTTGCGGCTTAGCGAGAAAACCTCGCCACTGTAGGTGACCTCAACCCGATTTTCATTATCCGCATGTATAGCCGAAATGGTGCCGGTTCCCGACAGAAAAAGCATATCCGCATTGAGATGTTTTACTATCTCGCGCTCGCTGCCTTTAATTTCTTTTCCCAGATAATAGCGGTAGATAATGGGAACCGTTGCCCCGCCATGACGGTTTTCAGTCATATAAAGCCACAATTGATTATTCAGCTTGTAAGTATGCTGTAATTCCTCTTCCGCATCAGAAGCATTGTCTGAATGCATAAACCAACACCCCACGACCAGAATCAACAGCGCCAGAGTGATAAAACCATGTACCCATCTAATAGCCGTGTTGAATGGCATAGGCTATTCCTTCCCGGATGTTTCGCTGATCGGTAGGATCGTCACCGTATGGGGGCTTCCGATACCATTTCCCCCATTCTGGTTTTGATGTTCCCGCACGTATTTGTGCATAACCTGCGCCCATAAGTAACGTTTCTGTGGGCATGCCTGCTGCCGTCCCTGCAGCTCCAAAATTGAAATTTCCAAAAGCCGCCCAGTAAGGGTTGAACTGTTTATAGTCCCAAGGCCCTTTGTTCCTGACTTTTTGATAAAACCAATAATAGGTGCCGGCGGTGGCCATGTTGCGGGACATTCCATGCTGACGAGCTTCCCGCATATTATTATGAATAATTTTTGAGCCCGAAACTGGACCAGATAAGGGGATAGATGTCATAGGCGATAACCTTTTTCTTGGTATGGGTAAAAGCCAACGGTATCAATAACGCCCTGACGGAGGTAGTGGGAATTTAAAGAAATTTGATTTAAATCAATTGGTTATTATTTATTTCAGATAACCCGATGTTGTTGGAATGTGCAAGTATCCTGCTCTTTTTATCTTTTCCCTTTCATCGCTAGCCATAGAGCAGATAAGCGCTGTCGTTAATCAGTGACATACAGGCCATTGAGTTTAAAGGTAAAATAGAGAAGCCTTTATGAGTGTCGTTACCAGACGACATAACCGGCTGAAAAGAAAAAGCGCCATAATGAATTGTGCCATTCCCTCTTTCCGTTTCATTTTTTAATTTTATTTATAATCAATAGGTTAATATTTTAATTTTGATGAAGATGAAAATTGGCACGCCTTGTGCAATACTCTATACGTAGATGCTCATTCACCCTGTTATGACTGCTTCGGCTTCATAAAACCTGGAATGATGCAGAGCCAATTTCGGTACCTAGTGTCCACCTTATCGATAACGCCTGTTATCACAAAGCGGACATAACGTTGAGTGAGGTACCACCCCCGGTTGTCCTAGACCTGAATTTGCTTGTTTCAACACTTGTCCCGGCGGGCAAGTGTTTTTTTTTGCCTGTACGCCGGCGACAGACGTAAAAAAGGCTCCCGTGGGAGCCTTTTGGTTAATATACAGGGCGATTACTCTTCCGGGCGTTGCAGCGTCAGGTGCAGGCCCTCACGGCGCAGCTGGGCGGCCTCTTCAGGCTTATGCAGCTTGTCCAGCGTGTCTGCCAGCCAGGCATAATCATAGCCGTCCGGGCGCTCTGCCAGCGCAGCACGGAAGCACTCACTCGCCGCCTGCCATTCGCCATGCTTCATCAGCATCTGGCCCAGTGTGCTGTTGAGCAACGGGGTCGCGCCATGCTGTTTGATCTGCTGGCGCAAGACTTTCTCCAGTTGCTCAGGGTTGCCGGATTTCAGGCGCGGCATCAGCAATACCAGGCGCTCATCGTAGTGGCGCTTCAGCCCATCCAGCAGCACTTCCTGCGCCATATCATGATCGTTACAGGCAATCAGGTTTTCCGTCATCGCAATCTGCAAGGCGGTGTCGTGGCGGGTTTTGCGGTTCTGCGCTTTCCACCAGCGTTTCAGGCCGTCGCTGCCCTCTTTTGCCATCGCCTCATTCATCAGGCCAATATAGGCCTGCTCGCGCAGGGTCTGGAGATGAGCATCGTCATAGAGGTGGATTTTCGCCATCGACGGGATAATCTCCAGCAGGGCGTCATAAGCCCCGCTGCGCAGGTAAGCCTGTTCCGCCAGCCGCAAGACTTCCGGGTGGCGCGGTGCCTGGCCCACCAGGTTATCCACCCCGTGGCGGGCAGCATGGATTTCACCCTGTGCCAGCTGGATGCGCACGCGGGTGATGTCCACCGGCAGCTGATCGTTATCGGCAATTTCCGCCGCACGCTCTAAATACTGGTTGGTGCGGAAATCATCCCCACGCTGTTGCGCTGCTTCCGCTGCCAGCAGGTAGTTCACCACCGGTTGCTCGGCATGGTCAGCGTGGCGGGTAAGCAGTTTTTCTGCCTGGCGGTGATCGCCTTCCGCCAGTTTCACCAGCGCGGCCTGCGTCTGTTTATGCGCCTTGGAGCGTTTACGCCCGCTGAACCAGCGACGGGTGCGCACACCCGTCCGGAAGATGCGGCGCAGAATCCACTCAATGATAAACAGCGCCACAAACAGCAGCACAGCCATAATCACCAGGCCGGTGACGCTGGTTTCAACGTTATAGTTGTCCGTCTGGATCAGGACGTAGCCCTGGTGCCCGGCCAGCAGCGGCCCGACAATCACGCCGGCAATCAGGATGAGGAACAGCACTAAAACACGAATCATGTTTTAGCCCTCCTGGCTGGCGGCGGCCGGCGCTTGCGCCAGCAGGTTACGGACGCGGGTCTGCATCAGTTTTTCCAGCATCGGCTGGCTTTTCAGTTCCGCAGGCACATCCATCGAAATAGATTGCTGGCTCAGTTCATCCAGGTCATCCAGGAAGGCTTTGGTGGCCGGGTCATTGGCATCAAAGTAAGAGCGCACCCAGCCGGACACCGTCTCCAGTGACTGTTTGTACACCTCGTTCTGGTGGCGCGGCACCGCCTGGGCGGCGACTAACAGACGCGAGCGGATGTTTTCACGCAGGTAAACATCCTGGTTCGGGGCCAGCAGCGGCTCGGCGCTGGTATCACGGCGGCGGATGGTGATGAAATCATCCATAAAATTGTGCCAGCTTTTGGTCAGGTTCTGGCGCCACTCCGACAGCGAGGCCGACAGCGTGCCGCTGTCTTCGTCCATCGGTGAACCGTCAGTGTTGTCGTCTGCCAGCCGCAGGTTATCCACCTGATTCGAGAGCTGGTTTACTTTCAGAATAATGCCGTCGAAATCGACCTGCGATACCACGGACAGGGTGCTGACATCCTCGGTGATGGCACGGCGCACCTCCAGCAGGCTGGGGTCGTTCATGTCTGCCAGGCTGGCGTCGGCGCTTTTCAGCAGGGCAGCAGCGGTGGTGACGTCCTGATCGCTCCAGAGCTTACGCCCGGCCAGCTTGACCAGAAAATCCGCCTGCGCCAGCAGCCAGGTTTTGGCATCACTGCCGGAGATGGTCGCGACTTTCTCCTGCAACTCATTCAACTGACGGCCCAACGCCGCCTGTTGCTGATCGGCGTTTTGCAGCGCGCTGGCCTGCTGTTGCAACAGCGTCCCTTGCTGCTGCTTGTCCTGCTGCTGGCTCTGTTGCAACGCGGTTATCTGCGTACGCAGGGCTTCGTTTTCTGCCAACTGCGCTTTGGTCTGCTGTTGCCCGTGGTAGTAAAGACCGGCGCCCAGCGCGAGCGCCAGCGCAATGGCCACGGCGCCCAGCACCACACCGGTACGGTGCGCGTTGCGGGGTTCAGCATCTGGCTGGAGGGGTGTCTCCACCGCTGGCGTGATGTCATCTTCCGGCGCGGATGGGGTTTTTTGTTCCGTCATGTTGGCACATCCCATAGTCAGGTTATTGTAGCGCGCGGATCAGCGCGTCATTATCGGCATTGTCAGCAACACGGACATCCTGCCAGCCAAGCCGGCGCGCCAGTGTTGCCAGGCGTTCGCTGACCACGACCAGGTTGCAGCGCAGCAACCATGAAGTCCGATAGTAATCAGGAACTAAAGTATAGAGCTGTTGTAACATTTCACCGCTGGTGACGACCAGCCTGCTGACGCCCATGCGTTGCCAGTGGGCGCTCTGTTCACTGCCGTCATAGTGGATTGGGCTGCGCTGATAGCATTCACAGTAACTGACCTCAGCCCCGCGTTCCGCCAGCGTCTGTGCCAGCAGCTCCCGCCCGCCGTTGCCGCGCAGAATCAGCGCTTTCTTACCCGTGACCTGTTGCAGATCGGGCAGGCAGAGCAGGGTTTCACTGGTTTCGCTGCCCGGCGGGTACGTCACCGGCAGGCTGCTGAGGGTATGCAATTTCAGGCCGGTGGTACGGCCGATGGCATAATAATGAAGAGCCGGCGGCCAGACGGCACCGCGGAGGGTCAGGGCGTGGTGGGCATAATCCACCACATGCTGCGACAGGACAAACACCAGATCGCCCGGCGAGCACGCCGCCAGCCGATCCGGCAGGGTGGCCACGTCCCGCCCCGGGGTGAACGCAATCAGCGGCGCGTGATACGCGGCCAGGCCACGCTGGCGTAACCGGCTGACCAACTGTTCGCCTGACGGGGAAGGGCGGGTCACCAGGATGGTCATGCAGGCGGGTTCCCCTGATAGACCTCGGCGAGGATCTCACGCGCACCGCGTGAAAGCAGCTCCTCGGCCAGTTCAATGCCCATCTGCTCGGCATCTTCCGCGCTGCCATGGCGCTCACCGCGCACAATCTGGCTGCCGTCCGGCGCGCCGACCAGCGCACGCAGCCAGAGGCGATCGCCTTCCAGCACCGCATAACTGCCGATCGGTACCTGGCAGCCGCCCTCAAGGCGGGTATTCATCGCCCGTTCCGCGCGGACGCGGATGTCGGTTTCGGTGTGGTTCAGCGGGGCCAGCAGGGCGCGGGTGACGTCGTCGTCCAGCCGGCATTCAATGCCGACTGCACCCTGGCCGACGGCCGGCAGGCACTCTTCCGGCGAGATGGCGTTGCGGATGCGCGACTCCAGCCCCAAACGTTTCAGCCCGGCCACCGCCAGGATGATGGCGTCATACTGGCCGCTGTCGAGTTTTGCAAGGCGGGTGCCGACGTTACCACGCAGATCGCGGACCACCAGATCCGGGCGCATTTCACGCAACTGGCATTGGCGGCGCAGGCTGGACGTGCCGACCACGCTGCCCGGCGGCAGGTGCGCCAGGCTCTCAAAATGCGGGGAGACGAAGGCATCACGCGGGTCATCGCGCTCACAGATCGTCACCAGCCCCAGCCCTTGCGGGAAATCAACCGGCACGTCTTTCATCGAATGCACGGCGATGTCCGCGCGGTTTTCCAGCAGGGCCAGCTCCAGCTCTTTGACGAACAGCCCTTTGCCGCCCACTTTCGCCAGCGGCGTATCAAGAATAATGTCGCCGCGTGTCACCATCGGCACCAGCTCGACGCGCAGGCCGGGATGGGCTGCCTCCAGGCAGTGTTGAACGTAGTGAGCCTGCCACAGGGCCAGCGGACTTTGACGGGTGGCAATCCGGATAATTTTGTCTAACATGCTTGTTACCGTTTTACGATTTCGCCCACATCCTACCATCTACCGGGGAAAGCTGTCAGCGGAAGAAGCCCCGGTATGCCGGGCAGCGATCGGTCAGAACGGCACGCTCAACAGGTTTTACATGACATGGCGGGTAGAGAGGAGTATACAAAGGGACCAGAATAAGTCTGGTGCTATACTTTCTTTACGGTCAATCAGCAAGGTGTTAAATTGATCACGTTTCCAGCAATTACCTGTCAATTATTCGTCTAAAACAGAGACAGGGTGGAAATCGGGGATTTTCAAAGACACTGGGATAAATCAGGCGAAACGTCTTGTACCTCTACATTGAGACACTCAAGCAGAGACTGGATGCGATCAACCAACTGCGTGTCGATCGCGCCCTGGCGGCCACCGGGCCGGTTTTCCAACAGGTCTACAGTCTGCTGCCGATCTTATTGCATTATCACCACCCTCTGATGCCCGGCTACCTTGAAGGCAGCGTTCCATGCGGCATTTGCCTGTTCACGCCTGATGAAAAGCAATCGCGTTATCTTGCTGATTTGGAAGAAAAAATCGGCAAACCGCTGGACAAGACCCCCCACGGCGAGTTGCCGGTCACCGCGCTGTACTCCATGGGCAGCACCTCCTCGATCGGCCAGAGCGACAGTTCAGACCTCGACATCTGGGTGTGCCACCAATCCTGGCTCGACCCGGAAGAGCGCCAGCGCCTGCAACAAAAATGCAGCCTGCTGGAGTCCTGGGCCGCCGATCTGGGCGTTGAAGTCAGCTTCTTCCTGATTGATGAGAACCGCTTCCGCCATAATGAGAGCGGCAGCCTGGGCGGCGAGGATTGTGGTTCTACCCAACATATTCTGTTGCTGGACGAGTTCTACCGCAGTGCGGTAAGGCTGGCCGGCAAACGTATTCTGTGGAACATGGTGCCGTGCGAGGAAGAGGGCAATTATGACGACTACGTCATGTCGCTCTATGCGCAGGGCGCGCTGACGCCAAATGAGTGGCTGGATCTCGGCGGCCTGAGCACGCTGTCAGCGGAGGAGTATTTCGGTGCCAGCTTGTGGCAGCTCTATAAAAGCATCGACTCGCCCTACAAGGCGGTGCTGAAAACCCTGCTGCTGGAAGCCTACTCCTGGGAATACCCGGACACCCAACTGCTGGCGATGGACATCAAGCGTCGCCTGCACGGCGGGGAGATTGTCTCCTTCGGGCTGGACGCCTACTGCATGATGCTGGACCGCGTGACCCGCTACCTGACGGCGATTGAGGATGAAACCCGCCTCGATCTGGTGCGCCGCTGCTTCTACCTGAAAGTGTGCGAAAAGCTGTCACAGGGGCGCGAGTGTGTGGGCTGGCGGCGTGAAATCCTGGTACAGCTGGTGCAGGAGTGGGGCTGGAGCAGCGAGAAGCTGGCGATCCTGGACAACCGCAACAACTGGAAAATCGGCCGGGTACGTGAGGCACACAACGAGTTGCTGGACGCGATGATGCAGAGCTACCGCAACCTGATCCGTTTCGCCCGCCGCAATAATTTAAGCGTCAGCGCCAGCCCGCAGGACATCGGCGTGCTGACCCGTAAACTCTACGCCGCCTTTGAGGCGCTGCCGGGCAAAGTGACGCTGGTGAACCCGCAGATTTCGCCGGACCTGTCAGAAAACGATCTGACCTTTATCCATGTCCCGGTGGGCCGGGCCAACCGCACTGGCTGGTATCTCTATAACCAGGCCCCGTCAATGGACGCCATCATCAGCCATCAGCCGCTGGAATATAACCGCTACCTGAACAAGCTGGTGGCCTGGGCCTATTTCAACGGGTTGCTGACGCCGCGCACCCGCCTGCATATTAAAGGCGGCAGCCTGTGTGACATCGCCAAATTGCAGGAACTGGTAGCGGATGTGTCGCACCATTTCCCGCTGCGCCTGCCGGCCCCGACGCCGAAAGCGCTCTACAGCCCGTGTGAGATCCGCCATCTGGCGATTATCGTGAACCTTGAGCACGACCCGACCGCGGCGTTCCGCAACCAGGTGGTGCATTTTGATTTCCGCAAACTCGACGTGTTCAGCTTTGGCCAGCAGCAGCAGTGCCTGGTGGGCAGCATTGACCTGCTCTACCGCAACTCCTGGAATGAGGTGCGGACGCTGCATTTCAGCGGTGAACAGGCGGTGCTGGAAGCGCTGAAAACCATCCTCGGCAAAATGCATCAGGACGCCGCCCCGCCGGAATCGGTGGAGGTCTTCTGCTACAGCCAGCACCTGCGCGGGCTTATCCGCACGCGCCTGCAACAACTGGTGTCCGAGTGCATTGAGCTGCGTCTCTCCAGTACCCGGCAGGAGCCGGGGCGCTTCAAGGCGGTGCGGGTGTCCGGCCAGACCTGGGGGCTGTTCTTTGAGCGTTTAAGCGTGTCGGTGCAGAAGCTGGAGAACGCGGTGGAGTTTTACGGCGCCATCTCCAACAACAAACTGCACGGCCTGTCGGTGAAGATGGAATCCGATCAGGTGCACCTGCCGGCGGTGGTGGATGGCTACGCCAGCGAAGGCATTATCCAGTTCTTCTTTGAAGACTCGCCGGACGACCGCGGCTTTAATATCTATATTCTGGATGAGTCGAACCGGATAGAGGTGTTCCACCATTGTGAAGGCAGCAAAGAGGAGCTGGTGAAAGATGTCAGCCGCTTCTACTCCTCCTCCCATGACCGCTTCACCTATGGCTCCAGCTTCATTAACTTCAATCTGCCGCAGTTTTACCAGATCGTGGTGCTTGAGGGGCGCAAGCAGGTGATCCCGTTCCGCAGCAAGGCGCTTACGGCGCTGAACCTGGCCGTCAACAACGACGCCTTGCCGCAATCACTGAAGCAGTTTTACCAGCTGCATTAATGCCTGACACCGCTCTGGAAAAGGGTCCGGCTTGCCGGGCCCTTTTTTATGGTGCGCCCGCCATCGCATTGCCGCGGCTCCGATGCAATTCCTATTGCTTTTCATGATCCACCTGCGATTATAGAGAGCTTGGACGCACGAAACACAGGCATCAATCGCATGAAAAAACAATTACGCTGGGCGCTGGCTGCGGTCGCGTTGCTGGGGCTTTCCGGCTGTGGTCTGAAAGGCCCGCTCTATTTCCCCCCGGCGGAAAAACCAAAGGTCTCTACCGCACCGTCCGACTCCGGTGACGTGCAGAAAAACCAACAATCAACGTCCGGTACGCAGAGCACCTCATCGTCTGCCGGTATGTAACAGGGTAGCCCAGGCAGGCGCGGCCTGTCAGGCACACCCGGCGTCCGGAATTCGCCGGCAGTAAGCGGAGTATGATATGCAGTTCTCCAAAATGCATGGGCTGGGCAACGACTTCATGGTTGTCGATGCCGTCACACAGAACGTCTATTTCTCGCCCGACCTGATCCGGCGGCTGGCCGATCGCCACACCGGTGTCGGCTTTGACCAGCTGTTAATCGTCGAACCGCCCTACGACCCGGAACTGGATTTTCATTACCGCATCTTTAATGCGGACGGCAGTGAAGTGGCCCAGTGCGGCAACGGCGCCCGCTGTTTTGCCCGCTTTGTGCGCCTGAAAGGGCTGACCAACAAACGCGACATCCGCGTCAGTACCCAGACCGGCCGCATGGTGCTGAGCGTCACGGAAAATGACGACGTCTGCGTCAACATGGGCGAGCCGAATTTCGAGCCGCAAGGCGTGCCGTTCCGCGCCGCCAAAGCAGAAAAAACCTATATCCTGCGCGCTGCGGAGAAAACTATCCTGTGCGGCGTGGTGTCGATGGGTAACCCGCACTGCGTGCTTCAGGTGGACGATGTGCTGACCGCTGACGTGGAAACCCTGGGGCCGGTGCTGGAAAGCCATGACCGCTTCCCGGAGCGGGTGAACGTCGGCTTTATGCAGGTGGTCAGCCGCGATCACATCAAACTGCGTGTGTTTGAGCGCGGCGCGGGGGAAACCCAGGCCTGCGGCAGCGGTGCCTGTGCGGCAGCGGCCGTCGGCATTTTGCAGGAGCTGCTCACCGAGAGCGTGCTGGTGGAGTTGCCGGGCGGCAACCTGAACATCCGCTGGAAAGGGCCGGGCCATCCGCTGTTTATGACCGGGCCGGCCACCCATGTTTATGACGGATTCATTCATTTATGAGCAATGCAGACGATCAGGCGACCGCCGTCGCTGACCTTAACGATGAGCGGGTGATGCACTATCTGCTGCAACATCCTGATTTCTTTATCCGCAATGCGCGCCGTGTGGAACAGATGCGCGTGCCGCACCCGGTGCGCGGGTCGGTGTCACTGGTGGAGTGGCAGCTTGGCCGCCAGCGCAACCAGATACGCCATCTGGAAGAGGAGATCACCCTGCTGATGGAACAGGCCACGGTGAATGAGTCACTGTTTGGCCGCCTGATCCAGCTCCAGGCCGATCTGGCCGGGGCGGAAAGTTTGCAGGACATGCTCGACAGGTTGCACCGCTGGGCGCGCAGCCTCGGGCTGGCGGGCGCGCATGTGCGCCTCTTCTCTGACAGCTGGAAGCTCGGCGCACCGTCGCACTTTACCCACCTCGGGCTGACACGTATGGCGTTCGATGCGTTCCGCATTCCGCGGATGGGCGAGGATAACCACTTCCTCGGCAGCCTGACCGGCCCGGAGTTGTTACTGCTGTTGCCGCAGGCGAAGCAGGTCGGTTCGGTTGCGCTGTCGCTGATGGGGGAGCAGGGCGAACTGGGGATGCTGATTTTCAGCAGCCGCGACCCGCACCACTATCACACCGGCATGGGCACCGTGATGCTTGACCAGCTGGCGCGTATGTTGCCCGGCCTGTTGGCGCGCTGGGTGGAACGCGCATGACCGTAAATGCGGGCGGCACCCGGTTTCCGGCACTCAGCGAACCGGTGGCGCACTTTCTGCGGTTCCTGAAAAACGAACGGCAGCTCAGCCCGCTGACCATTAAAAGTTACGGCCATGAACTTGAGGTGCTGGTGGAGATGGCCGCCAAAGCCGGGGTGCAGGCGTGGCCGCAGCTTGACCCGGCGCGCGTGCGGTCACTGGCCGCCAACAGCAAACGCAGCGGCCTGAAAGCCGCCAGCCTGGCGTTGCGGATGTCCGCGTTGCGCAGTTTCCTGGACTGGATGGTGAGCCAGGGCGCGTTACCGGCCAACCCTGCCAAAGGCATTTCCACACCGCGTGCGGCGCGCCATCTGCCGAAAAACATGGACGTGGACGAAGTCGATAAACTGCTCTCCATCGACATCAATGACCCGCTGGCGATCCGCGACCGGGCGATGCTGGAGATCATGTACGGTGCCGGGCTGCGTCTGGCAGAGACGGTAGGCATCGACTGCCGCCACGTTGACCGCGCCGGCGGTGAAGTGTGGGTGCTCGGCAAAGGCAGCAAAGAGCGTAAAGTGCCGATCGGCAGCACCGCGTTGCTGTGGCTGGAGAAGTGGCTGGCGCTGCGTGACCAGTTCGGCCCCTCGGATGACGCGCTGTTCCTGTCAAAACAGGGGAAACGCATCTCGGCGCGCAATGTGCAGAAACGCTTTGCCGAGTGGGGCATCAAACAGGGGGTGAACAGCCATATCCACCCGCATAAATTGCGCCACTCATTTGCCACGCATATGCTGGAGTCGAGCGGCGATCTGCGTGCGGTGCAGGAATTGCTCGGCCACGCCAACCTCTCCACCACCCAGATCTATACGCACCTCGACTTCCAGCATCTGGCATCGGTGTATGATGCCGCGCACCCGCGAGCCAAACGAGGAAAATCCTGATGATCGTCTACCGTCCGTTACAGACCCTTTCGGCCCTCACGTTCGATCTGGATGACACGTTGTATGACAACGCGCCGGTGATCCGCCGTACCGAGCTGGAGTCGATGAACTTCCTGCGCGGTTACCATCCGCTGCTGGCGGAAGTGGAATCCGGCCACTTCCAGCAGTTGCGCGCCGAATTGCGGCAACAGGACCCGGAAATCTACCATGACGTCACCCAATGGCGCTGGCGGGCGGTGCACCTGGGGCTGACCCGGCTGGGGCTGAGCGACGCAGAAGCCTCACAGGGCGCAGACGAGGCGATGGCGCACTTCGCCCAATGGCGCAGCCGCATTGAGGTGCCGCAGGAGACGCACGATACCCTGAAGGCGCTGGCGGCGCGCTGGCCGCTGGTGGCGGTCACCAACGGCAACGCCGACCCGGCAGCGTTCGGGCTGAGTGACTATTTTGAGTGTGTATTGCGATCCGGCCCGCACGGCCGCGCCAAACCCTATGAAGACATGTACCACCTGGCGGCGCGCCAGCTCAATCTGCCGCTGCATGAAATCCTGCATGTCGGCGATGACCTCACCACCGACGTGGCCGGATCGGTACGCTGCGGGATGCAATCCTGCTGGATTAACCTGCGCGAAGGCAATCTGATGAAAATCCGTGACGCGCGCTTATTGCCCCATATCGAGATTTCGCGGTTGGCTTCGCTGACAGCATTGTTATAATCCTCTGCGATTCTGTATATATCCCCAGTGAAATGCCCGGCATCCGGTTGCCCGGCGTTTTCTCCTTACCCAGACAGACGGTGCCTATGGACGTTTCTGACCTGCTCGACAGCCTGAATGATAAACAACGTGAAGCCGTGGCGGCGCCACGCAGCAACCTGTTGGTGTTGGCCGGCGCGGGCAGCGGCAAAACGCGGGTGCTGGTGCACCGCATCGCCTGGCTGCTCTCGGTGGAGAACTGCTCGCCCTATTCGATTATGGCGGTGACGTTCACCAACAAAGCAGCGGCTGAGATGCGCCACCGCATCGAGCACCTGATCGGCACCAGCCAGGGCGGGATGTGGATCGGCACCTTCCACGGGCTGGCGCACCGCCTGCTGCGTGCGCACCACCTGGATGCCCGGCTGCCGCAGGATTTCCAGATCCTCGACAGCGAAGACCAGCTGCGCCTGCTCAAGCGCCTGATCAAGGCGATGAACCTGGATGAGAAGCAGTGGCCGGCGCGCCAGGCGATGTGGTACATCAACGGCAAAAAAGATGACGGCCTGCGCCCGCAGCATATCGAGAGCTACGGCAACCCGGTGGAGCAGACCTGGCTGCGCGTCTACCAGGCGTATCAGGAAGCGTGTGACCGCGCCGGGCTGGTGGATTTCGCCGAGCTGCTGCTGCGCGCCCACGAGCTGTGGCTCAACAAACCGCACATCCTTAACCATTACCGCGAGCGTTTCACCAATATTCTGGTAGATGAGTTCCAGGACACCAACAGCATCCAGTACGCCTGGATCCGCCTGCTGGCCGGGGACCAGGCCAATGTGATGATCGTCGGCGATGATGACCAGTCGATTTACGGCTGGCGCGGCGCGCAGGTGGAGAACATCCAGCGCTTCCTGAAAGATTTCCCGAAGGCGGAAACTATCCGCCTGGAGCAGAATTACCGCTCCACCAGCAATATCCTGACCGCGGCCAACACCCTGATCGCCAACAACAACGGGCGGATGGGCAAAAACCTCTGGACGGAGGACGCCGAGGGCGAGCGCATCTCGATCTACTGCGCGTTCAACGAACTGGACGAAGCGCGCTTCGTGGTGAACCGCATCAAAACCTGGCAGGAAACCGGTAACGCCCTGAATGATTGCGCGATCCTCTACCGCAGCAACGCCCAGTCACGCGTGCTGGAAGAGGCGCTGTTACAGGTGTCGATGCCGTACCGCATCTATGGCGGGATGCGCTTCTTCGAACGGCAGGAGATCAAGGATTCGCTGGCTTACCTGCGCCTTATCGCCAACCGCAATGACGACGCTGCTTTTGAGCGCGTGGTCAATACACCGACCCGCGGCATCGGTGACCGCACCATTGACGTGGTGCGCCAGACGGCGCGTGAGCGCCAGCTGACACTGTGGCAATCGACCCGCGCCCTGTTGCAGGAGAAGGCGCTGGCGGGCCGGGCGGCCTCGGCACTGCAACGCTTTACCGAACTGGTGGACGCGCTGGCGCATGACACCAGCGAGATGCCGTTGCATGTGCAGACTGACCGGGTAATCAAGGATTCCGGCCTGTGGATGATGTACGAGCAGGAGAAGGGCGAAAAAGGCCAGGCGCGTATCGAGAACCTTGAGGAGCTGGTGAACGCCACACGCCAGTACAGCTATCAGGATGAAGATGAAGACCTGATGCCGTTGCAGGCGTTCCTCTCCCATGCCGCGCTGGAAGCGGGCGAAGGGCAGGCGGACGCCTACCAGGATGCCGTGCAGCTGATGACGCTGCACTCGGCGAAAGGGCTGGAGTTTAAACAGGTGTTTATCGTCGGGATGGAAGAGGGCATGTTCCCGAGCCAGATGGCGCTGGACGAAGGCGGGCGGCTCGAAGAGGAGCGGCGGCTGGCCTACGTCGGCGTGACGCGTGCGATGCAGAAACTCACGCTGACCTACGCCGAAACCCGCCGCCTGTACGGCAAAGAGGTATTCCACCGGCCCTCACGGTTCATCGCGGAACTGCCGGAAACCTGCATCGAAGAGGTACGGCTGCGCGCCAGCGTCTCACGCCCGGTCAACACCCGCCGCATGGGCGCGCCGGTGGTGGAAAATGACAGCGGCTACAGCCTCGGCCAGCGTGTGCGCCACCCGAAATTTGGTGAAGGCACCATTATCAATCTGGAAGGCAGCGGCGACCACAGCCGCTTGCAGATTGCCTTCAACGGCGAGGGCATCAAGTGGCTGGTGGCCGCTTATGCCCGGCTCGAAACGGTGTAATCCCTGCCCGGCCGGACGCCCGCAGTGAGGCGGCGCCCGGCCCCTCCCTGACGCCCGGCGGGCGGTGATTGTTTGTTGCACATTAACTGTCGGGCGGCGGTTGACAGTCTTTTTCGTCTCAGCGTAACATGCGCGCACTATTCTTAATGAGGATCTTCGCCTTGGACACACCCAGTAGATACTGGCTCAATAACCTGTTCATAAGGTGCAACTTCTAAGGCTATCCTCCTTGCTGATAGCCTTCGTGGTTGTCAGCGACCCTCCTATTGTGTCGCCCTGAGTCAGAGCCTATCGCGGTCTGAAACACGCCGGTGTTACACACCCTTTTGGTTTCTGTGATCCATTGCGTTGCCTCTTTTTGTCGTCACAAGGGAGCAATCGCCTATGCTGAGCGCATTCAAATTAGATAACAGCCGCTTATCCCGTTTAGAGTTGGATGACGCAGACGATCTCACCACCTCGCTGTGGGTAGATCTGATCGAACCCGACGTGGATGAACGCGAAAAAGTACAGACGGAGCTGGGCCAGAGCCTCGCCACCCGCCCGGAACTGGATGACATCGAAGCCTCTGCGCGCTTCTTTGAAGACGAAGACGGCCTGCATATCCACTCCTTCTTCTATTTCGAAGATGCGGAAGATCACGGTGGTAACTCCACCGTGGCCTTTACCATCCGGGACGGCCGCCTCTATACCCTGCGCGAACGCGAACTGCCGGCTTTCCGCCTTTACCGGATGCGCGCCCGCAACCAGATGCTGATTGACGGCAATGCCTACGAGCTGCTGCTGGATCTGTTTGAAACCAAAATCGAACAGCTGGCCGATGAGATCGAAAACATCTACAGCGATCTGGAAAAACTGAGCCGGGTGATCATGGAAGGCCAGCAGGGCGACGAATATGACGCGGCGCTCTCAACGCTGGCGGAGCTGGAGGACGTTGGCTGGAAAGTGCGCCTCTGCCTGATGGATACCCAACGGGCGCTCAACTTCCTGGTGCGCAAGGCGCGGCTGCCGAACGGCCAGCTGGAGCAGGCGCGTGAAGTGCTGCGTGACATCGAATCCCTGTTGCCGCACAACGAATCCCTGTTCCAGAAGGTGAACTTCCTGATGCAGGCGGCGATGGGCTTTATCAACATTGAGCAGAACCGCATCATCAAAATCTTCTCGGTGGTCTCCGTGGTATTCCTGCCGCCAACGCTGGTGGCGTCCAGTTACGGCATGAACTTCGAATTTATGCCGGAGTTGCAGTGGTCATTCGGTTACCCTGCCGCGATCGGCCTGATGATCCTGGCCGGTCTGGCCCCTTACCTCTATTTCAAGCGCAAAAACTGGCTGTAATCGCCGGTTCGCTCCCCGCTTCGCGGGGAGCCGTTTGCCCCCCTTCTGTGATTTCCCGCACACATCGTCCCCTTTTCTGCCTGATCCGGCGTACACTACTGTTTTGATTGTTAATGAAATGTAGAAATACACATGCAGATAAAAAGGATGTCGCCCATCAGCCAATGGGCACTGCTGTTGGTGTTGTCTGGGATCGTCGGCTTTGGTTTGCAGGCCTGTCATCTGCCGGCGGCGCTGTTGCTCGGGCCGATGATCGTCGGGGTAATGATGGGATTAATGGGCGCGTCGATCCGTGTGCCGCCGCGCTGTTTCACCCTTTCACAAGGCATCCTGGGCTGCATGATTGCCCAGAGCCTGTCACCCGGTATTCTTACGCCGCTGCTGGAGGACTGGCCGATGGTGGTGGCGGTGCTGCTCGGTACTTTGCTGGCGAGCGGCCTCTCCGGCTGGTTGCTGGTGCGCTTCAGCGCGCTGCCGGGGCCGACCGGGGCCTGGGGATCGTCACCCGGCGGGGCGTCGGCAATGGTGGCGATGGCCGGGGATTTCGGCGCGGATGTGCGGCTGGTGGCCTTTATGCAATACCTGCGGGTGCTGTTTGTCGCTACGGCGGCGGCGCTGGTGGCGCGCATCGGGCTGGGGGACGACGCAGGCAGCCAGGCCGTGGCGCAGGTGTGGTTTCCGGCGCTGGACGGGCGTTTCATCGGCACCCTGGCGATCGCGCTGGTGGGTATTCTGCTCGCGCCACGGCTGCGGATCCCCTCCGGCGCGCTGCTGGTACCGGCCATCCTCGGCGCGGTGGTGCACTCCGGCGGCCTGATGACGCTGCAAATCCCGGAATGGTTATTGGCGGCAGCCTATGCGCTGATCGGCTGGACGGTGGGGTTGCGCTTCACGCGCGATATCGTGCTGCTGGCACTGCGCACCCTGCCGCAGATGCTGGCGTCGATTTTTGGCCTGATGCTGGTGTGCGGGGCGATGGCCTGGGGGCTGACCCAGGTGCTGCCGGTGGATCTGATGTCGGCGTACCTCGCCACCAGCCCCGGTGGGCTGGACACGGTCGCGATCATTGCCGCAGGCACGAAAGTGGATATGTCATTTGTGATGGCGATGCAGACGCTGCGGCTGGTCACCATCCTGGTCACCGGCCCGGCGATGGCGCGTTTTATTTCGCGCCATGCCGGTAAGCCGCCGTCCGGCATGCGTTAGCGCGGTTTGCGTGTGCTGTAGAGCGCGTCCAGCGTAAACAGCAGCAGGCCGCCCCAGATAAAGGCAAAGGTCACCAGTTTGTCATTGCCGATGGTTTCACCGTAGAACGTCACCGCCAGCACAAACATCAGCGTCGGGCCGAGGTACTGGAAAAAGCCCAGCGTGGAGAGACGCAGGCGGGTGGCCGCGGCGGTGAAAAACAGCAGCGGGATGGTGGTGACAATCCCGGCCGCCACCAGCAGCAGGTTCAGCGTCATGGGGTTGGCCGTCAGGTGGCTGGTCGGCGTATCGGCAATAAAAAACAGGTAAATCACCGCCGCCGGCAACAGCCACAATGTCTCAATCAGCATCCCGGTTTGCGCATCAATGCCGATCTTTTTGCGCAGCAGGCCATACAGCGCAAAGCTGAACGCCAGCCCCAGCGCAATCACCGGCAGTGAGCCGAACTGCCAGAGCTGTACCAGCACGCCGCACACCGCCATCGCTACCGCCAGCCATTGCAAACGGCGGAAGCGCTCTCCCAAAAACAGCATCCCAAGCAGCACATTCACCAGCGGGTTGATAAAGTAGCCGAGGCTGGCCTCCAGAATGTGATGGTTATTCACCGCCCAGATAAACAGCAGCCAGTTGCTGCCCACCAGCAGGGCCGTCACGGCGAGCAGCAGCAGCCGTTTCGGCTGGTGCACAATGGCGCGCACCTTGTCCCAGTTGCGGCTGACCGAGAGAAGGATCAGCATAAAGAAGAAAGACCAGACCACGCGGTGGGTCAGGATTTCGCCGGGCGGCACCTGCTCGAGCAGCTTGAAATAGGCAGGGGCGATGCCCCAGATAAAATAGGCGGCAAGGGCAAAGAAAATGCCGTGCCGGGTCTGTTTAGCATCCATGTGTTTGGCCTGAAAGAAAAAGAGGGCTCAGTGTACTGAGGTTGCCGGGCCTTTGCCCGGCCTGTTTGCACATCCGTGCGGGTTAGCCCACCAGATAGGTGGCGGTGGCGCTGGCGATATGCAGCCCGGCGTCGTTATGCAGCTCTGCCCGTGCAACCGCGACTTTATTCCCGGCACGCAGCAGGCTGCTGGTGGTAATGAAGTGGTCACCACGCCCCGGCCGCAGGTAATCCACCCGCAGATCGATGGTGCCCATTTTGGCCATGCGTTCGCGCAGCGTTTGTTCGGTGAGTTCGTCATGGCGCAGCAGGGCGCTGCCGACACACGCCAGCCCGGCGGCCACATCCAGCACGGAGGCGATCACCCCGCCGTGCAAAATCCGCTGCGCGGCGTTGCCGACCAGCCGGGTCTGATGCGTAAAGGTCAGTTCAACGTGCTGTTCATCGAACGCGGCCAGCTCCAGGCCCAGCTCACGGTTGAACGGCATATCGTAGACAAAGATTGCGCCAATCAGCCGGCGGGCGGCATCCTGGGAAAGTAACGTGGCAGACATACATCTCCTTGTGGGAAAACATACCCTGTGGGAAAACAGGCGGGCAAGCGCCGTTATGTTAATTTAATGTGGATTCTATGCTTCTCATTTGTTGCTTTCCAGCCGCGCGCCGATAATTCGAAACACCACTAATCGCTGGTCGTATTTGTGTGTAAAATGGCCTCCCTTCGGGGTGAGCCTATTTATTTTTTTCAGAGTGATTGGAGGGGTTATGCGCAGTTATTGGGGGATCGGTATGGTGTTGCTGGCAGCACCGGCTCTGGTTCAGGCAGAAGAAGCCACCGTTAAAGAAATTCATGATTACCCCACAGTGCGTGGCAGCGTCATCGCCAGTATGTTGCAGGAACATGATAACCCTTTTACCCTGTATCCTTACGAAACGAACTATCTGTTGTATACCTACTCAGATAAGATAAATACCAAGGCCATCCAGTCCTATGACTGGGCCGACAACACGAAAAAAGATGAGGTGGAGTTCCAGCTGAGCCTGGGCTTCCCGATCTGGCGCGGCATCCTGGGGGACAACTCCCTGCTGGCGGCGTCTTATACCCAGCATTCGTTCTGGCAGCTCTCCAACCGGGGCGAGTCGTCACCGTTCCGTGAAACCAACTATGAGCCGCAGGTCTTCGTCGGCTGGGCCACAGATTACAGCTTCGCCGGCTGGACATTGCGCGAAGTGGAAACCGGGTTTAACCACGACTCCAACGGCCGCTCTGACCCGACGTCCCGCAGCTGGAACCGCCTCTATATGCGGTTTATGGCGCAGCACGGCAACTGGCAGGTGGACCTCAAACCCTGGTATCGCCTCCCGGAGAGCGACGCCAACGACGATAACCCGGACATCACCAAATACATGGGCTATTACCGCCTGAAAGTCGGCTATGCCTGGGGTGACAGCGTCTTCAGCATCAACGGCCGCTATAACTGGAACACCGGCTACGGCGGCGCAGAGGCGGGGTGGAGCTATCCTATCACCCGCCATGTCCGCTTCTACACGAAGGTCTTCAGCGGCTACGGCGAATCGCTGATCGACTACAACTATAAGCAGACGCGTATTGGTGTCGGTGTCATGCTCAACGACATTATGTAACTGCGCTGTTTGTGCATCATCACCGGCGGGGCCATTGCCCGCCGGTTCGTAAAAATTGGGGAAACGAGTGTCT
Source organism: Nissabacter archeti (assembly GCF_018257325.1). Classification (NCBI taxonomy): domain Bacteria; kingdom Pseudomonadati; phylum Pseudomonadota; class Gammaproteobacteria; order Enterobacterales; family Yersiniaceae; genus Nissabacter; species Nissabacter archeti. The sequence continues at coordinate 60,723 of NZ_JAERKB010000015.1, forward strand.
ACGGCGGCAGTAATCAATAAAGCGTTGCTGGCCGAGCAGGTGTTACACGACACCTTCGGCTACCAGCAATTCCGTCCGGGTCAGCAAACCATCATTAACACCGCGCTTGAAGGGCGCGACTGTCTGGTGGTGATGCCCACCGGTGGCGGCAAATCCCTGTGTTACCAAATCCCTGCCCTGGTTATGGATGGCCTGACGCTGGTGGTCTCACCGCTGATCTCCCTGATGAAAGACCAGGTTGACCAGCTGCTGGCCAACGGTGTGGCCGCGGCATGCCTGAATTCCAGCCAGACCCGCGAGCAGCAGCACGAGGTGCTGGCAGCCTGCCGCAGCGGCCAGATCAAGATGCTCTACATCGCGCCGGAACGGCTGATGATGGACAACTTCCTCGACCAGTTGCCGCAACTTAACCCGGCGATGCTGGCGGTTGACGAAGCACACTGTATTTCCCAATGGGGCCATGATTTCCGCCCTGAGTACCGTGCGCTTGGGCAACTGAAATCCCGCTTCCCCGATCTGCCGGTGATCGCCCTCACGGCCACCGCCGACGACGCCACGCGCAATGACATCGTGCGTGGGCTGGCGCTGCATGACCCGCTGGTTGAGATCAGCAGCTTTGACCGGCCGAACATCCGCTACACCCTGGTGGAAAAGTACAAACCGCTCGACCAGCTCTGGCGCTTCGTGCAGGACCAGCGCGGCAAATGCGGCATCATTTACTGCGGCAGCCGGGCGAAAGTGGAAGACACCACCGCACGGTTGCAGGCGCGCGGCCTGAGTGTCGGCGCGTACCATGCCGGGCTGGAGAGTGAGCAGCGCGCCCGGGTGCAGGACGCCTTCCAGCGTGATGATTTGCAGGTGGTGGTGGCGACCGTGGCGTTCGGCATGGGCATCAACAAACCCAACGTGCGTTTCGTGGTGCACTTTGACATCCCGCGCACCATCGAGGCCTATTATCAGGAAACCGGGCGCGCCGGGCGTGACGGCCTGCCCGCCGAGGCGATTTTGCTGTATGACCCGGCCGACATGGCCTGGTTACGCCGTTGCCTGGAGGAGAAACCCGCCGGGCCGCAGCAGGACGTGGAACGCCACAAACTCAATGCGATGGGGGCCTTTGCGGAAGCGCAGACCTGCCGCCGCCTGGTGTTGCTGAACTACTTCGGCGAAGGGCGGCAGACGCCGTGCGGCAACTGCGACATCTGCCTTGATCCGCCGAAACGTTACGACGGGCTGCTGGACGCGCAGAAAGCGCTCTCCGCGGTGGCGCGGGTCGGCCAGCGGTTCGGCATCGGCTATGTGGTGGAAGTGCTGCGCGGCGCGAATAACCTGCGTATCCGTGACAACGGCCACGATAAGCTGTCGGTGTATGGCCTGGGCCGCGACCAGACCACCGAGCACTGGGTCAGCGTGTTCCGCCAGCTGATCCACCTCGGGATGATAAGCCAGAACATCGCCATGCATTCGGCGCTGCAACTCACCGAGGCGGCGCGGCCGGTGCTGCGCGGTGACGCGCCGCTGCAACTGGCGGTGCCGCGTATCCAGGCACCGAAAACGCGCAGCGGCAGTACCCCCAAAAGCTACGGCGGCAATTACGACCGCAAGCTGTTCGCCAAATTGCGTAAATTGCGCAAATCTATTGCCGATGAGGCGAACGTGCCGCCCTATGTGGTCTTCAATGACGCCACCCTGCTGGAGATGGCGGAACAGATGCCGACTTCGCCGGGCGAGCTGCTCAGCGTCAACGGCGTCGGCCAGCGCAAACTGGAGCGCTTCGGCACGCCGTTCCTCAGCATGATCCGTGACCATCTCGACAACGACGACGACTGATTGACCCGCTCCCTGAAAACATAACCTGATGTGATGGCAACTTAACCGGCCATCACATACTATTCTGGTTTCCTCCCTTTTCTTGTGAGCGTCCTGCTGATGTTAATCCTGTTTTTGACTGTGGCTTTGGTGCATCTGGTGGCCCTGATCAGTCCCGGCCCTGACTTCTTTTTTGTGTCCCAGACCGCCGTCAGCCGATCGCGCCGTGAGGCGATGATGGGCGTGATCGGCATTTCGCTGGGGATTGTGGTCTGGGCAGGCGTGGCGTTGATGGGCCTGCACCTGCTGCTGGAAAAAATGGCCTGGCTGCATCAGGTGATCATGGTCGGCGGCGGCCTCTACCTGCTGTGGATGGGCTGGCAATTGCTGCGCTCCGCCAGGGCCAAACAGGCGGCTCCTACCGATGAGGCCCCGAAGGTGGAGCTGCCGGCGCGCGGCCGTACCTTTATGCGCGGCTTCCTGACCAACCTCTCCAACCCGAAAGCGGTGATCTACTTCGGCAGCGTGTTTTCCCTGTTTGTCGGGGATGATGTCGGCAGCGCCGAGCGCTGGGGGCTGTTTGTCTTGATCGTGACGGAAACCTTTGCCTGGTTCTCCATCGTCGCGATGGTGTTCGCCCTGCCGGTGATGCGCCGCGGCTATCAGCGGCTGGCGAAATGGATTGATGGGGTGGCGGGGGTGTTGTTTGCCGGGTTTGGGATTCATTTGATTATTTCGCGGTGAGGGCTGGATTGGTGGCATGTTTCGGTTGTTCAGCATTGCACTCTGCCTGAGCCGCCGCGCCTCAACCGAGCAGGGCGCGCCAGTGCGCTCGCCCTGCACCCGCGCACTTTCGGTGCCCCGGCTGAATCATTGCCCGCGTAGCGGGTGCCTTCGCTTCACCTCCGGGCTTTTCGGGCCGCCGCAGACACGCTCCCGGCGTGGCTGCGACTCTCGCACACGTCGTGTGTGCTCGCCCGGCCCTGCGGCTCACTCAGCAATGATTTTTACGCCCCCACCAGAATTGCCTTTTTGTTGATATGTAAGGAAAAGGTAGTTGGGGGGTGGCGTGTTGTATGTTTGCCCGGCGCTGCGGCTCCATTCGGCAATGATTTTTACGCCTCTACCAGACTGCCTTTTTGTTGGTATGTAAGGAGAAGGTAGGCGGTAGGTGTGTTAAGTGCTCACCCAGCTTGGCGATAAAACAACGCGATAAAAAAGGGCAGCCTCTTGGCTGCCCTTTTGCGTGAGGGGTTTTTACACCCGTCTGGCGGTGGCCAGCAGGGCGCCGACCAGCATAAACAGTGAGCCGAAAATGCGGTTCAGCAGCGTCATCTGTTTCGGCGCTTTTACCCAGTTGGCCAGGCGGCGGGCGAGCATGGCGTAGCCAATCATCACGATGATATCCACCACCACGGTCGTCACGCCGAGGATCACATACTGTATCGCCTGCGGCTGGTGCGGCACGATAAATTGCGGGAACAACGCCGCGAGGAACACGATGCTTTTCGGGTTGGTGAGGTTCACCAGCAACGCGCGGCGGAACAGCTGGCGGCGCGGCATACTGCCTGCCAGCGCGTGCAGGTCTACCGCCCCGGCGGCGCGCCATTGCTGGATGCCGAGCCAGATCAGGTAGGCGGCACCCAGCCACTTCAGCAACTCAAACGCCAGCAGCGACTGCGAAATCAACGCGCCCAGCCCGATCCCCACCAGCACGATGTGCAGGCCCAGGCCCAGCTGCAACCCGGCGATAGAGGCCACCGCGCCGCGGTAACCGTGGCTGAGGCTGGTACTCATGGTATTAATGGCACCTGAACCAGGCGACAGGCTGAGAATAACGGTTGTCAGAAGGTAGGTTAACCACCAATCCAAGGTCATGGGCAAGGCTCCCTGATTACATTGTTTTGTGCCACAATACGCTATTGTCAGGGGTTGCGCTACGGCCTCACCGCGCGCGTATTTTGCTGCATCACAGGGCTACGGACAGACGCGATGTCACATATTTATGATAGCTGGCTCACCCGGGAATTAGGCTTCGCCGCTTTCTCCACCGGGCCGCTGCTGGATTTCTGGCGCGGCAGGCAGGAAGGCGAATTCATGGGCGTCAATAACGTGGCGATCCGCTACGTCCGCTTTTGCCGTCCTGGCCATGACAAAGTGATCGTGGTGTCACCGGGGCGCATTGAAAGTTACATGAAATACCCGGAGGTGGCTTATGATCTGTTCCACTGCGGCTATGACGTGATGATCCTTGACCACCGCGGGCAGGGGCGATCCGGCCGGGTGCTGGAAGACAGCCACCGCGGCCATGTGCATCTGTTTGATGATTACGTGGAGGATTTCGCCACCTTCTGCCGGGACGTGGTCGCACCGGCCGGTTACCGCCATCACTATGCGCTGGCGCACTCCATGGGCGGCGCGATCCTCGCGCTCTACCTGGCGCGCCGCCGGGCTGCCGGTGTGCCGCCCCCGTTTGATGCTGCCGCCCTGTGCGCCCCGATGACCGGCATTTTCCTGCCGATGCCGGGGTGGATGGCACGCCGCATCCTGAACTGGGCGGAGAGCAAACCGGCGCGGCGTGATTTCTACGCCATCGGCACCGGCCACTGGCAGCCATTACCGTTTCTGGTGAACCGCTTAACCCACAGCCGTGAGCGCTACCGGCGCGCCGTGCGCTACTACGCGGACTATCCTGAATTGCAGGTAGGCGGCCCGACGTACCATTGGGTGCGTGAAGGGGTACAGGCGGGCGAACAAATTCTGGCAGAGGCCAAACATATTGATACGCCGCTGCTGCTGTTGCAGGCCAGTGAAGACCGGGTGGTGGATAACCGCTCGCAGTGGCTCTTTTGTCAGGCGATGGCGAAAGCGGGGCGCCCGTGTGAAGGGGGCAAGCCGTTGGTCATTAAAGGCGCACGCCATGAGATCCTGTTCGAACGGGACGACCTGCGCGCGCAGGCGCTGAACGCCATCATGCGCTTTTATGCGCAACATCCTCAATCCGGCGGCGAGGGCTGCCCTTAACACCATCAGAGGTTAGAACGTATTCCTATGTACCATGTTGTCGCATCCGATTTAGACGGCACGCTGCTGTCGCCCGACCATACCCTGACACCCTATGCCAAAGAGACGCTGAAACTGCTGACCCGTCAGGGCATCCATTTTGTTTTCGCCACCGGCCGCCACCATGTGGACGTCGGGCAGATCCGGGATAACCTCGAGATCAGCGCCTTTATGATCACCTCCAACGGTGCGCGTGTGCACAATACCGAAGGGGAGCTGATTTTCTCGCATAACCTCGACGGTGAGATCGCCCGCGATCTCTACGGGATCGTCCATGACAATCCGAAGATCCTGACCAACGTCTACCGCAATGACGACTGGTTTATGAACCGTGACCGCCCGGACCAGGATGAGTTCTTCCAGGAATCCGTGTTCAAATACACCCTGTTTGAGCCGACGCTGCTGGAAACCGACGGCATCTGCAAGGTCTACTTCACTTGTGAAGACCATGACGAGCTGCTGCAACTGGAAGAGACGATCAACGCGCGCTGGGGCGAGCGGGTCAACGTCAGCTTCTCCTTCCCGACCTGCCTGGAAGTGATGGCGGGCGGCGTCTCCAAAGGCCATGCGCTGGAGCAGGTGGCGGCACTGGCGGGTTACTCGCTGGCGGACTGTATCGCCTTTGGTGACGGCATGAACGATTTCGAAATGCTTTCGGTCGCCGGGAAGGGCTGCGTGATGCGTGACGCGCACCAGCGCCTGAAAGATCGCCTGCCGCACCTGGAAGTGATTGGGTCGAACGTGGATGATGCGGTGCCGCATTACCTGCGCAAAATGTACCTGTCCGACCCGGCGTAACGGCCGGGCACACGGGATAAACGGGCACCGGGTGCCCGTTAACGCTTAGGCCAGGCCGAGGTGCGCCCAGAGGTCGGCCAGGCTTATCTGTGCCAGCGCCATGCATTCGTCGGCCGCGCCGTAGTAAATCATCAATTGCTGATCCTCAATCAGTGCGCCGCAGGTAAACACCACGTTGCCGAAAAAGCCCTCCACCTCATAGTCTGCCTCCGGCTGTAACAGCGGTGTGGCCGATTTCGCCAGAATCTCCAGTGGGTTGGTTTTCTCCAACAGCATCACGCCGAGGCAATAGCGCTGTTGCTGATCCACGCCGTGGTAAACCTGCAACCAGCCGCGATCGGTCTCCAGCATCGGCGCGCCGCCGCCGATTTTCAGCGCGTCCCATTCGCCGGTGGCGCTGCCCAGCAGGTGCCGGTGGTTGCCCCAGTGCAGCATGTCCGGTGATTCACTCAGCCAGATCTCCGGTTTACCGAAATATTTGGGCGATGGGCGGGTCAGCGCCTGGAATTTGCCGTTGATACGCGCCGGGAAGAAACAGACGTCGCGGTTATCCGGGCAGAGGATAATCCCCCTTTTTTCCACCTGGTTGAAATCGTCAGTGACGGCCAGCGCAGTAGCAATCCCATAGGGCGACACCGCGGAATAGTTGATGTAATAGCGCCCGTCAATCAGGGTAATCCGCGCATCTTCACAGCCAAACTGCTCATATTCGTTATCCGGGAAAATAAACGGCGCGTCATCAAGGGTGAATTCTACGCCGTCACGGCTGCGGGCCAGCCGTAAGTGGGAAAGTGACGTCAGATAAACATCACTGGGATCGGCCTTCCGTGTAATGGCTCTCGGGTCGCTGAAATCATAACGCGGGTCGTGGCGGTGGAAGGTTTTGGTGCGCGGCCGCCAGGTGCCGTCTTCCTTCACCAGCAGCGGCACAATCAGCTCATCCGGGTCAGCGGAGATGACGCTCTCCGCCACCCGTAACAGCAGGATGATCTCGTCGCCCCAGCGGGTCACCCCGGCGTTAAACACGCACTCCACTTTCATGCCCGGCTGGGAGGGCGTGACGTCGCGCGGGGTAATCAGTGGGTTAGCAGGACTGCGGACTATTTTCATGGTTTCCCTTCTTAATCAGAACGTGATTTTTTTCGAGGTCGCGGCTGTCATCACCAAATAAAACAGGCAGGCCGTTGCCAAACAGCGGATTGGGGCGCGGGGCACCAAAGTTGATCAGGATATGCAGGGTCTCTTGCGCATTTTTCCGGGTGATCAGCAAACAATCGCCTTGCTGCTCAAGCTGCTGGTACGCGCCGTTTTGCAGGGCAGCGTGGCAGTTACGGAGCTGAATCAATTGTTTGTACTGGTTCAGAATCGAATCCGGCTGCCGGCGCAGTGCGCGGGCGTTGACGGTGGCCGCATTGCGGTGCACCGGCAGCCAGGGGGGCACCGCGGAGAACCCGGCGTGTGGGCTGTCGTCCCACTGCATCGGTGCGCGTGAGGCATCGCGTGACTGCGTCATCGCCAGTGCCAGCGCCGCCGGGTGGGATTCCCCTGCCGCGCGGGCGGTGTGGTAGTGCGTAATGCCCTGGATATCCTGCAACTGCTCCAGGCATTCCGGTACAAAATCGGTGAGGCCCAGTTCATCGCCGTTATAGATAAACGGCACGCCTTTGGCGGTGATTTGCAGTGCAAACAGCGCCACGGCGCGGGCCACATCGCGCGCGTTCTCGCCAAAGCGGCTGATCATGCGTGACATGTCATGGCTGGAGAAAAACAGCGTCGGCACACCCGGTTGCCGGGCCTCCATCTCCACCAATTGCTGATAGATCGCACTGACGCTGAAGGTTTTCTGGCTGCCGAGGTTGAAGTTGAACACCACATCCAGCAGTGCCTCGCCCTGATAACGGCAGAGGGTCTCCAGATCCTCACTGCCGACTTCGCCAATCAAAAACGCCTCGCTGCGCTGCCGGATGTAACGGCACAGGTGCGTGAGCACCGGGATGAGCCCCGGCTGATTGATGTCATGCTCGTGGCGCTGCGTGCTGCCGTCCCAGGGGTTGTCAGCGCCGATGCCGTCAGTGGTGAGGAAATTGATCACATCAAAGCGGAAACCGTCCACCCCTTGCGCCAGCCAGAAGTCGATCACCCGCTCGATCTCCCGGCAGACCTGCGGATTGCCCCAGTTCAGGTCAACCTGCTGCGGGGAGAACTTGTGGTAGTAGTACTCGCCGGTAGGGGATTCGCGCGTCCAGGCCGGGCCGCCAAAGAAGCTCTGCCAGTTGTTCGGTTGTGGCCGGAAGAGAAAGTAATCCCGGCAGGGGCTGTCGGGGGCGTTCAGCGCCTGCTGAAACCACGGGTGGGCGCTGGAGACGTGGTTAATCACCAGATCAATAATCACCCGGATATTGCGCTGCCGGCAGCCCGTGACCAGCTCACCGAACAGCGCCAGGTTGCCGACACGCGGGTCAACGCCGCAATAGTCAGAGATGTCATAGCCGTTATCCACCCGCGGCGAGGGGTAAAACGGCGTGATCCAGATGCCCGCAATCCCCAGTTCCGCCAGGTAGTCGAGTTTACTCAGCAGGCCGTGGAAATCGCCCAGCCCATCTGCATTGCCATCGCAAAACGAGGGCAGATACACCTGGTAAAACACCCCTTTGCGCCACCACGCCACCGGCTCACCCATCGCGCGCTCCTTATTTCAGGGAAAGTGACATCCCTTCCAGGAAATGTTTCCTGAAAAGGATAAACAGAATAAAAATCGGGAAGGTCTGCACCACGGAACCGGCCATCACCGGGCCGAGATAAATACCGTAGGATTTATTAAAGGTGGCCAGTAATACCGACAGCGGCATTTTTTGCGCGTCCTGCATCACAATCAACGGCCAGAGGAAATTGTCCCAGGCGGCGGTAAAGGTAAATAACGCCACAATCGCCAGGATCGATTTATTCAGCGGCACCATGATGTGCCGCAGGATTTTCCACAGCGAGGCGTGATCCAGCCTGGCGGCGTAAATATAATCATTCGGTGTGCCTTTAAAACTCTGGGACACCATGAAAATGCCCCAGGCGCTCATCACAAACGGCAGGATCAGCGCCCCGTAACTGTTTATCAGCCCCAGTTCGCGGATCAACACAAAATGCGGGATGATAAACATAAAGGCCGGGAACACCATTTGCAGAATCAGCAGGTTTTTAAACGCGGCCTGCCCGCGGAAGGTCATTTTCGCCAGCGCATAGCCGATGAGCGCGGAGCTGGCCGTCACGCAGCCGGTAATGGTCAGGGTAATAAACAGCGAATTAAGCAGGGTGCGTAAAAAAGGCTTTTCCGCTTTCCCGGCGTCATCAAATAAGAACCGGTAATTATCAAAAGAGAAATGGCCGCCGAACAGGGGGGTGGTATAAATCTCTGTGGTCTCTTTCAGTGAGGAGAAAAACATCCAGAGATAGGGGTAGAGCCAGGTCAGCGCCAATAACAGCATCAGGCCATGGATAATCACTGAGGTAAAGGTGTCTCTTTTCATGGTCATACTATCTCAATGTTTTTTTCCAGCAGCTTGCGCACCAGCCAGATCAGGCTGAAGCTGAACGCGGCGACGAAGATGGACATGGTGGCCGCCCAGCCCGGTTGCATACGCCGGAACGCCGCTTCATACATCACCACCATCGGCGTGGTGGTGCTGTCCAGCGGGCCGCCGCCGGTGATCAGATAGGGTTCGGTAAACAGGGCAAAGGCCACTGAAATTGCCAGCACCAGCACCATCACGATTTGCGCATTCATCAGCGGCAACGTCAGGCGGAATAGCCGTTTAACCGGGCGGGTCTGGTCAAGGGCAGCGGCGTCATAGATCTCTTTGGGAATGGCGAGCAGGCCGGAATAAAAAATCAGCCCGTAATACCCGACAAATTTCCAGGTCACGATCAGGGCAATGGAGATCATCGCGACATCGGGCGCGGTAAACCACGGCACATTGAGGCCGAAATGCGCTTGTAAAAAGAGATTGATTGGGCCGTATTCACTGAACAGCTTGGAAAAGACAATCGAGTACGCCACCCCGGATGACACATTGGCAAGCAGAAAACTCAACGCAATAAACGCCTTGCCATAGTTAAGTTTGCTGAGGCCGAACGCAAATAACAGCGAGGCGGAAAGCACGATCGGCAGGTAATAGAGCAAGAACAGAAACACGTTCTTCATCGCTTTCCAGAACAGCGGGTCATGCAGCACCGCCAGGCAATTTTTCAGCCCGCTAAAGGTCGGCAGACCGATAAATTGCCAGTCGGTAAAGCTTAATATTCCCAGCCAGAGAAAAGGGTAGAGCCAGAATACCAGCGTATACCCGAGATAGGTGGAAGCCAGCAGGCCGCCTAATGAAGACTCTTTTATCGTCAGCTTGAACATAGGTTATTTACCCAGGGCGTGGTTAATCTCGTCTGCTGATGTCTGCAATGCCTGCGCCGGGGAGCGGTTCTCAAATATCGTGCGCTCGATCATTTGGGTCATGCTGCGCTGGACGTCAATAGTCCGGGTGGTGGCCGCCGGTGGGGTGGCGCGGTTGACGTAAGAGATAATCTCTTTGGCCAGCGGGTTATTTTCCAGGTAAGCGGAAAACAACGGGTTGGTCAGCAAGTCTTCCCGCGCCGGCGGCATATTGGTGGCTTCCAGCCATTTCACATCATATTTCGGGTTGGAATAAACCCATTGGATAAATTTCCAGGCCTCTTCTTTTTTATCGGAACTGTTAAATAACACCAGCCCTTTGCTGTCGGCCATCGTCGCCGGGGCAGCGTGACCGGCGGCAGTCAGCATGGGGCCGATGCGGATAGTCGCTAATATCGCCGGGTATTGTTCGCGGTAGCGGGTAATATCCCACGGGCCGCGCACCGCGCCAATCACATCCCCGGTCACCAGCGGGTCATCCGCCGAGGTGAAATCGTAACTCGACCATTTATTCAGGAACATTTTCTGGATAAAAGTTAATACCTCCAGCCCGGCCGGATTATTAAATACTGCGCGGTCGTTATTCAGGTAGGGTTTATTGCCGGACGCCGCATAATAGAGCGGAACGAAATCAAACCAGCGATCCCACCAGTTTTTCCCGGCCGTCACCTGCATGGAATAACGGCCGCCCGCCGCCACATTCTTTTCTGACAGCGCATAGACCTCTTCGTAGGTCACCGGCACCCGGCCAATGCCCCTTTTTTCCAGCAGATCGCCGCGCCACCAATACACTATCGGGCTGACGTAAATCGGGATGACATAATTTTCGCCGTTGATTTCCCACGCCTGGGTGAAGGGTTTCATTTTCCGCGTGTCCACCAGCGCGTCATAACCTTCCAGGGTGGAGAGGTTGGTAAGCTGGCCCAACTCCGCCAGTTGGGTGGCAAAGCCGATGAAAATGTTGGTGGAAATATCCGGTTCTGTGCCGGAGGCCAGCGCGTTCATGATCGCTTCTTCCGAACTGCCGGCCACCGGGATGGCGGTGAATTCAATTTTTGGGTTACCCGGAATGGCGTTCCAGTCACGGATAATGCCGCCCCAGAAGGTTTCCTGGGTAATATTGGGGGCGACCCACATTTTCAGGGTTGAGGTTTCTTTTTCTTCTTCCGGCCCACAGCCGCTGAGTAATAGCGTTGAGCCGGTAAATATAACCGGCAATAATAATTTGGCTAGCATATATTCACCATTTAAATAATTATTCGGCAGTCATCCGTGTTATTTATTTCAGGCAAGCTCGAAGTCTTTTTTAACGCTAGCATGTGGGGTTCGCGGTTTAACGTTAAACCTGTCACAGATTTCATTTTGTTTATCGTTAAACTCCCTGCCTGACGGGAAAGGCGTGTTATGCATACATTTCGCGAATTAATCGCATAAGGTGCGGCGTGGTTTTTATTAAAGGAATAACGTAATGAGTCTGTCTGTGCGGAAGAAAATGACATTGAAGTCCATTGCGCGTGAATTAGGCGTCACCCATACCACGGTGTCGAATGCCTATAATAATCCGGATAAACTTTCGCCTGCCTTGCGGGAGCGGATTTTAAGTTACGCCTCGGCCCATTATTTTCATGGCCCGGATAATCTCGGCCGGGCATTGCGTACCGGAAAGTCAGACGCTATCGGCGTTATTTTTAATGACGCCTTGAGTTATGTCTTTACCGATCACCATGATTTAAATCTGATGAAAGGCATTGCCAATGCCTGTGAGAAAAAAGGCGCGAATATCGTGCTGATTCCGTTAAAGCAGAAAGACAACGCCAGAATACAGGCGATTAATGCCGTGGTGGATGGCTATATCCTGAATGCGACGTTTAATAACGATCAGATCATTGAAAAAGCGCTGGCGAAAGGGTTGCCGATGGTCACCACTGATTTCGCCATCCCACACCACAGCAGCGTGTCGATTGATAACGCGCGGGCGATGCAGCAGATCTGCCTGCATCTGCTGGCGAAAGGCCACCGGCGTGTCGGCATCATCTCGTTTCCGTCCCGTCAGGGCAGGCAGGGGATGTCTGCGCTGTCGGCCCCGCTCTGCGGTGATAACAGCCTGATGCTGACGCGGGTCAATGCCTGCAAAACCACGCTGGCGGCGCACGGTATCGATCTGTCCCTGTGCCGGTTATACGAGACGGAGCATGACGAACCGCATGGCGCGCTGGCTGCACAGGCATTGCTGCGTGACAGCCCGGCGATGACCGCGCTGATTTGCCTCTCTGACCGCTTTGCGCTGGGGGCGGTGCAGGCGTGCCGGGCGGCGGGGCGCGCGATCCCGCAGGAGATTGCCATCACCGGCTTCGACAATATCCCGCTGCCCGCCAGCCTGCCCGGCCTGACCACCATTTCCCAGGATGCGGAAAAAAAGGGGGAGATTGCCGCCGGGTTGTTACTGGAGGGGAAAAAGGGGGTGCATCACGACCTGGGTTTTGAGTTGATCGTGCGCGAATCAACCTGAACGGCAGGGGCACCCGGAACCGTAGCTAACGCAGGATAGAGCATGGACACATTGAGCTGTTTTACGGCGTATGACATCCGGGGTGACGTGGGGGTGACGCTGGATGAGGCGATAGCCCGGCGTATCGGCCGGGCCTACAGCGCCTGGCTGCGCCCGGCACGGGTGGTGATCGGCGGGGATAACCGCCTCTCCACCGCCGGGCTGAAACAGGCGCTGGCCGACGGGTTACAGGCGGGCGGTGCAGAGGTGATTGATATCGGCATGGTCGGCACGGAGGAGGTCTATTTCGCCACCCGCGCCCTGCACGCCTGCGGCGGCATTCAGGTCACCGCCAGCCATAACCCGGCGCACTACAACGGGATGAAACTGGTGCGGGAAGGGGCAAAGCCCATCAGCGGTGACAGCGGGTTACCGGCAATCAGGGCGCTGGCGGAAGCCAACGTGTTCCCTGTGTCGCCCACAGGCCGCTATCGCCAGCTGGACCACCGCACGCCCTACATCGACCATCTGCTCAGCTACCTGCACGGGCAACCGCTGCGCCCGCTGCGGGTGGTGGTGAACGCCGGAAACGGGGCCGCCGGGCCGATACTGGACGCGCTGGAACAGCGGCTGCGCCTGATGGGCAGTGAGATGACCTGGCTCACCCTCCACCACGCGCCGGACGGCCACTTCCCCCACGGCGTCCCTAACCCGATGCTGCCGGAGAACCGGGCGGCCACCCAGGCGGCGATCCGGCGCTACCGGGCGGACATCGGCCTCGCCTGGGACGGCGATGCCGATCGCTGCTTTATTTTCGACGAGCGGGGCGAGTACCTCGAAGGCTGTTACGTGGTCAGCCTGCTGGCGGAGGCCCTGCTGGCGCGTGCGCCCGGCGAAACGATCCTGCACGATCCGCGGCTGATCTGGGCGGCGCGCGAGACGATCACCCAATGCGGCGGCATTGCGCTGGAAACCAAAACCGGCCACGCCTTTATGAAGGAACGTATGCGGCAGGAGAATGCGCTGTACGGCGGCGAGATGAGCGGCCACCACTATTTCCGTGCGTTCGGCTATTGCGACAGCGGCATGATCCCGGCATTGCTGATGTTGCAACTGCTCGGCGAACGCCCGCAGCCGCTTTCAGCCTGGGTGGCCGCACTCAAGGCGCGTTTCCCGGTCTCCGGGGAGATCAATTGCCAGGTGGAAGACCCGGCGCAGGTGATGCGCACCGTCGAGGCGCACTATAGGGCAGAGGGCGTGGTAGTCAGCCACACCGATGGGCTGAGCATGGCGTTTGCGGCGTGGCGCTTCAATCTCCGCCGTTCAAATACCGAACCGTTGCTGCGGCTGAATGTGGAAACGCGCGGCGATCGGCCACTGATGCAGGCTAAAACCAGTGAACTGCTGGCGCTGATCGCCCCGTCACCGGCCGCCGGAGTGTAGGTCAAGGAGGTTTACTATGTCAGGCGTCACGCTGGATCGCATCACCAAGTGTTATCAGAAAAACAACGTTATCAACGCATTATCCCTTTCGGTGCAGCCGGGCGAATTCCTGGTGCTGGTCGGCCCCTCAGGCTGTGGGAAATCCACGCTGCTGCGCATTATTGCCGGGCTGGAAACGCTCACCTCCGGCGCGGTGTTCATCAACGGCAAAGAGGTCACCCAGTTGCCCGCCGGTAAGCGCGGCCTGTCGATGGTGTTTCAGTCCTACGCGCTATACCCGCATATGACCGTGCGGCAGAATCTGTCGTTCGGCCTGAAGAACTGCCGCACCCCGGCGGCGGAGATTACACGCCGCGTGCAGGAGGCCGCCCGGATGCTGGGGCTGGAGGAGGTGCTCGACCGCCTGCCGCAACAGCTCTCCGGCGGGCAGCGGCAGCGGGTGGCGATCGGGCGCTCGATTGTGCAGCAGCCGGACGTGTTCCTGTTTGATGAACCGCTCTCCAACCTGGACGCCGCCCTGCGGGTACAGATGCGCCAGGAGATCAGCCGCCTGCATACCCGGCTGAAAAACACCATGATTTACGTCACGCACGATCAGGTCGAGGCGATGACGCTGGCTGACCGCATCGTGTTGCTGAACAAAGGGCAGATTGAGCAGATCGGCACGCCGGTTGAGCTGTATAACTGCCCGCAGAACACGTTCGTGGCGGAGTTTATCGGCACGCCGAAAATCAACCTGATCCCCGCCCACTGGCAGGACGGGCAACTGGTGATGGCGCAACAGCCGCCGGTGACGCTGCGCCGCCCGCCGCAGGGGGTGCAGCCGGGGCAGGCGCTGTGGGTCGGCATCCGGCCGGAGCACTTTTGGTTACGGGAAGAGGGCCGGTTACCGGAAGCGCACGGGATTTACCTGCCGGTAGAGGTGGAGTTCACCGAGTTGCAGGGCGACGCAACGCTGGTTTATGCGCGTGCCGGTGAGCAGCCGCTGAAGCTTAAGTCGCCAAAACAGTTGCAGTTCCCCGCCGGGGAGGCGCTGACATTCGGGGTGAACGAAGACGCCATGCTGCTGTTTGGCAGTGACGGGCAACGCCTGGCGCGGGCATAGGCCGCGAAAAGAGTGTGCCGGAAAAAGCACGAAAAAAAGGCGGGGATGCCCCGCCTTTTGACTGTGTCGCCTGAGGTTATTTCACCTTCAGCGTATTGATGATGCTTTCCGCCTGGCTCTGCGCCTGCTGCTGGTTGTCCGCCGGCAGGGTGATTTGCAGGGTCAGCAGGTGGTTAGCCACCTTCGCCAGCACCACAGAGGAGTAGGCTTTTTTGCCGCTGGTCGCGATCACGCTGTCCAGTTGCTGTGCCGGCTGGCCGTCAACCGTGATGCTTTTATTGGTCACCACCTGAAGATCCGGGTCGCGTGAGCGTTGCTGGTCTTCCAGGCGTTTCGCCAGCACATCCAGCCCGTCCGGGCTGTTGTCGCTCAGCAGCACAATAATCGCTTTCTGGCCGCTCTCATCAGCGTAGACGTGCATATTATTGGCCTGGGTGCCCAGTTTGCCGCTCTGGTCAGTCATGTCACCCGGCATGGTGAACATCACACTGCCGTCGAGCAGGTTCACCTGACGGCCGTCGGCGGTCTGGGTGGTGGTCTGGTCAGTGTCCGGCGCGGCACCGGCTTTCTCATCGCTGTTACCGTCACAGGCCGCAAGACCCGTGACCAGCAGACCAATTCCGGCATATTTAACAAGTTTACGCATTAGGGCTTCCTTCTTGATCATGAATCCATGACTTTCGGCCCTTATCGCACCTTATTCAGTGCCGAAAAGCAAGTCAGACTTTTACGCAAACTGCCCGCCAATCAATGCATATGGTACTGCATCTGCCGGCCGCCTTCGCTCAGGCGTTTCAGTAAGCGGTTCAGCAGCAAACCGTACATCGGCAGGAAGAAAATCAGGCAGATAAGCACCTTGAAACTGTAGTCCACCAGCGCGATTTCCACCCAGTGCTGCGCCATGAACACGTCGCTGCTTTTGTAAAACGCGATAAAGAAGAAGGAGAGCGTGTCACTGATGTTGCCGAAAAACATCGAGGCCGCCGGGGCTATCCACCAGCGGTGGGTCTGGCGCAGCCGGTTGAACACATGCACATCCAGGATCTGGCCGAGCACATAGGCCATAAAGCTGGCGATGGCGATGCGCGCCACAAACAGGTTGAACTGCGTGACAGCCTCCACGCCCTGCCAGCTGCCCTGGTAAAACACCACGGACACCAGGTAGGAGATCACCAGCGCCGGCACCATCACCGCCAGGATAATCCGCCGGGCCAGTGACGCGCCGAAGATGCGCACCGTCAGGTCAGTCGCCAGGAAGATAAACGGGAAGGTAAACGCGCCCCAGGTGGTGTGGAAGCCAAAAATATCAATCGGCAACTGCACCAGATAGTTACTGGAGGTAATGATCAGAATGTGGAACAGGGAAAGCCAGACCAGCGCAGACATCCGCTGCTGCGGGGAAAAATCGTACATCGATGTCACCTTTTTAGTGATGGGGTGAGGGAACCCAGTAATCTGCCCGGCGGCCACAGGGGGCCGGGCGGGTAAAGTGCCGCATAACCGGCGGCGCGGCGCGCATCTTACCTGTTTGCGCAACCGATGAAAACGGTTAAATGCTGCGCAAACGTTCACGTCGCTTGCACCAGATTTCAGCGGCGGTAAACTGTGCCCCTTTCCGGCTGCGGCCTGTTGCCGCACCCGCCAGCCTTGATTGAGAGAAACCATGACAGACCAATTTTCCCAGGCAGATAACACGCTGGACGCGCTGGGCCTGCGTTGCCCGGAGCCGGTGATGATGGTGCGCAAAGCGGTGCGCCATATGGAGGAAGGGCAGACGTTACTGATTATTGCTGACGATCCGGCCACCACGCGCGACATTCCCGGTTTCTGCCGGTTTATGGAACATACCCTGCTGGCCTCGGACACCGAGAACCTGCCGTACCGTTACCTGTTGCGCAAAGGCGTTGCCTGAAGGGAAAGGTCTGCGCCTGAGGCGGCGCAGACCGTGAAACTGGGGGGAAGGGCGGGTTACAGCACCATCGACCGCACGACCATAAAGTGGCCGCCGAAGTAGCAGGCTGCGACCAGGGCATCCGCCGCGCGGAATTTCAGGCGGTAATGGTTCACCAGCCCCAGGATCACCGACAGCAGCAGCAGGGAGGTGCCGACCAGAATCGAGAAGGTGAAATCGGTGCTGCGCATGTAATACTGCTCACCTGCCAGCCACACCATCAGCAGCGTCATCGCCACAAAGGTCACCACCGGCCAGCGCATCTCTTCCAGACGTGTCCAGATCACCGCCAGCAGTGCCGCGCCGATAATCACCAGCGTCAGCGGCAGCGGCCAGAACAACGAGATGGTCATCTGGGTGGCAAAACTCAGCGTATAGAACAGGTGGGAAAGGAAAAACGCCCCCAGCGCATACATCACGCGTGACTTCGGCAACAGCATCAGCGCGTCGCCCAGCAGCGTCGCCACCAGCCCCATGATGATCAGGTAGCCGTACACTGACAGAACCGGGGTTTCCAGCGCCAGCAGCAGCAACAGCAACAAGGTAATCGGCTTAAACAGCCAGCGCTGCCAGTCCGGGCCGCGATAACTGGCATCTACGTAAAGCCAGGCCGAAAAAACTACCGCAAGTAAAGGCCAACTCATTCTGTTTCCCTCTTAACGTTTATGTTTTTCATCATTACAGCCACGCTGCGCGGCTGCATTTCCCTCTGTCGGGATAAGTGTAGGGGAAAGCGCCGCCGGCGGACAATCGGATTCCCGGTGCTTTACTGTCCGTTACACTGGCTGCCGCCGCCATGCTATGTTAACGAAAAGCGTCAGATTTCCTGCGGAGGAAAAGGGGAAAGTCATGAGTAATGAACAACCGCTGTACCGGATTCAGTTCATGAATAACGGTAAAAACTATCAGCTCTATGTGCGGGAAGTGGTGCAGGGCGCGCTGTTCGGCTTTATCGAGATTGCGGATTTCGTGTTCGACAGCCACTCCACGGTGCTGGTTGACCCGTCCGCCGAGCGGCTGAAAAGCGAGTTTGCCGGGGTCACCCGCAGCTATATTCCGTTGCAGGCGGTGATCCGGATTGATGCCGTCACCGAACGCGGCAGCGCACGTATTTCAGAACTTGGCGATAACGTCGCGCCGTTTCCGCACCTGCCCGGCAAGCGGCCGTGATGAGTAAGCCGCCGCTGATTATTGTGCTGGTGGTGCTGCTGATCGTTGGGCTGGCGACCCGGCAATACCTGAAACAGCGGCGCACCGCCGCAGAGAATGATGCCGCGCCGGTTCAGCACCTGGTGGTGACGGTGGCGGGCAAGCGTGAGTTTCCGGCCCCCAACCGCCGGTCGCGCCAGCGTGAGGTGATCCCGGTCGAGGAGATGCGTTATGAGGTCTCGTTCAAGCCGTTGGACAACAGCCCGGTGACGTTGGTGCTGAGTGCACCGGATTACCAGCAGATCGACAAGGGCGCGCGCGGCACGCTGGTGCTTCAGGGGACGCGGTTTATCGCCTTCACCCCGGACGCCGCGCCCTGAGGCGGGATTATTTCTTCTTCAGGTTTTTCAGTGCCGGTTGCTTCTTCTGCCAGGCCAGCAGTTCAAACACCCCGAACAGGAAAATGCGGAACTGCTGCGCACGGCTGAGCGCCGGGCCGTCTTTCGGCTGGGTCGATTTCAGCAGCGTCAGTTGCAGCCCGTGCATCATCGCCATAAAAATCATCGCCACATTCAGGAAGATATTCAGCGGCTTCGGGAACGGGTGAACCAGGTTCGCCAGCAGAAAGCCCCAGATGCAGAGCATCAGCAGGCGGCCAATATTAATCAGCATCGGTGTGTTTCTCCTCGGGTGCCGGTGATGTCTCAGAACTCAGGCGGATATAGAGCCGGTAGGCGACCTGCCCGGCGATTTTTTCACGGTGTAACTGCCAGCCTGCGGGCACCGCGGTGGCGGCGCTTTCGGCTTCCGCTTCAATATAGATCCAGGCGTCCGGGGCCAGCCAGTTGCGCTGCTCCAGCAGCGCCACGGTGGCATCCAGAATGCCTTTGCGGAACGGCGGATCGAGGAACACCACATCGTACGGTGTGCCGGGCTGCTCCAGCCAGTTCAGCGCGTTGGTGTTGACCACTTCCGCGCTCTCCGGGCGCAACAGCGCCAGGTTTTTCTCCAGTTGCTGCGCCACCGGCCGTTCGTACTCCAGCAGTGTGGCGTGCGCGGCATAGCGGGAGAGCGCCTCCAGGCCCAGCGCGCCGCTGCCGGCAAAGCAGTCAAGGCAGCGTGCGCCGCGAATAACCGGCGCAAGCCAGTTAAACAGGGTTTCACGTACCCGGTCGGTGGTGGGGCGCAGGCCGGGGCTGTGTGGAACCGGAAGTTTGCGGCCACGCCACTGCCCGCCAATAATGCGGATTTGCCCGGCCGGGGCGGTTTGCGGTTTTTTTGCCATATCTCGTTTCAATTTTCAGCGGCCGAACCGGCAGCACTCACATACAGTTTGGTGCGCTATTCTACCGGTGTCAGGTTTCAGGGCAAATGTTTCGCCATGCCCGTGAAAACAGCGGCTTTGCACCGCCGGAGGTGTATTGCCGCTCACATAAAGTGATAGACTGCCGGGTTCATAACGTTTTAATGCCCTGACGCCCAGCAACAGGCGAGGAGTGAAGTCTAAAAATGGCAAAAGAGAAAAAACGCGGGTTTTTCTCCTGGTTTGGTCGTAACCGTCAGGAAGAGAAAACCGAACAGGAAGAGGTTGTGGTTTCTCCGGAAGAGACCACCGCACCGGACGCACCTGTTGACGCAGCGCCTGCTGAACCCAAGCCCGCTGAGCCGGAAATCACGCACGTCCCGGAGGCCGCCCCTGCTCAGCCGGAGCCGGTCAAACCCGAACCCACCCTGCCTGAGCCGGTAAACGCCGAGCCGGTGGCCGCCGCGGTGCCGGAACAGCTGGCGCAGGAAATTGTGACCCTCACCGAACAGGTGGCGGACGAGCAGGCCATCGCCCACCAGCCGGTAGAACAGACCGACGCCGCCATCCCGGCGCTGGCCAACGACCGCGGTGAGCCGCTTTCGGACGCCGTGCTGGAAGAAGAACAGGCCGCGCCGCTGGAACTGGCCCCGATTGTGCCTGCCGAGGCCGTGACGCAGGAGCAGGAGCGCCCGACCAAAGAGGGCTTCTTCGCCCGCCTGAAGCGCAGCCTGGTCAAAACCAAGCAGAATCTCGGTTCCGGCTTTATCAGCCTGTTCCGCGGCAAGAAAATCGATGATGACCTGTTCGAGGAGCTGGAAGAACAGCTGCTGATCGCGGACGTCGGCGTGGAAACCACCCGCCGCATCATCACCTCGCTGACCCAGCACGCCAGCCGCAAAGAGCTGAAAGATGCCGAGCAGCTCTACGGCAAGCTGAAAGAGGAGATGGCGGAGATTCTGGCGAAAGTCGATGAGCCGCTCGACGTCACCGCCCATACGCCGTTTGTGATCCTGATGGTCGGCGTCAACGGCGTGGGTAAAACCACCACCATCGGCAAGCTGGCGCGCCAGTTTGAGGCCCAGGGCAAATCCGTGATGCTGGCCGCCGGTGACACCTTCCGCGCCGCGGCGGTGGAGCAGCTTCAGGTCTGGGGCCAGCGCAACAACATCCCGGTGGTGGCGCAGCATACCGGCGCGGATTCCGCCTCGGTGATCTTCGACGCCCTGCAAGCCGCCAAAGCGCGTAAAATCGACGTGTTAATCGCCGATACCGCCGGGCGTTTGCAGAACAAATCGCACCTGATGGAAGAGCTGAAGAAGATTGTCCGCGTCATGAAAAAACTGGACGAGAACGCCCCCCATGAGGTTATGCTCACGCTGGATGCCAGCACCGGGCAGAATGCGGTCAGCCAGGCGAAATTGTTCAATGAAGCCGTGGGCCTGACCGGTATCACGCTGACAAAACTGGACGGTACGGCGAAAGGCGGGGTGATCTTCTCCATCGCTGACCAGTTCGGCATCCCGATCCGCTACATTGGCGTCGGTGAGAGCATTGAAGATTTGCGGCCGTTTAAGGCCGACGATTTTATTGAGGCACTTTTTGCCCGAGAGGATTAATACGGATGATTCGCTTTGAACAGGTCAGTAAAGCTTATCTCGGTGGCCGGCAAGCGTTGCAGGGGGTGGATTTCCACCTCCGTCCCGCGGAAATGGCGTTCCTGACCGGCCACTCCGGCGCCGGGAAAAGTACGCTGCTCAAGCTGATTTGCGGCATTGAGCGCCCCAGCGCCGGGCATATCTGGTTCGGCGGGCATGACATCAGCCGCCTGAAAAGCCGCGAAGTGCCGTTCCTGCGCCGCCAGATCGGCATGATTTTCCAGGATCACCACCTGCTGATGGACCGCACGGTGTATGACAATGTGGCGATGCCGTTGGTGATCGCCGGGGCCAGCACCGAAGATATCCGCCGCCGCGTGTCGGCCGCGCTGGACAAGGTCGGCCTGCTGGACAAAGCGAAAAACTTCCCGATCCAGCTCTCCGGCGGGGAACAGCAGCGCGTCGGCATCGCCCGTGCGGTGGTAAACAAACCGGCGGTCTTGCTGGCGGACGAACCCACAGGCAACCTTGACGAAGCGCTCTCCGAAGGCATTTTGCGTTTGTTCGAAGAGTTTAACCGGGTGGGCGTCACGGTGTTGATGGCCACCCACGACATGGGCCTGATCGCCCGCCGTGATTATCGCATCCTGACCCTGAGCCAGGGCCGTATGGGCGGAGGGCACCCTCATGGCCAGTAACCCAAAAACCACCCGCAACGCCGCACCGGCCAACACGGCCAAAAGCAAATCATTGCGCGGCGGCTGGCATGAGCAGTGGCGCTACGCCTGGTCGAACGCGCTGTCTGACATGCTGCGCCAGCCGCTGGCGACGTTGCTCACCATCATGGTGATCGCCATTTCGCTGACGCTGCCGAGCGTCTGCTACCTGGTGTGGAAAAACGTCAGCACTGCGGCCCAGCAGTGGTACCCGACGCCGCAGCTTACGGTCTATCTCGACAAGGCGCTGGATGATGACGCGGCGGAAAACGTCATCAAAGCGCTGAGGGCAGAGGCCGGGGTAGAGAAGGTCAACTACCTCACCCGTGACGAGGCGATGGGCGAGTTCCGCAACTGGTCAGGGTTCGGCGGCGCGCTGGACATGCTGGAGGAGAACCCGCTGCCGGCGGTGGCGATCATCACCCCGAAGCTCAACTTCCAGAGCCAGGAGACGCTCAACACCCTGCGTGACCGCGTGGCGGCCGTGCAGGGCATTGACGAAGTGCGGATGGATGACAGCTGGTTCGCCCGGCTGGCGGCGCTGACCGGGCTGGTTGGCCAGGTGGCGGCGATGATCGGCATCCTGATGATCGTGGCGGTGTTCCTGGTGATCGGCAACAGCGTGCGGCTCAGTATCTTCAGCCGCCGTGACACCATCAATGTGATGAAGCTGATTGGCGCAACCGACGGCTTTATCCTGCGGCCGTTCCTGAATGGCGGCGCGATGCTCGGCCTGTTTGGGGCGCTGCTGTCGCTGGTGCTCTCTCAGGCGCTGGTCATGCGGCTGGAAAGCGTGGTGCTGCATGTTGCCGCGGTGTTCGGTACCACCTTCACCCTGCATGGGCTGGGCTGGGACGAAAGCCTGCTGCTGCTGCTGATTGCCGCGATGATTGGCTGGGTCGCCGCGTGGCTTGCCACGGTGCAACATTTACGGCGCTTTACACCACAATAACGATTTTTTGATATACTCTTCCCCTGCTGCTCTGATTGTGTACGCAGGGGAAGAGCCTCCACGCAGTCACCTTTCCGGCCTCTTCCTTTCGCACATTTTCCCTACCCAAATTTGATGCCATCACGTAGGGTTGGCTGTCCGGAAAAGATTGTCAGGGAACTTGTGACGACGATCACGGTCAAAGAGTGAGCAAATGTAAGGGTGTCCGCCCGTGGCTACGCAAACAGATCAAAAAGGCCCGGCGGTAAACGAACCTGCATGAACGTTCTAATCAAGAGAGGGTTTGAATGACCAAAGAAATGCAAACTTTAGCCTTAATTCCCCAAGGTAGCCTGGAAGCCTATGTGCGGGCCGCCAATGCTTATCCGATGCTGACGGCAGAGGAAGAGCGGGAGCTGGCTGAACGGCTGCATTATCAGGGCGATCTGGATGCGGCTAAGCAGCTTATCCTGTCTCACCTGCGCTTTGTCGCTCACGTAGCCCGTAACTATTCAGGCTACGGTCTGCCGCAGGCGGACCTTATCCAGGAAGGCAACATCGGCCTGATGAAAGCGGTACGCCGCTTTAACCCGGAAGTCGGGGTACGTCTGGTTTCCTTTGCGGTGCACTGGATCAAGGCCGAAATCCACGAGTATGTGCTGCGTAACTGGCGCATCGTGAAAGTGGCGACCACCAAGGCACAGCGCAAACTGTTCTTTAACCTGCGTAAAACCAAGCAGCGTCTGGGCTGGTTTAACCAGGATGAAGTCGAGCTGGTGGCGCGTGAACTCGGCGTGTCGAGCAAAGACGTGATGGAGATGGAATCCCGCATGTCGGCGCAGGACATGACCTTTGACCCGACGCCGGACGACGAAGCGCGTGACGGCCAGGCGATGGCCCCGATGCTCTACCTCCAGGACAAAAGCTCTGACTTTGCCGAGGGCATTGAAGAGGACAACTGGGAGAGCAACGCCGCTGACAAACTCAGCTACGCGCTGGAAGGGCTGGACGAACGCAGCCAGGACATCATCCGCGCCCGCTGGCTGGACGACGATAACAAGTCCACCCTGCAGGAGCTGGCCGACAAATACGGCGTGTCTGCTGAGCGCGTGCGCCAGCTGGAAAAAAACGCCATGAAGAAACTGCGGCTGGCGATCGAGGCGTAATGCCCGGCGCAGTGTGGCCGTAAATGATAAAAAGCCCGGCTCGCCGGGCTTTTTTGTGCCTGTTATCCGGCGAGTTCCCAATGCCCGGCAACCGCCCGGAACCCACACGCCAGCATAAACGCCTGTAGCGCCGCATCATCCGCATCGCCTTCCAGCCGCCAGCGGCGCACGCCCGGCACCTGCCGCATCGTCTCTTCCAGCAGATAGCGCCCCACACCCCGGCGGCGCGTCACCTCACGCACCGTGAAACCGGTCATCACGGCGGTGGCACCCGTAACCTCAACGTTCACCGCTGCCAGCAGCCGCGCATTGAAGCGGGCAGCAAACAGCAGCCCACTGCCGGCCAGCGGGCCGGGCGCGAACGCCTGTTGCGGCCAAATCTTTTCCAAATCAATCACATCTTGCTGATTCAACGCCGTCAGCCGCTCAATCGTGAGTTTCATGCTCTCTGCCCTGGGAATACGCGGTCATGGTATTTGCGCTATATAAAAATGGCGCACGCTATTTTTTTTAACTGCGCACAACGTTTTTTTCCGCACGCATTTTCAGAGTTATAGATCACCGACTGCGGCAAAAGCCAGCATAAGCGACCATACTGATCTCAGGGTGCGCGAATTTACTCCGATTTTTATTCTGTTTGTACCGCTTGTTTCTGAGTGTGTGAGTTGATTTGCAGAAGAAAATTCCTGTTTAATGGCATGAAAAATAAAGTCTTATTATAAAAAAACGCCTGTAAGAAAACTAACCCGTTATTACCTATACAGAAAAAGGAATAAGCGGCGGTTTTTCAGGCAATAACCACAACGATGACATCACAACCACAGATGGGGTAGTTCGGATGAAAGTAACCAAAACGGGTTCGGTACTGCTGGCCGGGTGTATTGCTCTGGCGATGGCGCAAACAGCAGTGGCCAAAGAGATTAAAATTGCCATTGTCGGGGCCATGTCCGGGCCGGTCGCCCAGTATGGCGACATGGAGTTCACCGGCGCACGCCAGGCGATCGCGGACATCAACGCCAAAGGGCTGCTCAAGGGTGACACCCTGGTGGGCGTGGAGTATGACGACGCCTGCGACCCGAAACAGGCGGTGGCGGTCGCCAACAAAGTGATCAATGACGGCATCCGTTATGTCATCGGCCACCTCTGCTCCTCCTCTACCCAGCCCGCGTCCGATATCTATGAAGACGAAGGCATTATCATGATCACCCCGGCAGCCACCAACGCCGACCTGACCACCCGTGGTTACAAGATGATTATGCGCACCACCGGCCTGGACTCTGACCAGGGGCCGACGGCGGCAAAATACATTGTCGACAACATCAAACCGCAGCGTATCGCCGTGGTGCATGACAAACAGCAGTACGGCGAAGGGCTGGCGCGCTCAGTGCAGGAGAGCCTGAAGAAAGCCGGGGCCAACGTGGTGCTGTTCGAAGGGATCACCGCCGGGGATAAAGACTTCTCCACGCTGGTGGCGCGCCTGAAGAAAGAGAACGTCGATTTCGTTTACTTCGGCGGTTACTACCCGGAGATGGGGCAGATGCTGCGCCAGGCCAAACAGGCCGGGCTGACGGCCAAATTCATGGGGCCGGAAGGGGTCGGCAACTCCTCGCTGTCGAACATCGCCGGTGCCGCGTCCGAAGGGATGCTGGTGACCCTGCCGAAACGCTATGACCAGGTACCGACCAACCAGCCGATTGTGGACGCGCTGAAAGCCAAGAAACTCGACCCGACCGGCCCGTTTGTCTGGACAACCTACGCGGCGTTGCAATCCCTGACCACCGGCATGGTGCGCAGCGGCAGCCAGGAGCCGGAAGATATCGTCAAAGACCTCAAAGCCAAACCCGTGGACACCGTCATGGGCCCGCTGAGCTGGGATGAGAAAGGCGACCTGAAAGGGTTCGAGTTCGGCGTCTTCCAGTGGCACGCAGACGGTACTTCCACACCGATTCAATAAGCCCCGTTATTGCAGGACGCCGGCGGGTGAAGTCACAGGGAGGGGCGCGGAGAACCGCGCCTCTTCTGCCTTTATCACTCCGGGCCGGGCGTCCGCACGTTAAGGTCAGCGTATGTCAGAGCAGTTTCTCTATTTCCTGCAACAAATGTTCAACGGCGTCACGTTGGGCAGCACCTATGCACTTATCGCCATTGGTTACACCATGGTGTACGGCATCATCGGCATGATCAACTTCGCCCACGGCGAGGTGTATATGATCGGCAGTTATGTCTCCTTTATCGTGATCGCCGCCCTGATGATGATGGGCATCGACGCGGGCTGGTTGTTGATCGGCGCCGGGTTTATCGTGGCGATTGTGATCGCCAGCGCCTACGGCTGGAGCATTGAGCGCGTGGCCTACAAGCCGGTGCGCAACTCGAAGCGGTTGATCGCGCTGATCTCCGCCATCGGGATGTCGATCTTCCTGCAAAACAGCGTCAGCCTGACGCAAGGCTCGCGCGATCTGGCGCTGCCGAGCATCGTTACCGGCAAATGGACGCTGGGCGAGAGCAACGGCTTTGCCGCCACCATCAGCACCATGCAGCTCACCATCTGGATCGTGACCTTCCTCGCCATGCTGGGCCTGACGCTGTTTATCCGCTATTCGCGGATGGGCCGCGCCTGCCGTGCCTGTGCGGAAGATTTGAAGATGGCCAGCCTGCTCGGCATCAGCACCGACCGGGTGATCTCGCTGACTTTCGTGATCGGCGCGGGCATGGCGGCGGTGGCGGGCGTGCTGCTCGGCCAGTTCTACGGTGTGATTAACCCCTACATCGGCTTTATGGCCGGGATGAAAGCCTTTACCGCTGCCGTGCTGGGCGGCATCGGCAGCATCCCGGGCGCGATGATTGGCGGGCTGATCCTCGGCGTGGCCGAGGCGCTCACCTCCGCCTACCTGAGCACCGAATACAAAGATGTGGTCTCCTTTGCGCTGCTGATTGTGGTACTGCTGGTGATGCCGACCGGCATCCTTGGCCGCCCGGAGGTTGAGAAAGTATGAAACAACTCAATCTGGTCAATGCGCTGGTCTCCACGCTGGTGCTGCTGGTGCTGGCCTCGCTGCTGATGGGGCTGCAACTGAGCCTCGACGGCACCCGGCTGGTGGTGAACGGCGCCTCCAGCGTGCGCTGGGAGTGGATCGGCATCGGCTGCGTGGTGGTGTTTTTCTTCCAGCTGTTCCGCCCGCTGCTGCAACATACCCTGAAACGCGGCAGTGCGCCGTCGTTCGTGTTGCCGAGTTTTGACGGCACCACCACACGGCAGAAAGTGCTGGCGCTGGTGCTGCTGCTGGCCGCTATCGCCTGGCCGTTCCTGGTGTCACGCGGCACGGTGGACGTCGCCACCCTGACGCTTATCTACATCATGCTGGGGCTGGGCCTTAACGTGGTGGTCGGGCTGTCCGGGTTGCTGGTGCTGGGGTATGGCGGCTTTTACGCCATCGGCGCCTACACCTACGCGCTGCTGAACCACTATTACGGGCTGGGCTTCTGGGAGAGCCTGCCGCTGGCCGGGCTGGTCAGTGCGGCGTTTGGCTTCCTGCTGGGCTTCCCGGTGCTGCGCCTGCGCGGCGATTACCTGGCGATTGTCACCCTGGGCTTCGGCGAGATCGTGCGCATTTTGCTGTTGAACAACACCGAGATCACCGGCGGGCCGAACGGCATCAGCCAGATCCCGAAACCCACGCTGTTCGGGCTGGAGTTCAGCCGTACCGCGCGGGACGGCGGCTGGGACACCTTCAGCAACTTCTTCGGCCTGCGTTATGACCCCAGCGACCGCATCATCTTCCTCTACATGGTGGCGCTGTTGCTGGTGGTGCTGACGCTGTTTGTCATCAACCGCCTGCTGCGGATGCCGCTGGGGCGCGCCTGGGAAGCGCTGCGCGAAGATGAGATAGCCTGCCGCTCGCTCGGCCTCAGCCCGACCCGCATCAAGCTGACGGCGTTTACCATCAGCGCCGCGTTTGCCGGCTTTGCCGGGACGCTGTTTGCGGCGCGGCAGGGCTTCGTCAGCCCCGAATCCTTCACCTTTGCCGAGTCGGCCTTTGTGTTGGCGATTGTGGTGCTCGGCGGCATGGGCTCGCAGTTCGCGGTGATTCTGGCGGCAATCCTGCTGGTGGTGTCGCGTGAGCTGATGCGTGACCTTAATGAGTACAGCATGTTGGTGCTCGGCGCACTGATGGTGCTGATGATGATCTGGCGGCCACAAGGGCTGCTGCCGATGAAGCGGCCACAATTGAAAATGAACGCAGCGGCCTTGCAACAGGCGGCCCATTCCGGCGATAAAGGAGAGCAGGCATGAGTACCCAACCTTTATTGCAGGTGGATGGCCTGATGATGCGTTTCGGCGGCCTGCTGGCCGTCAATAACGTGGCGCTGACGCTCAACCGGGGCGAAATTGTGTCGCTGATTGGCCCGAACGGCGCGGGCAAAACCACGGTGTTCAACTGCCTGACCGGCTTCTACAAGCCTACCGGCGGCAGCATCAAACTCAACGATCAGCACCTGGAGGGGCTGCCGGGGCAGAAAATCGCCCGCATGGGTGTGGTGCGCACCTTCCAGCATGTGCGGCTGTTCCGCGAAATGACGGTGATTGAAAACCTGCTGGTGGCGCAACACCAGCACCTGAAAAGCGGCGTGCTGGCCGGGTTGTTCAAGACGCCGGGCTTCCGCCGGGCAGAAGCGGATGCGCAGGCGCGGGCAGCGGTGTGGCTGGAGCGCGTCGGGCTGCTGGAGATGGCAAACCGCCAGGCCGGGAATCTGGCCTACGGCCAGCAACGGCGGCTGGAGATTGCCCGCTGCATGGTGACGCGCCCGGAACTGCTGATGCTGGATGAACCCGCCGCCGGGCTGAACCCGAAAGAGACTGACGAACTGGACGAGCTGATCGCCGAGCTGCGCGGCCACCATAATGTGTCGGTGCTGCTGATTGAGCATGACATGAAACTGGTGATGGGCATTTCGGACCGCATCTACGTGGTCAATCAGGGCACGCCGCTGGCGCACGGCACCCCGGCAGAAATCCGTAACAACCCGGATGTGATCCGGGCCTATCTGGGCGAGGAATAATTACTTTGTCATTAAATCCGATGTTGTCGTTAACCCAGGTTTCCGCCCACTATGGCAAGATTCAGGCGCTGCATAATGTCAGTCTGCATATCGACAAGGGTGAGATCGTCACGCTGATCGGTGCCAACGGTGCCGGGAAAACTACGCTGCTCGGCACCCTGTGCGGCGAGCCGCGCGCCACCACCGGGCGTATCCGCTTTGAAGGCAGTGATATTACCGACTGGCAGACGGCGCAGATCATGCGCGGGGCGATCGCCATTGTCCCGGAAGGGCGGCGGGTCTTTTCCCGTATGACGGTGGAAGAGAACCTGGCGATGGGCGGTTTTTTTGCCGCGAAAGATCAGTTCCAGCAACGGCTGGCGCGGGTTTACACCCTGTTCCCCCGGCTGAAAGAGCGGGAGGCGCAGCGCGCCGGGACGATGTCCGGCGGCGAGCAGCAGATGCTGGCCATCGGCCGTGCGCTGATGAGCCAGCCCAAACTGCTGCTGCTGGATGAGCCGTCGCTGGGGCTGGCGCCGATCATCATCCAGCAGATTTTTGACACCATCCAGCAATTACGGGAAGAGGGCATGACCATCTTCCTGGTGGAACAAAACGCCAACCAGGCGCTGAAACTGGCTGACCGCGGCTACGTGCTGGAAAACGGCCACGTGGTGCTGGAGGACAGCGGCGACGCCCTGCTGGCAAACGAAGCGGTACGCAGCGCCTATCTGGGCGGCTGACCGGAGCGGGGCGGCAACGCCCCTTTTTCAGGCACCTATTTTTAGTGAATCAACATGAAGAAAGAGATGAACACTGAGGGATTACTGGCACAGCGCATGATCAGGCTGAAAAGTTCGGCCATCCGCGAGCTGCTTAAACACAGTAAAATGGAGAACGTCATCTCGCTGGCCGGCGGTATTCCGTCGGATGCGCTGTTTGATTTTGACGGGCTGAGCCAGGCGACGCAGCGTGCGATCACCGAGCAGCCGAAGAATGCGTTCCAGTATGGCCTCACCGAAGGCAGCCACACCCTGCGTGAGCAGATCGCAGGGTTGTGCGCGGAGCGCGGCATCGTGACCCGCCCGGAAGACATCGTGGTGACTGCCGGTTCCCAGCAGGCGCTGGATCTGGTGATGCGTGCGCTGGTTAACCCCGGCGACATTTTTGTGGTGGAAAGCCCGACCTACCTGGCGGCGCTGCAAACGCTGGAACTGGCCGAAGCGCAGTTGCTGACGGTGCGCTCTGACCGTGACGGCATGATCGTGGACGACCTGGCGGAGCTGCTGAAAACGCAGACCATCAAGGGCGTGTATCTGGTACCGACCTTCGGCAACCCGAGCGGCGTTTCGCTGAGCCGCGCGCGCCGCGAACAGCTGGTGACACTGGCCGCCGAGCACCGTTTCCTGATCATTGAAGATGACCCGTACGGCGAGCTGCGTTTCACCGACGAACGCAACCCGACGCTGTTTGAGCTGGCGGCTGCGCTGAACGGCCACACCGATAACATTATCTACACCTCCACCTTCTCCAAAATCCTGGCACCGGGGCTGCGCCTGGGCTGGGTGATCATGCCGGCGTGGCTGCTGCATAAAGTGGCCAGCATCAAACAGGCGGCAGATTTGCACGCCAGTTCGCTGTCGCAGGTGGTGGCGGAATATTACCTCGGGCTGGGGCGGTTACCGGCGCAGATCGAAACCATCCGCGCCGCCTACAAACACAAGTGTGAGGTGCTGGCCTCCCTGCTGGAGCAGGAGCTGGGTGAACATGTGACCTTTGAGATGCCGAAAGGCGGCATGTTCCTGTGGGCGAAATTCCGCCAACCGCGCAACACCGCAGACTGGTTGCAGGAGACACTGAAGCAGGGCGTGGTGTTTGTGCCGGGCGAGTATTTCTTTGCCGCCGAGCCGGACCACTCCACCTTCCGCCTCTCTTTTGCCACCGCCACAGAAGCACAGATGCAGGAGGCGGTTGCCCGCCTGAAGCGCGCCCTGTAAGGGTTAACGGCGAGGCGTCTTTCCGGCGCTTCGCCCCTTTTTTGCCATCTGCCCGTCACTCTCACTTCATTCACCTGTCATTTTATTGTCATTTAACGGTTATTTTTCTATCATTTTATCGTGTCATGTTAGCTCCCGGTTTCGAAAATGTGTTCATGCATGAGGGGTTTACCTCGCCATGCCGTACACCCCCCCTTTTCAGGAGACAGGCATGTTTATTTCCCTTACCTTTTCACCCCGCCTTAAAACCGCTGCCCTCTGTACGGCACTGGCGCTCTCTTACAGCACCCACGCGCTGGCCGTGACCACCATTCCGTTCTGGCACTCGATGGAAGGCGAGCTGGGCGTGGAAGTCGATTCGCTGGCAGATCGCTTCAACCAGGCCCACCCGGACGTGAAAATTGTGCCGGTTTATAAAGGGAACTATGAGCAGAGCCTGGCGGCCGGGATCGCCGCTTACCGTTCCGGCAACGCCCCAGCCATTCTCCAGGTGTATGAAGTCGGCACCGCGACCATGATGGCCAGCAAAGCGATTAAACCGGTTTATCAGGTGTTCAGCGACGCGGGCCTGCCGTTCGATGAATCCGTATTCGTGCCGACGGTGTCCGGCTACTACACCGATGCCAAGAGCGGCCACCTGCTCTCCCAGCCGTTCAACAGCTCCACGCCGGTGCTCTACTACAACAAAGACGCCTTCAAGAAAGCGGGGCTTGACCCGGAGCAGCCGCCGAAAACCTGGCAGGATCTGGCGGCCTACACCGCCAAACTGCGTGAGGCCGGCATGAAGTGCGGCTACGCCAGCGGCTGGCAGGGCTGGATCCAGATTGAAAACTTCAGCGCCTGGCACGGGCTGCCGGTCGCCAGCAAAAACAACGGCTTTGACGGCACGGACGCAGTGCTGGAATTCAACAAGCCGGAGCAGGTCAAGCACATCCAGATGCTGGCTGACCTGAACAAATCAGGTGGCTTCACCTACTTTGGCCGCAAAGATGAGTCCACCGCCAAGTTCTACAACGGCGACTGCGCCATCACCACCGCCTCCTCCGGCTCGCTGGCGGACATCCGCCACTACGCCAAATTCAACTATGGCGTCGGCATGATGCCGTATGACGCCAACGTGAAAGGCGCACCGCAGAACGCCATCATCGGCGGGGCCAGCCTGTGGGTGATGAACGGCAAAGATGCCGCCACTTACAAAGGCGTGGCGCAGTTCATGCAGTTCCTGACCCAGCCGGAGATCGCCGCCGAGTGGCACCAGAAAACCGGCTACCTGCCGATCACCACCGCCGCCTACGAGCTAACGCGCCAGCAGGGCTTCTATGAGAAAAACCCAGGGGCGGACACCGCCACCCGCCAGATGCTGAACAAGCCGCCGTTACCGTTCACCCGCGGCCTGCGCCTGGGCAACATGCCGCAGATCCGTACTGTGGTGGATGAGGAGCTGGAAAGCGTCTGGACCGGCAAGAAAACCGCGCAACAGGCACTGGATTCCGCCGTACAGCGCGGCAACGTGCTGCTGCGCCGGTTCGAATCCTCCACCAAGTAACACAAGGATCGCCTGATGTCCCTGTCGCGCCCCGGTTTCCACAGCCGTTGGCTGCCTTATGTGCTGGTGCTGCCGCAACTGCTGATTACCGTGATCTTCTTTATCTGGCCGGCGGGGGAGGCGCTGTGGTACTCGGTACAGCGCCTCGATCCGTTCGGCATCTCCAGCGAGTTCGTCGGGCTGGAGAATTTCAGCGCCCTGTGGCAGGACGACACCTATCTGGAATCGTTCTCCACCACGCTTATCTTCAGCGGGCTGGTGGCGGTAAGCGGGCTTATCATCTCGCTGCTGCTGGCCGCGATGGTTGACCGTGTGCTGCGGGCGCGCCGGATTTACCAGACGCTGTTTATCCTTCCCTATGCGGTCGCCCCGGCGGTGGCCGCGGTGCTGTGGATGTTCCTGTTCAACCCCGGTATGGGGCTTATCAGCCACTGGCTGGGCACCCTGGGCTATGACTGGAACCACGCTCAGTACAGCGGGCAGGCGATGACGCTGGTGGTGGTGGCGTCAGTCTGGAAACAGGTGAGCTACAACTTCCTGTTTTTCCTGGCGGCGTTGCAATCCATTCCGCGCTCGCTGGTGGAGGCGGCGGCGATTGACGGCGCCGGGCCGGTCCGGCGTTTCTTCAACCTGGTGCTGCCGCTGATCTCACCGGTGAGCTTCTTCCTGCTGGTGGTCAACCTGGTGTACGCCTTCTTCGATACCTTCCCGGTGATCGACGCAGCCACTGCCGGGGGGCCGGTGCAGGCCACCACCACGCTTATCTACAAGATTTACCGTGAGGGCTTTGCCGGGCTGGATCTGGCCAGTTCCGCGGCGCAATCGGTGGTGCTGATGCTGCTGGTGATTGGGCTGACGGTACTCCAGTTCCGCTTTGTCGAGCGTAAGGTGCGTTACCAATGATCGAAAACCGGAGAGGTCTGGATATTTTCTGCCATGTGATGCTGCTGCTCGGCGTGCTGGTGGTGCTGTTCCCGCTCTATGTGGCCTTTGTGGCGGCCACGCTGGATAACCAGCAGGTATTTCAGGTGCCGATGACCCTGATCCCCGGCAGCCAGTTGTGGCAGAACATCAGCACCATCTGGACGCAAGGGGTCAGCCGCCACAGTGCGCCGTTCAGCCTGCTGCTGTTCAACAGCTTTGTGATGGCGCTGGTGATTACGCTGGGCAAAATCAGCGTGTCGATCTTCTCGGCCTACGCGATTGTCTATTTCCGTTTTCCGCTGCGCAGCCTGTTTTTCTGGATGATTTTCCTCACCCTGATGCTGCCGGTGGAAGTGCGGATCTTCCCGACGGTGGAGGTGATGGCCGGGCTGCATCTGATGGACAGCTATACCGGCCTGACGCTGCCGCTGATGGCCTCTGCCACCGCAACGTTCCTGTTCCGCCAGTTCTTTATGACGCTGCCGGATGAGCTGCTGGAAGCGGCGCGGATCGACGGCGCAGGGCCGATGCGTTTCTTCTGGGATGTGGTGCTGCCGCTGTCGAAGACCAACCTGGCAGCGCTGTTTGTGATCACCTTTATCTATGGCTGGAACCAGTATCTGTGGCCGATTCTGATCACCAGTGACGCCTCAATGGGCACTGCCGTCGCCGGGATCAAAAGCATGATTTCGCTGGGCGATGGCGTCACGCAGTGGAACCAGGTGATGGCAGCGATGCTGCTGACCCTGTTGCCGCCGCTGGTGGTGGTGCTGACGATGCAGCGCTGGTTTGTTCGTGGTCTGGTTGACAGTGAGAAGTGAGTAATGGCGAATCTGAAATTGCAGGCGGTCAGCAAGAGTTATGACGGCAAAACCCCGGTGATCCGCCAGATTGATCTGGATGTGGCCGACGGCGAATTTATTGTGATGGTCGGCCCCTCCGGCTGCGGAAAATCCACGCTGTTGCGGATGGTTGCCGGGCTGGAACGCACCAGCGGCGGCGATATTTATATCGGCGGGCGGCGCGTGACCGATCTGGAGCCGAAAGATCGCGGCATCGCGATGGTGTTCCAGAACTATGCGCTCTACCCGCACATGAGCGTGTTTGACAACATGGCCTACGGCCTGAAAATCCGCGGCCTCGGCAAAGCGCAGATTGCAGAAAAGGTCGAAGAGGCGGCGCGCATTCTGGAACTCCAGCCGCTGCTCAAGCGCAAACCGCGCGAACTGTCCGGCGGCCAGCGCCAGCGGGTGGCGATGGGGCGGGCGATTGTGCGCGAACCGGCGGTGTTCCTGTTTGATGAGCCGCTGTCGAACCTGGATGCCAAATTGCGGGTGCAGATGCGGCTGGAGCTGCAACAACTGCACCGCCGCCTGCGCACCACCAGCCTCTACGTCACCCATGACCAGGTCGAGGCGATGACGCTGGCGCAGCGGGTGATTGTGATGAACAAAGGGGTGGCGGAGCAGATCGGCACGCCGTCGGAGATCTACCAGCGTCCGGCCAGCCGTTTCGTCGCCGGGTTTATGGGCTCACCGGCGATGAACCTGCTGGAAGGGCAGGTGGATGCCGAGGGCAGCGCGCTGCTGCTGGCGGACGGCACCGCCCTGGCGTTGCCGGAAGTGCGCCCGGCCTGGAGCCGGCGGGCATTGACCGTGGGCATCCGGCCGGAGCATATTCAGCTGGCAGACGGCAACACGCGCGGCCTGCCGCTGAAGGTGGCGACGCTGGAGCGGCTGGGGGCGGATAACCTCGCCCACGGCCAGTGGGGCGGGCAAAGCATGGTGGTGCGGCTCTCCCATGAGCACTGCCCGGCGGTCGGCTCTATGCTGTCGCTGGTATTGCCGCCGCAGGCGCTACACTTCTTTGATACGGCTGATGGATTACGGATGGAATAATGACAACAGACTGGCCATACCCACGCATCGTGGCGCACCGGGGCGGCGGTTCGCTGGCCCCGGAAAATACGCTGGCGGCGATTGAAACCGGGGTGCGCCTCGGCCACCGGATGATTGAATTTGATGTGAAACTGGCGCAGGACGGCCAGATTTTCCTGTTGCATGACGACACGCTGGATCGCACCAGCAACGGCTGGGGCGTGGCGGGCGACTTGCCGTGGGAGAAACTGGTGACGCTGGACGCGGGCAACTGGTACAGCAACGCCTTTCGCGGCGAAAAACTGCCGCTGCT
This sequence comes from Nissabacter archeti, assembly GCF_018257325.1. NCBI lineage: Bacteria > Pseudomonadati > Pseudomonadota > Gammaproteobacteria > Enterobacterales > Yersiniaceae > Nissabacter > Nissabacter archeti. The sequence goes on from NZ_JAERKB010000015.1 coordinate 96,369, forward strand.
GTCGGAAGTGGCGGATCGCTGTGCGCAGCATGGGCTGATGGCGAACATCGAGATCAAACCCACCACCGGCACCGAGGAGGAGACGGGCAAAGTGGTGGCGTCGGCTGCGCGGCTGCTGTGGGAAGGGCAGCCGGTGCCGCCGCTGCTCTCGTCATTCTCCGTCGGGGCGCTGGCCGCCGCCCAACGGGCGGTGCCGGAATTGCCGCGAGGCCTGCTGCTGGATGAGTGGGACGAGCACTGGCAGGCGCTGACCACCCAACTGGCCTGCGTGTCGTTGCATATCAACCACCAGGCGCTGACGCAGGCACGCACTGAGGCACTGAAAGCCGCCGGGTTGCGGATCCTGGTCTACACCGTCAACAGCCCGGAACGTGCGCGACTTTTGCTCAGCTGGGGCGTTGACTGCATCTGTACTGACCGGATAGATTTGATGGGCGCGGACTTTACGTAGCAGGCAAATCAAGAGTCGCCTAACAATACGCAGGCCGCCGTCACTCACTTCCGGGGCCTGCACCGTCTGGCGTCCGCCTTTACACAAGGATTGTCATGCCTGCTTTTATGCTGTCGCTGTGGCATCAGGTTTTGCTGTCGGTGCCGTTATTTGTGTTGATTGTGCTGGGATATGGGCTGATCCGCTGGGGAAAATGGCCCACCGCTTTTACCGATGCACTGACCCGCCTGGTGTTCTCCGTCGCGCTGCCCGCGATGCTGTTCCGCATGATGTGTGATTTCACCCAACGCCCCGCCGTGGATGCCCGCCTGCTTATCGCCTTTTTCGGCAGTTGCCTGATCGTGTTTGTGCTGGGCCGGGTGCTGGCAAAGCACCTGTTCCGGCTGGACGGCATCTCCGGCTCGGTGTTTGCCCTCGGCGGCATCTTTTCCAATAACGTGATGCTGGGGCTGCCGATCGCCACCGTGATGCTGGGCGAGGCCGCCGTGCCGTCAGTGGCGCTGGTGCTGGTATTCAACGGCCTGATCCTCTGGACGCTGGTGACCATTTCCATTGAGTGGGCGCGCAACGGCTCGCCGACGCTGGCGGGCTTCGCCAAAACCGCCCGCAGTGTGCTTACCAACCCGCTGATTATCGGCATTATCTCCGGCACGCTGTTCAGCCTGACCCGCCTGCCGCTGCCGCATATCATCGACCAGCCGGTGTCGATGCTCAGGCAGAGTGCCGCGCCGCTGTCGCTGGTGGTGCTGGGCATGGGGCTGGCAGAGTACCGGGTGCGGGACGGCTGGCGGCTCAGTTCCGCCATCTGTGTGATGAAGCTGCTGGTGCAGCCGCTGGTGGTCTGGCTGCTGGCGGTGGCGTTGGATCTGCCGGCAATGGAAACCCGCGTGGTGGTGTTGCTCGGGTCGATGGCGGTCGGGGTGAATGTGTACCTGATGTCACGCCAGTTCAACGTGCTGGCCGGGCCGGCGGCGGCCAGCCTGGTGATGTCCACGGCGCTGTCGGGCATCACCACGCCGTTGATTCTGACGATGCTGGGCGTCCGTATCTGACGCCCTGCGCGGGTTATTTGCTGCCGGGCTGGTTCTGCTGGATCCGCTGCTGATCGGTCTGCATCTGGGTGCGTAACTGCTGATTCTGCTGCTGGGCGCTGGTCTGGCGATCGATCTCCAGCTGGCGCTGCTGCAACTGCTGGTTGGTCTGCATCCGCTGCTGGGTGTTGCGCTGCGCCGGGTTATTCAGCAATTGCTGCTGGCGTTGCTGCGGCGACAGCGGTTTCAGGGCGTCTGCCACGGCGCTGCCGGCCATCAGGCCGGTGGCCAGTGCACAGGCGATCAGGGTCATTTTTTTCATGTTGCTTCTCCATTGCCCGTCTCGGGCGTTGCCTTCCTACCCTTTCAGTGTATGCCATCCCGGCAGGGCTGTGCGTGATCCGGCCGGTAAAGGCCTGTCTGTTTGTGTAAATAATAATCACACGTAAACCATCTTCGGGAATTTTTACGCGCGCGTATCCGTTACAATCCCCTTTTCCCTTTGATAGCGACAATCACTGTGTTTTTACTGATTATCACCACCATTTTGTGGGCGTTCTCCTTCAGCCTGATTGGCGAGTACCTGGCCGGGCAGGTGGACAGCGTCTTTTCTGTGCTGGTGCGGCTGGTGCTGGCCGCGCTGGTATTCCTGCCGTTTTTGCGCTGGCGCGGCCATAAAGCCTCGACGCTGCTGCTCTATATGGGCGTCGGGGCGATGCAGCTCGGCATCATGTACCTGATCAGCTTCCAGGCGTACCTCTACCTGACGGTGCCGGAATTCCTGCTGTTTACCGTGATGACACCGCTCTACGTGACGCTGATTTATGACCTGATCAGCGGGCGCGGCGTGCGTATGGGGTATGCCCTCAGCGCGCTGCTGGCGGTGGTCGGCGCGGCAATTATCCGTTACGACCACATCAGCGAGCATTTTGTGATCGGGCTGCTGCTGGTGCAGGCGGCGAACCTCTGTTTCGCCATCGGGCAGGTCGGCTATAAGCGGCTGATGGAAACGCGGCCGATGCCGCAACATACGGCGTTTTCCTGGTTCTACATCGGTGCAGTGTTATGCGCGATTGTGGCGTGGGTGCTGTTCGGTAATCCGCATAAGCTGCCAACCACCCACCTGCAATGGGGCATCCTGATCTGGCTGGGGGTTGGCGCGTCCGCGCTGGGCTACTTCATGTGGAACGTGGGGGCAACGCAGGTGGATGCCGGCACGCTGGGGATTATGAACAACTTTCACGTCCCGGCCGGGCTGCTGGTCAATCTGGCGATCTGGCAACAGCAGCCCCACTGGCCGAGCTTTATTCTGGGAGGTGCAGTGATAATGGCGTCGCTTTGGGTGCACCGGCGTTGGGTCGCGCCGCGTCCTTCACAAACGGCAGATGATCGCAGGCGTGCTGGCGCGCCGAACGAATAAAGGCCTCAGTGACCGGCTGGCGCTGCTCGCCTTCGCGTACCGCCGCGTACAGCCGGCTCCATAACCCACTGCCGAGCGTCTTGGTCACGATTAACCCCTGACGCTCAAAATTCTCAACCACCCAGTGCGGCAGCGCGGCAATGCCCATGCGTGCCGCCACCATCTGAACCAGCAACAGCGTGTTATCCACACTTTTCAGCGCCGGGCTGACCCCCGCCGGTTGCAGGAAGTGCCGCCAGATGTCCAGCCGCTGGCGCTGCACCGGGTAGATCATCAGCGTCTCGTCACTTAAATCCTCCGGCAGGATCTGCGCTTTGGTTGCCAGCGGGTGATCCGGGGCCAGCACCAGCCGTACCTCGAAATCAAACATCGGTGAGTAATGCAGCCCGCTGCGCGGCAGGATGTCTGACGTCAGCACCACGTCCAGCTCGCCCTGTTGCAGCGCGGGTTGTGGGTCAAAAGTCACACCCGATTTGAAGTCCATGATCACCTGCGGGAAGCGCTGGCGGAAGTTGTCCAGCGCCGGGGTCAGCCACTGGATGCAACTGTGGCACTCAATGGCGATGCGCAGGGTGGTCTGGTGCGGCTCATGGCAGGCCTGAAGCGCCTGCTGGATCTGCGGCAACACCTGTTCCGCCAGTTGCAGCAAAATCTCCCCCTGCGGGGTAAAGCGCAGCGGCTGGCTCTTACGGACGAACAGCCGGAACCCCAGCCGTTGCTCCAGGTCGCTGAACTGGTGCGACAGCGCCGATTGCGTCTGATGGAGCTGCGCGGCGGCGGCGGCGAGCGAGCCGGTATTCCGCAACGCCTGCAACGTCCGTAAGTGTTTAAGTTCGATCATGAGAGTCCTTCACAGTGACAGTGAATATTTTGCGCTTGTGGATTATACAGTACCTGCGGATTATGGATGTGTAAACATCTGGACGGCTAAATGAGGAATTTGACCATGACAATTCTGAACCACACTCTGGGTTTTCCACGCGTTGGCTTGCGTCGTGAACTGAAAAAAGCACAGGAAAGTTACTGGGCCGGCACGTCAACGCAGGAAGACCTGTTGGCTGTGGGTCGTGAATTGCGCGCCCGCCATTGGCAGCAACAGCGCGATGCCGGGGTCGATCTGCTGCCGGTGGGGGATTTCGCCTGGTATGACCATGTGTTGACCACCAGCCTGTTGCTGGGCAACGTGCCGCCGCGCCACCAGGACGCGTCCGGTAAGGTGGATCTGGACACCCTGTTCCGCATCGCCCGCGGCCGGGCACCGGCCGGTGAGCCGGCGGCGGCGGCCGAAATGACCAAATGGTTCAACACCAACTACCACTACATCGTGCCGGAATTCCATCAAGGCCAGCGTTTTGCCCTGACCTGGACGCAACTGCTGGAGGAAGTGGATGAGGCGCTGGCGCTGGGCCACCCGGTGAAACCGGTGCTGCTTGGCCCGGTAACTTACCTGTGGCTCGGCAAAGTCAAAGGTGAGCCGTTCGACCGCCTCTCGCTGCTGAACGAGATTCTGCCGGTCTACCAGCAGGTGCTGGCCGAACTGGCTAAACGCGGCATTGAGTGGGTGCAGATTGATGAACCGGCGCTGGTGCTGGAGCTGCCGTCCGCCTGGCGGGACGCGTTCAAACCCGCCTATGCCGCGCTGAACGGCCGGGTCAAGCTGCTGCTGACCACCTATTTCGACAGCATCGGCCATCACCTTGAGACAATCCGCCACCTGGCGGTGCAGGGGCTGCATGTGGACGTGGTGGCAGGGCATGATGACATCGCGGCGCTGAACCACGTGCTGCCCGCTGACTGGGTGCTCTCGCTGGGCGTGATCAACGGCCGCAACGTCTGGCGTGCTGACCTCAGCCGCTGGCGGGATCGCCTGCAACCGCTGGCGGGGGGGCCGCGTACGCTGTGGCTCGGCAGCACCTGTTCCCTGCTGCACAGCCCGATCGACCTGAGCGTGGAAACCCGGCTGGATGAGGAAGTAAAAAGCTGGTTCGCCTTCGCCCTGCAAAAATGTGGTGAGCTGGCCCTGCTGACCCGCGCCCTGAACCAGGGCGATCAGGCAACGCTGGAGGAGGTGGCTGCGTACAGCGCGCCGATCCGCGCGCGGCGTGACTCTAAGCGCGTGCATAACGCCGCCGTAAGCCAACGCCTGGTGGCGATCACCGCCCAGGAGAGCGAGCGCCCGCACGCCTACCCGATCCGGGCTGAAAAACAGCGCGCCAGATTTAACCTGCCTGCCTGGCCGACCACCACCATCGGCTCCTTCCCGCAGACCCCGGAAATCCGCGGCCTGCGCCTGGACTTCAAACAGGGCCGCCTGGACAGCAACCACTACCGCACCGGCATCAGCGGGCACATCAGGCAGGCGATTGCCGAGCAGGAGCGCCTGGGGCTGGATGTGCTGGTGCACGGTGAAGCCGAGCGTAACGACATGGTGGAGTACTTCGGCGAGCATCTGGACGGCTTCGTCTTCACCCAGAACGGCTGGGTGCAGAGCTACGGCTCCCGCTGCGTGAAGCCGCCGGTGATCATCGGTGACATCAGCCGCCCGGAGGCGATCACCGTCGGGTGGGCGACATATGCCCAGTCCCTGACTGACAAGCCGGTCAAAGGGATGCTGACCGGCCCGGTGACCATACTCTGCTGGTCCTTCCCGCGTGAGGATGTCTCCCGTGAGGTGATTGCCAGACAGATCGCGCTGGCACTGCGTGACGAAGTGGCGGATCTGGAAAACGCCGGCATCGGCATCATCCAGATTGATGAGCCGGCCCTGCGCGAGGGGCTGCCATTGCGCCGTGCCGACTGGCAGGACTACCTCGCCTGGGCGGTGGAGGCATTCAAACTCACGGCCGCGGTGGCCGGGGATGAAACGCAAATCCACACCCATATGTGTTATTGCGAGTTCAATGACATCATGGCGTCCATCGCCGCGCTGGATGCCGATGTGATCACCATCGAAACCTCGCGTTCAGATATGGATTTGCTGGACGCGTTCAACGCCTTCGCCTACCCGAACGAAATCGGCCCCGGCGTCTATGACATCCACTCGCCGAACGTGCCGGGCGTGGAATGGATTGAAGCACTGCTGCGCAAAGCCGCGCAGACTATCCCGGCGGAACGCCTGTGGGTGAACCCGGATTGCGGCCTGAAAACCCGTGGCTGGCCGGAAACCCGCCAGGCCCTGGCGAACATGGTGAAAGCCGCCCGGCGCCTGCGGGCGGAACAGGGGGAAGGCGCAGAGTAAGGGGAGTGTGGGCAAACGTAAGGGCGCAGATGCGCCCTTTTTTGATCGGATTACCGGCCGGTTTTCCCATGCCGACGCGTAGGCAGCACGGCGCGTTTTTCATGGCGGTGAATCAGCCGGCTCCTGCCATGCCGTACTGTTTGAACCAGGTCAGCATCCGCTGCCAGCCATCTTCGGCGGCTTCCTGATGGTAACTCGGGCGGTAATCGGCGTTAAACGCGTGCCCGGCGTCCGGGTAGACCACAATGTCGGCGGTGGCGTTGGCCGCGCGGATCGCCTGGCGCATCGTCTCTACCGTGTCCTGCGGGATGCCGCTGTCCTGCCCGCCATACAGCCCCAGCACCGGGGCGTTGAGATCCACCGCAATGTCCACCGGGTGTTTCGGCTGGTTGAGGGATTTCTCGCCCACCAGCTTGCCGTACCAGGCGACGGCGGCTTTCAGTTGCGGGTTATGGGCGGCGTAGAGCCAGGCGATGCGCCCGCCCCAGCAGAAACCGGTGATCGCCAGCCGGTTGGCCTCGCCGCCGTGGCGGGTTGCCCAGTGCGCCGTGTGGTCCAGATCCGCCAGCACCTGCTGGTCAGGCACTTTGCTCACCAGCTTGCTGAGCAGCTCATCAATGGTGGCGTACTGCTGCGGATCGCCCTGGCGGAAATAGAGCTCCGGCGCAATCGCCAGATAGCCCTCTTTCGCCAGCCGGCGGCAGAGATCGCGGATATGTTCATGCACCCCGAAAATCTCCTGCACCACCAGCACCACCGGCAGCGGGCCGGAGGCTGTCGCCGGGCGTGCCAGATACGCCGGCATATTTTCACCCTGGGTCGGAATGGTGGTTTCGCTGGTGTGTAAACCCTGATCGTCGGTGTGGCGGGTCGTCGAGGCGACAGGTGCGACAGCGGGTGCAAAACCGCCGGTGGCCTGCTGGGTCAGATGTTCGTTGGTTTTCATTGCGGTCTCCGCATAGTAATTGAGTAGCGCTGCGCAGCATTAACTATAGGAAATAAAATCAGAATGGTAAGCGGGATACTAATACGTGGCGGGAGCAGAGCAGGCAAGGGCATTCTGTGGCATAAAGAAAATCCGCGCCCTGAGGCGCGGATGGGTCACATTATCAGGAAATGATTATTTAAAACTTCCCTGAATACCGATATGAGCGACATAGCCTTCCATATCGTCACTGAAGCCTTTCATATATTGCGCATCGGCATAGAACCAGGTGTTTTCGCTGACTTTCGCCGTGAAGCCCGCCCCGGTCTGCCACCAGTCGGTCGCCAGATCGGCCTGAACGTCCGTACTGCCGACCCGTACTGTCGGGGCATCCGTGACGTTATGCACGATGTCTGCCGTCAGGTAAGGTTTGAACGTCTCAGTGTGCTTGTCTTCCTGCTGATCGCGGAACAGGCGCACGCCCGCCCGCGCCGTCAGCGCGCTGCTGTGGGTGCCGGAGACGTCAGAAACGGCATCGCTGAAATCTTCGCCGACCAGGTACTGATACACCAGCTGGCCCTGCGGCTCAATTTTCCAGTTCTCGCTGACGCCAAACGGTTTGCCGCCTTCCAGCGAAAGCAGGGTGCCGACGCTGTCCTGCCGGGCGTTGTAGCGGCTTTCATACTGGTTACGGTAGTAGGTGAACTGGCCGACCGCGTCGATATAGCCGCCGTCCTGCGCGTAACGGGTGTAGTAGCCGCCGAGGCTGTAGGCATCGGTATTGACGGCACCGGTCATGACCTTTTTATTCGCGCGTGAGCGTTCCTGGTCTTGCGCATCACTGCTTTGATGGCCGAGTGTCACCATCACGCCGCCATGCACACGGGTGCCGTTGTCCAGCTCATCCTGATAGAGATCTTTACCAAACTGCGCGAACCAGGCGTGGGTGTCATAACCAAAGCGCCCGGCATTGAACGAGGTGTTATCCCCGCCGGTGCGCGCCCAGGCCAGGTTGTTGTAGTTACGTGCGTACTGTTCGGCATCGCCCATGCGTTCATGCAGCGTGCCGACCGTTTGCAAACCGTAATAGAGGTTCAAATAAGGGGTCACGATATAACCAGGGACTTCCTCACGGTACAGTTTCGGGGAGGCGTCGCCGCCGTTGCCGTCGTTATCGCCGTTGCCGTCGTTATCGCCGTTGCCGTCGTTATCACCGTTGCCGTCGTTATCACCGTTGCCGTCATTATCGCCGTTGCCGCCGTCATTGGGATCCGGCTCCACAAACTCAGCCCGCAGATACCAGTCATTGGCGGTGTCTGCGGCGCCGTCTTTGCCGCCTTCAAACAGGTAATAATCAAAGGCGTCGATGCTGACGGTGTCACCCAGGGTGAAATGGGTATGGCTGCTGTCCTGAATCTGGACGACCTCAATGCCGTTGCCTTCGGTGTAGGCACCCTTGCCGCGGCCATTGATATGCAGGGTAAAATCACCGGCGGCATCCGCAGTGCCTGCAATAATCTTGTCGGTTTTGCTGTTGGTGCCGCCCTCATTGAGTTCGGTATTCAGGTAAAAATCCCCGGTGCCGGACAGCGATTGGGTGGTCAGCGTTTTGTAATCCCCCTCGGGGGAGAAATAGACGCGGCTGTTATTCAGCGCCAGCGAATTTGCCGTCGACGATGCGGACATGTTCCAGGTGCTGTTTTCGGCCGACAGGTCGATGTTGCCCTGGGACGCGCCGTTAAAGGTGGAATCCAGCAGGTTCATGGTCAGGGCGTTGGCGAGCGTGTCCTGCGCCTCGACAATGACGTCGCCGTTGAGGGTGCTGTTGTTCTTTGCGGTAAACGCCAGAGTGGCCGATTGCGCCTGTAACTCCGCCTCTTTGGCCGCCGTCAGATCGTTGGCGACATAAATCGCCGTGCCCTGGCTGGCGGTCAGGTCGGTGTGGTCGAACGTGGCATTCCAGTGACCGCCATCAGCATACAGGGCTGTTTTCGCCTGATCGCTGGTCACGGTGGAGTCTTTCAGGGTTAAGGTGCCGCCTTGCTGATCGGCAGCGACGCTTTGCTGTTGATAGAAATGCAACGTCGATACGCTGTCAGCGTGATTAGCTATCTGAATATTTTCACCGTGGACAGCCGCCTGGGTGCTGATAAATAACGATTGGTCTTTCGTACCTTCAGTGAGCACCTGCATATTTTTGATGTTGATCTGTGCGCCAGATTTGGCTGCCAGCGTGGCCCCACTTGCACCGGTACTTTTTACGGTATTCAGCGTGGCCGCATCGCCGGTCAGGTTGACGACACTGTTGCCGGTGGCCAGCACCCCGCCCGCGTCCGCTCCCGCCGAGATAATGTCGGTATTGGTCAGGGTAACCACGGCACTCTCTGCGGCCAGGACGCCATAAGCATTCTCCCCGCCGGTAATCAGGCTGCCGCCTTGTGCACTCAGGCTGCTCCCCGCGCCGGCCACACTGAGGGCATGGCTGCGCGCGCCTGTTGTCGTGACCGCGAGCTGGTTAAAGGTGGTGGTATTCCCCGGGCCGTTAATCGCCACCCCGGCGCTGTTATCACCCTGTGTCGTCAGGGACGTCTCTGCCGCGGCATCAAAGGTGTTGGTGTCGCCACTGAGCGTCACCGCCGCACTGTTCGCGCCTGTTGTCGAGACCGCCAGCGTGTCGAACGTGGCGATATTCTCTTTGCCGTTAATGGCGATGCCCGCGCTGTGTTCGCCTTCCGTCGCCAGGGTGGTGCCTGACATCACGGTAAACATCGTGTTGTCACCGGTCAGCGTCACTGCCGCGCTGTTTGCACCAGCGGTGGTGGCCGCCAGCGTGTCAAATGTGGCGATATTTTTATTGCCGTTAATGTTAATGCCGGCGCTGTTCTCCCCCAGCGTAGACAGCGTAGCGGTTGACGCGATGTTAACGCTGTTATTGTCGCCGGTGATAAAAAGGGCTGAGGCGTCTTTATTTGAAGTGTCAATGGAAAGCGGACTTAATAAATCAATGATGCTGCCATTTTCAACATATATACCGTGGGCACCCTCACCATTAATTATAATGTCTACGGTTGATGGGTTACGTTCAAAAACCTTACCGCCGTCTAATGCATAAATCCCGTGAGAAGCTTTACCCGTAGTTGTTATAACAAGACCTCCGGCATAGTAAATATCAGCAGTATGATCAGTTTCTGAATTCCCATTAGCATAGATAGGGTAACTGCCATCAACTCCTTGATCATTAATTGACATAGCAAAAGAAGAGGAAACACCGAATCCACCGGCCATAACAATAAGGATTGGAAATGCTTTAATAATACCAGAGGATAAGGGGGTACGTGTTGTGTTGAGCTTTTTCAATGTATGTCATCCTTTATACATTTTAGTTAATTAGAAAAGTGAGGAAACTCGCAATTCTATGAACTAATAAAACGTCTAAATATTTATTTATTCTTTAAAATGACTTTATTAAAACTTAATTATATATAGCGTTAAAACCAAGCTGCTTTAATAAGAAAAAAACAGAAAGGAATAAGAAAATAGAGAGTATTTTCTGGATGTTTTTTATAAAGACGTGGGAGGAAATGCCAAAGAGAAACGGGCAGCCGGCGTGAAATAAAACGGACTTACCGCCTGCCTCCGGCAATGAGGGTTATCCTTTACCGGAAAGGTGCTACCTTTTAGGTTTGGCGCAAGGCAGGGCGCTGCCTGAGGGGGCAGAGTAAAGCAGGACAAGATGAGGTGCAGTCGCTTATAATCAGCGCAATAATGGGTTTTACTGTGAAATCCATCACATAAATGTTGTAGCTGATGCATGTTCTCTGTGGTGTAAGTGATGTTCATCACAAAAAGCAGCCCCGGATTTCAGTAAAGTCCCTTTCTCTTCCTTTCGGAAATGAATCGTTAACAGGAGTTCCGTATGTCCAAATCTGACGTTTTTCACCTTGGCCTGACCAAGGCTGACCTGCAAGGTGCCACGCTGGCCATCGTTCCCGGTGATCCGGAGCGGGTGGAAAAAATTGCCCGACTGATGGAGAACCCGGTCAAGCTGGCGGCTCACCGTGAATTTACGTCATGGCGTGCGGAGCTGGACGGCAAACCTGTGATCGTCTGCTCTACCGGTATCGGCGGCCCGTCCACCTCTATCGCCGTCGAAGAACTGGCGCAGCTGGGTGTGCGTACCTTCCTGCGTATCGGCACCACCGGCGCCATCCAGAACCACATTAATGTCGGTGATGTGCTGGTGACCACCGCCGCAGTCCGTCTGGACGGTGCCAGCCTGCACTTCGCCCCGATGGAGTTCCCGGCGGTGGCTGATTTCGCCTGCACCACCGCGCTGGTCGACGCCGCGAAAGCCGTGGGTGCGACCACGCACATCGGTGTGACCGCCTCGTCTGACACCTTCTACCCAGGCCAGGAGCGCTATGACACCTTCTCCGGCCGCGTGGTGCGCCGCTTCAAAGAATCGATGCAAGAGTGGCAGGAGATGGGCGTGATGAACTACGAGATGGAATCCGCAACGCTGCTGACCATGTGCGCCAGCCAGGGTCTGCGCGCCGGGATGGTGGCTGGGGTTATCGTAAACCGCACCCAGCAGGAGATCCCGAACGCGGAAACCATGAAGCAGACAGAGAGCCACGCGGTGAAAATCGTGGTGGAAGCTGCCCGCCGTCTGCTCTGACCGGCACTGCCTGTAGTCTGAAAAGGGGTCGCATTGGCGGCCCCTTTTTTTATTCCCCCGAGGGATCTGATAAGGTCAGTTCAGAGTCCATGCGTGGCCGGGGGCGCAGGCAGAGCGGTCACACGGCGGCCCGGTTGTTATACAAAAGTTTATCTTTGTTTACGCAAGGTTACGGGCTTGGTGGTTCAGGGCGGCGTATCCTGTCAGGTTCCTGTGATGGCAGGCTGATGCAGAGGCTTTTTGCGAGGCATTACGCAGCGTACCAAACCTTGCTGGACAGGGGAGGGCGCTTTCCTTAACGTGGCAGGCTATCAGCGTTTCACAGCGGAACAAGCATGGATATCAGCATAATGTACAGCCTGGTGGCCTGTCTGGTGGCCTGTCTGGTGGGCGTCGGGGGTGGCTGGCTGCTGGCCGGGGTGCGGCAACAGCAGCAACAGGCCCGGCATGACACCGCCCTGCGCCTGCTGGAGCAGTCACTGGCACAGGCACAAAGCGCACAACAGGCGCTGCTGGCGCAGGTGCAACAGGGCCAGCAGCGCCTGCGTGACAATGAGCTGGAGCTGCGCACGCTCCACAGCCAGGTGGCGGCCGGGCAGGAGAAGGCGCAGCAACTGGCGCATTGGCGCCGTGAATGCGAACAGCTTGATCAGGAGTTGCGCGCCCAGCGTGAAAACAACAGCGCGCAGGAGGCGGAGCTGCGTGAGGTCACCATCCGGCTGGAAGAGACGCGGATGGCGGCGGAAGAGAAACAGCGGCTGCTGATGAACAGCGAGCAGCGGCTGAATGCGCAGTTTGAACAGCTGGCCAACCGCATTTTTGAACAGAATGGCCGCCGGGTGGATGAGCAAAACCGACAGAGCCTTGACCGGCTGTTGCTGCCGCTGCGCGAACAATTGGATGGCTTCCGCCGTCAGGTACAGGAAGGGTTCGGGCAGGAAGCGCGTGAGCGCCATACGCTGGCCCATGAGATCCGCCATTTGCAGCAGCTGAATGCGCAGATGGCGCAGGAGGCGATTAACCTCACCAAAGCCCTGAAAGGGGACAACAAAACCCAGGGCAACTGGGGTGAGGTGGTGCTGAGCCGGGTGCTGGAAGCCTCCGGGCTGCGTGAAGGGTATGAGTATGAAACCCAGGTCAGTATCCGTGTGGACAGCAGCAGCCGGATGCAACCGGACGTGATTGTGCGCCTGCCGCAGGAAAAAGATGTGGTGATTGACGCCAAGATGTCGCTGGTGGCGTACGAGCGCTACTTCAACAGCACGGACGATGCCGAACGGGAGATCGCGCTGGGCGAGCACCTCAGTTCATTGCGCGGCCACATCCGCCTGCTTGGCCGTAAGGATTACCAGCAACTGCCCGGCTTGCGCAGCCTGGATTATGTACTGATGTTCATTCCGGTGGAGCCGGCTTTCCTGCTGGCGATCGACCGCGAACCGGAGCTGATTAACGAGGCGCTGCAGCACAATATTATGCTGGTCAGCCCGACCACCCTGCTGGTGGCCCTGCGCACCATCACCAATTTGTGGCGCTATGAGCACCAGAGCCGGAACGCGCAGCGCATTGCAGAGCGCGCCGCCCGGCTGTATGACAAATTACGCTTATTCGTGGATGACATGGAGTCGATGGGCCAGAGCCTGGACAAGGCGCAGGCAAGTTATCGGCTGGCAATGAACAAACTGGCGCAAGGGCGTGGTAACCTTATAGGACAAGTTGAAGGTTTCCGGGCGATGGGCGTTGAAGTTAAACGGCCTATCAGCCCGGCGCTTGCCGCCACGGCCAGGGCAGAGGATGCGCCCGACAGCGTGTTGCCGGAGCAGGAGGAGCCGCAGGAAGATCAGCCGGCAGGCTTCTTCCCTCCTGAAAAAACCTCCATTAATGAGCAGTACCCTTAATACGTTAGCACTGCATACGTTAGCACGATAACTGAAGCGACCCCTGCCGGCACGGCGGGGACACCGGCGGGGTGGGGCCACGCCTCACCCCCATGAGATTGACTGAAAAGCGGGCATAAAACATGGTAGATCAGACTCAGGAAACCACTCACTTTGGTTTCCGCACCGTGGCTAAAGATGAAAAAGAGGGCATGGTGGCAGACGTCTTCCACTCCGTGGCGGCGAAATATGACCTGATGAACGACCTGATGTCGTTCGGCATCCACCGTATCTGGAAGCGTTTTACCATCGATTGCAGCGGCGTGCGCCGTGGGCAGAAAGTGCTGGATCTGGCAGGCGGCACCGGTGACCTGACGGCGAAATTCTCCCGTCTGGTGGGTGACAAGGGCGAGGTCGTGCTGGCGGACATCAATGATTCCATGCTGAAAATGGGCCGCGAAAAACTCCGCAACCTGGGCGTGGTCGGCAACGTCAGCTATGTGCAGGCCAACGCCGAGGCGCTGCCGTTCCCGGACAACTACTTCGATTGCATTACCATTTCATTCGGCCTGCGTAACGTCACCGAAAAAGAGAAGGCGCTGCGTTCCATGTTCCGTGTGCTCAAGCCGGGCGGCCGCCTGCTGGTGCTGGAGTTCTCCAAACCGGTACTGGAGCCGCTGAACAAAGCCTATGACGCCTACTCCTTCCACCTGCTGCCGCGCATCGGTGAGCTGGTGGCGCAAGACGCCGACAGTTACCGCTACCTGGCGGAATCGATCCGGATGCACCCCGATCAGGAAACCCTGAAGGGCATGATGAGTGATGCCGGGTTTGACAACGTCAACTACCACAACCTCACCGGAGGCATTGTTGCCTTACATCGCGGTTTCAAATTCTGACGGGGTAATGCCATGTTGTTAACCCCGCTACTGACGGCAGGGCTGGAAACGGCCCTGAACCGGCTGCTCTACCGTGAACCCAGCATGAAAGCCGCCCGCCTGCGGCTGGCCGGCAAGATCCTGCGCATCCGGCTTCAGGAGCTGGACACGCCCCTCACCCTGATCTTCAGCGAACGCCAGGCCGACGTCGTCGGGGAATGGGCCGGCGAGGCGGATTGCACCGTCTCAACCCGCCTGGGCGTGCTGATGAAATTACGTGACCGCCAGCAACTGTCGCCGCTGATGCGCCAGGGTGAACTGATTGTTGACGGCGATTTGCAGGTCGTTCAGCAACTGGTGGCCCTGCTGGATATGGCAGAGTGGGAACCGGCAGATCTGCTCGCCCCTTACCTCGGTGATATCGCTGCGCAAGGCATTTCACAGTCACTGTGGAAGGGCGCACAACGGTTCCGTTCGGCGCTGGTGCGCCGGCAGGGGCACCTCAGCGAAGTGCTGACGGAGGAGTGGAAACTCGCCCCGGCCCCGCTGGAAATTGTTTGGTTTAATGAAGAAGTCGATGCGCTGGCCCGCGAGCTGGACAAGCTCGACGCCCGCATCAACGCTATGGAGACGAAGCCATGACCCCAGGTGAACTGCGTCGCCTCTATCTGATTATACGTGTTGTGCTGAGCTATGGGCTGGATGAGCTGATCCCCCGGATGCGTTTAACCCTTCCGCTGCGTGTTGGCCGCCGCTTGCTGTTCTGGATGCCGAACCGGCACCATGACAAGCAATTGGGGGTACGGCTGCGGCTGGCCATGCAGGAGCTGGGGCCGGTCTGGATCAAGTTCGGGCAGATGATGTCTACCCGCCGCGATCTGTTCCCGCCGCAGATTGCCGATGAGCTGGCCCTGTTGCAGGACCGCGTGCCGCCGTTTGACGGCCGCCAGGCGCGTCGCCACATCGAGGCTGCCCTCGGTGGCCCGCTGGAAAAATGGTTTGATGAGTTTGATGAGAAGGCGCTCGCTTCGGCCTCTATCGCGCAGGTGCATACCGCGCGCATGAAGGAGAACGGCAAAGAGGTGGTGCTGAAGGTGATCCGCCCGGACATCCTGCCGGTGATCAAGGCCGACATGCGCCTGATGAACCGGCTGGCGGGCTGGCTGCCGCGGCTGCTGCCGGACGGCCGCCGCCTGCGCCCGCTGGAAGTGGTGCGGGAGTATGAAAAAACCCTGCTCGACGAGCTGAACCTGTTGCGTGAAGCCGCCAACTCCATCCAGTTACGCCGTAATTTCGAAGGCAGCAATATGCTGTATGTGCCGGAAGTGTACTCTGACTACTGCCGGGAAACCGTGCTGGTGATGGAGCGGATTTACGGCATCCCGGTGTCGGATGTGCCGGCGCTGGAAGCGCAGGGTACCAACATGAAGTTGCTGGCAGAGCGGGGCGTGCAGGTGTTCTTTACCCAGGTGTTCCGCGACAGCTTCTTCCATGCCGATATGCACCCCGGCAATATTTTTGTGAGTTACGAGCACCCGGCCAACCCGCTCTATATCGGCATTGACTGCGGCATCGTCGGCTCGCTCAACAAAGAAGACAAGCGCTACCTGGCGGAAAACTTTATCGCCTTCTTTAACCGCGACTACCGGCGGGTGGCAGAGCTGCATGTGGATTCCGGCTGGGTGCCGCCGGATACCAACGTCGAGGATTTCGAATTCGCGATCCGGACGGTGTGCGAACCGATCTTTGAGAAGCCGCTGGCAGATATCTCGTTTGGTAATGTGCTGCTTAACCTGTTTAACACCGCCCGTCGGTTTAATATGGAAGTGCAGCCACAGCTGGTGCTGTTGCAAAAGACGCTGCTCTATGTGGAAGGGCTGGGGCGTCAGCTTTACCCGCAGCTCGATCTCTGGACCACCGCCAAGCCGTTCCTGGAAGAGTGGCTGCGTGATCAGGTTGGCCTGCCGGCCATGATCCGGGCCTTCAAACAGAAAGCCCCGTTCTGGACAGAGAAACTGCCTGAGTTGCCGGATCTGGTGTTTGAGAGCCTGCAACGTCACCGCCAGCTGCACCACAGCGTTGAGAAGCTGTCGGCCGAGATGCGTGAGCACCGGGTCCGCAGCGGCCAGTCACGGTATCTGTTCGGGATTGGCGCCACCCTGCTGTTGAGCGGTACGCTGCTGTTGCTCGGCCAGGAAGAGGTTTACCCCGCCTGGCTGATGGCCGCCGGGATTGTCACCTGGATAGTGGGCTGGCAACGCAGCGGTAAATGAAGTGAAGCAAGAACGTGTTTGAGTAAGAAAGCGTAAGAAGGTGCCGTATAATGCGGCACTGTTTAGCGACATTCCTTTTCTACATTCCGGCTTTGAGAGGTAAATAAAATGGGTGGCATTAGCATTTGGCAATTACTGATTATCGCAGTGATCGTGGTTCTGCTGTTTGGTACCAACAAGCTGCGCGGTCTGGGTTCCGATTTGGGCGCCTCGATCAAAGGCTTTAAAAAAGCGATGAATGATGACTCAACACCGGCCGCCAAATCAGAGAAACCGTCTGACGACGCAGATTTCACCACCAAAAACCTGTCTGAAAAGCCGGTTATCGTGGTGAAGCCGGATGATGCCAAGAGCAAAGACAAAGAGCAGGTGTAAGCCGTGTTCGATATCGGGTTTAGTGAACTGTTGCTGGTCATGGTGATTGGTCTGGTGGTGCTTGGGCCGGAGCGGTTGCCTGTCGCAGTCAGAACAGTAGCGGGGTGGATCCGCGCATTACGTTCGCTGGCTGCCTCGGTGCAGAATGAGCTGTCTCAGGAGCTGAAACTGCAGGAGTTGCAGGACAGCCTGAAAAAAGCGGAAGAGGCTGGGCTGAAAAACCTGACGCCGGAGCTGAAGGCATCCATGGATGAACTGAAAGAGGCGGCGGAATCGATGAAGCGCTCTTACAGTGAAGCCGATGAGGCCGCGCGTACCATTCATCACCCGGCCGTCACCGACCCTGAAGCGCTGCATGACGGCGTGACGCCGGGCGACGCTGCCACGGTCGCCAGCGCGCCCGCCTCGGTACCGGACGTGCCGGCACCGGAAAAGGCAACGACTGCGCCGTCGCTGAAAAAGGCGGACGTGACACCGGCAACGGCGGGTCACCTTCCGGCGGATACGATGTCGCCGCAGGCTGCCGGCACGGTAATCCCGGCGACACACAGTGTGCCGCAGGCGGAAAAAGCGGTGGCGGCACCGCAGCCTGCGTCGTCTTCTCATCAACCCACGGGCGATCGTTAAAACATGGCTGTTGAAGATACCCAACCGCTTATCAGCCATTTAATTGAGCTGCGTAAGCGGTTGCTGAATTGCATTATTGCGGTGCTGGCGGTTTTCCTGGCATTGGCCTATTTCTCCAATGACATCTACCAATTGGTTTCCGCACCATTGATTAAACAGATGCCGCTTGGGGCCAGTATGATCGCAACCGATGTGGCCTCGCCGTTCTTTACCCCGATCAAACTGACGATGATCGTGTCGGTATTTGTTTCCGCCCCTATCATTCTGTATCAGGTATGGGCTTTCATCGCCCCGGCGCTGTATAAGCATGAACGCCGGCTGATGATGCCGTTGCTGTTTTCCAGTTCTATGCTGTTCTACATCGGGATGGCGTTTGCGTACTTTATCGTCTTCCCGCTGGCGTTCGGCTTTTTCGCGAAAACAGCCCCGGCGGGCGTGCTGATTGCGACTGACATCAATAATTACCTCGACTTTGTGATGGCGCTGTTTATGGCGTTCGGGGTGTCGTTTGAGGTGCCGATTGCGATTGTGCTCCTGTGCTGGAGCGGTATCACCACACCGGAAGAGCTGAAAACCAAGCGCCCTTACGTGCTGGTGGGGGCGTTCGTGGTGGGGATGTTACTGACCCCGCCGGATGTGTTCTCACAGACGCTGCTGGCGATCCCGATGTATCTGCTGTTTGAAATTGGCGTGTTCTTTGGCCGCTTCTATGTGGGTAAACGCCGTCAGGATATTGACGACGACACAGAGGATGGTTCCTCATCCAGCGCGCCGTAAGCGCCTCAGAATGATTCCAGCCGCCCCCCGAGGGCGGCTTCTGTTTTGGACATCCGCATGTTTGATATTGGCGTTAACCTGACCAGCCCGCAGTTTGCGAAAGATCGCCCGGAGGTTATCCGGCGCGCCCGTGCCGCCGGGCTGACCGGGATACTGCTGACCGGCACCAATGCCGCAGAGAGCGCAGAAGCCGCGCGGCTGGCGGCGGAACACCCCGGTTTTTGCTGGTCCACCGCCGGGGTCCACCCGCATGAGGCCTCCGGCTGGAATGCGCAGGTGGAGCAGCAGATCCGCCAGCTGGCGGCACAACCCGGCGTGGCCGCCATAGGTGAGTGTGGGCTGGATTTCAACCGTAACTTTTCTGACCCGGCCAGCCAGGAGCGCACCTTCAGTGCCCAGCTGGCGTTGGCTGCAGAGTTGCAGCGGCCGGTTTTCCTGCATTGCCGTGACGCCCATGCACGCTTTATCGCGCTGCTGGCCCCGTGGATGCCGCAGTTGCCGGGCGTGGTGGTGCACTGTTTTACCGGCACGCAGCCTGAGCTGGAGGCGTGCCTGGCGCTTGGCGCGTCGATCGGCATTACCGGCTGGGTCTGTGATGAACGGCGCGGGCTGGCACTGCGCGATCTGTTGCCGCTGATCCCGGCCGATCGCCTGTTGCTGGAAACCGACGCCCCTTATTTGTTGCCCCGGGATTTACCTGAAAAACCTGCATCCCGCCGCAATGAACCCTGTTTTCTGCCCCACATTGTTCAACAGGTTGCCGCCCGGCGCGGGGACGATCCTGAATGGCTGGGTAAGAAAACTGATGACAACGCCCGTCGGCTGTTCCGACTGGCTTAAGTAGGAGAAATAGGATGAGCTATGCATTTCCGGGCACCTTTCCAGGTCGCCGTATGCGCCGTGTGCGCCGCCATGATTTCAGCCGCCGCTTAGTGGCTGAGAATCAGCTCACGGTAAATGACCTGATCTACCCGGTGTTCGTAATGGAAGGCACCAACCGCCGCCAGGCTGTCCCGTCCATGCCGGGCGTAGAGCGGATGAGTATCGACCTGCTGATCAAAGAGGCCGAAGCCATTGCCAAACTGGGCGTGCCGGTGCTCTCGCTGTTCCCGGTGATTGAGGGTGACCTGAAAAGCCTGCACGCGGAAGAAGCCTATAACCCGGACGGGCTGGTGCAGCGCGCGGTCCGCGCGCTGAAAGACGCCGTGCCGCAACTGGGGCTGCTGACGGATATTGCGCTCGACCCGTACACTACCCACGGCCAGGACGGCATCATCGATGCGGACGGCTACGTCATCAACGACGTGACCAAAGAGATTCTGGTGCGTCAGGCGCTCTCCCACGCGGAAGCGGGCGCGGAAATCATCGCCCCGAGCGACATGATGGACGGCCGTATCGGTGCCATCCGCGATCAGCTGGAAGCCCAGAACCTGATTAACACCCAGATCATGGCGTACTCCGCAAAATATGCCTCCTGCTACTACGGCCCGTTCCGTGACGCAGTCGGCTCCAGCAGCAACCTGAAAGGCGGCGACAAAAAAACCTACCAGATGGACCCGGCCAACAGCGATGAAGCATTGCAGGAAATCGCGCAGGATCTGCAGGAAGGGGCGGACATGGTGATGGTGAAACCGGGGATGCCGTATCTGGACATCATCCACCGCGTGAAACACACCTTTGGCGTGCCGACGTTTGCCTATCAGGTGTCCGGCGAATATGCGATGCACATGGCGGCGTTCCAGAACGGCTGGCTGCAGGAGAAACCGGCGGTGCTGGAATCCCTGATGTGCTTTAAGCGCGCCGGGGCTGACGGGGTGCTGACCTATTTCGCCAAACGTGTGGCCCAATGGCTGCACGATGCGGAAATGCAGCGTTAAGCGGCAGAGCAAAACAAAAAAGGCACGCCCAGGCGTGCCTTTTTTCATGGGGCAGCGTTACATTTTGTGGAACAGGCGGTTATCGACGCTCTGGCAAACCTGTTTGTTCAGCAGGTTAAGCAGCAGCATGGATCGCGCCTCGCCATCCGGCTCGGTGTAGATCGCCTGCAACCCCTCAAACACACCGTCGGTGATGAGCACCGTGTCGCCGGGCTGCGGGGTTTCCGGGTCTTTGACGTCCTGCACCGGGTTATGGATCAGTTCGTGGATAACCGTCGGGCTGACCACCACCGGCTGGTTGCCGAAACGGATAAAATGGCTGACGCCCCGCGTGGCACTGATCGTGGTGGTATGGATACGGTGCGGGTCAAACTCCACAAACATATAATTGGGAAACAGGGGCTCACTGACAGCGGTCCGGCGACCCCTGACTATTTTTTCCAGCGTGATCATCGGACTCAGGCAATTTACCGCCTGACGTTCCAGGTGCGCTTTCGCGCGCAGGAGTTGTCCGCGTTTGCAATATAATAAATACCAGGATTCCATAGATTCACATGCCCTTCTGCTGTGCAGGCAAGCATAGCAAAAGCCATTACGGATAAATAGCCGTGCTGTTTTCCCCCGCTGGGACGGATATGTGGCATTGCGCCGGGAATTTATCTTAGGGCCGTGCGGCGGTGGCGAAATTGGATTAACGTAGAGCGGAATCGGCCGGGTTATCTTTTCTTTCCAATCGATTATCTTGGGAAAAAACCCGCCGCAACGCGTCTCTTTCTGGTTTCACCTGTCGAGTGAGGGTATGTGAATGGAGCTGTTTTTACTGAGCAATGGAAAGTTGTCCGAAGACCCCCGGCTGCTGGGGTTCGCGCATGAGCGAATCAAGGCGATGATTGCCCGGCGCGGTATCGATTCTGCGATTTTAATTCCCTATGCGATTATCCGTGGTGATTACGATGCGCGCGCTGCCGATCTGGCGGCGTCGCTCGGCATCCGCGTCAGCAGCATCCACCATGCCGGTAACCCGGCAGAGGCGCTCACCCATGCCCAGTGCATTCTGGTCAGCGGCGGCAATACCTGGATGCTGAACCAGATGTTGCATGAACATAATCTGATTGTGCCGATCCAGCGGGCGGTGCGTGAACGCGGCGTGCCTTATATCGGCTGGAGCGCCGGGTGTAATGTCGCGACGCCTACCATTCGCACCACCAATGATATGCCGGTCCGGGCCTCTGCGGTGTTGCCGTCACTCGGGCTGTTCCCGGTGCAGATCAACCCGCACTACACTGATGCGGTGCTGGACGGCCACGGCGGCGAAAGCCGTGATGACCGGCTGGCGGAGTTCTGCGCCGTTAACCCATCGGAAAGCGTGATCGCCCTGCGCGAGGGCAGCCTGTTGCAGGTCAGCGATAACCAGCTCAGCTACTACAGCGCCAGGGGCGAAGGGTTTAAGGTCTTCCGCCACGGCCGCCCGGCGCAGGAGTTCCACGATGCGCAGGCGCTGGCTTCCCTGGTGCCGTTCAACTGTTAACGGCGGGTAGCAACGGGGTGCTGCACGCAACAAAAGTGCAGCATCACCTGCCGATAGCGCCTATAATGCCCGTTCACTGACGACAATAATTATCAGTATCAAACACTGCGGATCAGCATGAAATACCGGGACTTACGTGACTTCATCGCCTTGCTGGAAAAGCAGGGCGAACTCAAACGCATCAGCCAGCCCATCGACCCTTATCTGGAAATGACGGAAATTGCCGACCGCACCCTGCGCGCCGGTGGCCCGGCGTTGCTGTTTGAAAATCCGAAAGGCTATCAGATGCCGGTACTGTGCAACCTGTTCGGCACCCCGAAACGGGTGGCGATGGGCATGGGCCAGGAGGATATCAGCGCGCTGCGTGAGGTCGGTAAGTTACTGGCTTTCCTGAAAGAGCCGGAGCCGCCGAAAGGCTTCCGCGACCTGTTCGACAAAGTGCCGAAGTTTAAGCAGGTGCTGAACATGCCGACCAAACGGCTCAGCAATGCGCCGTGCCAGGAGCAGGTATGGCAGGGTGACGATGTGGATCTCGGCCGCATCCCGGTGATGCACTGCTGGCCGGAAGACGCCGCGCCGCTGGTGACCTGGGGGCTGACCGTAACACGCGGCCCGCATAAGGAGCGCCAGAACCTCGGGATTTATCGCCAGCAGGTGCTGGGCCGCAATAAGCTGATTATGCGCTGGCTCTCCCACCGCGGCGGTGCGCTCGATTTCCAGGAGTGGTGCCAGGCGCACCCCGGCGAGCGTTTCCCGGTGTCGGTGGCATTGGGCGCAGACCCGGCGACGGTGCTGGGCGCGGTGACGCCGGTGCCGGATACGCTCTCTGAATATGCGTTTGCCGGGCTGTTGCGCGGCAATAAAACCGAGGTGGTGAAATGCCTCTCGAACGATCTTGAGGTGCCCGCCAGTGCGGAAATCGTGCTGGAAGGGTATATCGACCCGGCCGAAATGGCGCCGGAAGGCCCGTACGGTGACCACACCGGCTATTATAATGAGATCGACCATTTCCCGGTCTTTACCGTGACGCACATCACCCAGCGCCGGAATGCGATTTACCATTCCACCTATACCGGCCGCCCACCGGATGAACCGGCGGTGTTGGGCGTGGCGCTGAACGAAGTGTTCGTGCCGATCCTGCAAAAACAGTTCCCGGAGATTGTGGATTTCTATCTGCCGCCGGAAGGATGTTCCTACCGCCTGGCGGTGGTGACCATCAAGAAACAGTACGCCGGACATGCCAAGCGCGTGATGATGGGCGTATGGTCATTTTTACGGCAGTTTATGTACACTAAGTTTGTTATCGTATGTGACGATGATGTTAATGCCCGTGACTGGAATGATGTCATCTGGGCCATCACCACCCGCATGGACCCGGCACGCGATACGGTACTGGTGGAGAACACGCCGATCGACTACCTCGATTTCGCCTCTCCGGTGTCCGGGCTGGGTTCCAAAATGGGGATGGACGCCACCAACAAGTGGCCTGGGGAAACCCAGCGCGAATGGGGCCGCCCGATTGCCAAAGATCCGGCGGTCACCGCCCGTGTTGATGCCATCTGGGATGAGCTGGCGATATTCACTGATAAGGCGCCGGGCCGCTGAGCCGGGCCGCCTCGCGACAGTTTTGCTTTAATGACCCGACAGAGGGAACGCATGACGACATTGAGCTGTAAAGTGTCCTCGGTAGAGGCCATTACGGATACCGTATACCGGGTAAGACTGGTGCCTGAAACACCGGTCAGTTTCCGCGCCGGGCAATATTTGATGGTGGTGATGGATGAGCGTGACAAGCGCCCGTTCTCTATCGCGTCGACGCCAGCTCAACAGGATTTTATTGAGCTGCACATCGGGGCGTCTGAACTGAACCTGTATGCGATGGCCGTGATGGACCGCATCCTGCAGGAGCAGGCCATTACCGTGGATCTCCCGCATGGCGATGCCTGGCTGCGGGAAGATTCGGCTCGCCCGCTGATTCTGATTGCCGGGGGCACCGGTTTCTCCTACGCGCGTTCGATTCTGATCACCGCACTGGAGCAGCAACCGGGGCGTGATATCTCCATTTATTGGGGCGGCCGTGAGCTTTTCCACCTGTACGATCTGGGCGAACTGGAAGCACTGAGCGTGCAGTACCCGAACCTGAAGGTGATTCCGGTGGTGGAGCAACCGGCGGAAGGCTGGCAGGGGCGTACCGGCACGGTGCTGAGCGCCGTGTTGCAGGACCATGATTCGCTGGCGGAGCATGACATCTACATCGCCGGGCGGTTTGAAATGGCAAAAATTGCCCGCGAACGCTTCTGCGGCGAGCGCGGCGCGCAGACCAGCCAGATCTTCGGGGATGCGTTCTCCTTTATCTGACCGGTTATCCGGCCCGCCGCATCAGACTGCGGCGGGCCGGTGTCCTCCTGATATCCTTTTCTTTTCTTGTTTCTTTATTTCCTTTTAAACGTACCTCTTTTCAAACCCCTGGCTGTCTAACCTTAAATTCGTTCAAAGACGGTGGCGATACCCTGGCCGAGCCCGATGCACATGCTGGCAACGCCGAACTGTACATCCCTGGTTTCCATCAGGTTCAGTAACGTGGTGGAGATACGTGCCCCGGAGCAACCCAGCGGGTGGCCGAGCGCAATGGCACCGCCGTTCAGGTTGACCTTCTCGTCGCGCTGCTCCATCAGCCCCAGATCTTTGATGCAGGGCAGGGTTTGCGCCGCGAACGCCTCATTCAGCTCAAACAGCCCGATATCCTGCGTCGTCAGCCCGGCGCGTTTCAGTGCCAGTTTGGTGGCCGGTACCGGCCCATACCCCATGATGGACGGGTCACAGCCGACTACCGCCATCGCGCGGATGCGGGCGCGCGGCGTCAGGCCCAGCGAACGCGCACGCGATTCGCTCATGATAAGCATCGCGGCCGCGCCGTCAGAGAGGGCAGAGGAGCTGCCGGCGGTGACGGTGCCGTTGGCCGGGTCAAACGCCGGTTTCAGCGCCGCCAGCGCCGCCACATTGGTTTCCGGGCGGATCACTTCATCATAATCGAGCCGGATCAGCACGCCGTCAGCATCGTGGCCGCTGGTCGGCACGATTTCCCTGGCAAAGCGCCCGGCGAGCGTCGCCGCGTGGGCGCGCTGGTGGGAACGGGCAGCAAATTCATCCTGCATTTCACGGCTGATCTGATGCATTTTCGCCAGCATCTCCGCCGTCAGGCCCATCATACCGGCGGCTTTCGCCACCGTGCGGCTCAGGCCGGGGTGGAAGTCGACCCCGTGATGCATCGGTACATGGCCCATATGTTCCACACCGCCAATCAGGCTCACCTGCGCATCGCCCACCATGATCGCGCGGGCGGCATCATGCAGCGCCTGCATTGACGATCCGCAAAGCCGGTTAACCGTGACGGCCGGAACGCGGTGCGGGATCTCTGCCAGCAGCGCGGCGTTACGGGCAATATTAAACCCCTGCTCCAGCGTCTGTTGCACACAGCCCCAGTAAATATCGTCGATTTCGGCCGCGTCCAGCGCGGCATTGCGGCTGAGCAGCGTGCGCATCAGGTGCGCGGAGAGATCTTCTGCCCGCACCTGCCGGAATGCGCCCCCTTTCGAGCGCCCCATCGGGGTACGGATTGCATCAACAATAACGACATTTTCCATCTTTCACCTCATGCCGGCGTGCCGGTATTGATCTCTGCCAGCGGTGTGGCGTCAGGGTAATAGCGCGCGTTACTTTCTGCTTTGGCGCGCAGGCCGTCCGGCACCTGATACAGTGCGCCGAGATGGGCATAACGGTCTGCCAGTTCGACGTAGCGGCGGCTGCCCAGGGTATCGAGGTAGCGCAACGCACCGCCGTGGAACGGCGGGAAACCGATGCCGTAGACCAGCGCCAGATCCGCTTCTGCCGGGCTTGCCACGATGTTCTCTTCAAGGCAGCGCACCACTTCGTTAATCATCGGCACCATCATGCGGGCGATGATCTCGTCGGCACTGAATTCATGCGCCTGCGGGCGGATTTCGGCCAGCAGCCGATCCACGGCCTCATCCGGCTGTTTGCGCGGTTTGCCTTTGCTGTCTTCACTGTAGCGGTAGAAACCGGTGCCGTTTTTCTGGCCGAAGCGCTGCTGGTCAAACATCACATCCACCGCATCGCGGTAGGATTTCGCCATCCGGTCCGGGAAGCCTTGCGCCATCACTGCCTGCGCATGGTGCGCGGTATCAATGCCGACCACATCCAGCAGGTAGGCCGGGCCCATCGGCCAGCCGAACTGTTTCTCCATCACCTTATCAATCTGCCGGAAGTCCGCGCCGTCGCGCATCAGCAGGCTGAAGCCGGAGAAGTAGGGGAACAGCACACGGTTAATAAAGAAGCCGGGGCAGTCATTGACCACGATCGGCGTTTTGCCCATCCGCAGGGCGTAAGCCACCACCGTGGCGAGGGTGCGGTCTGAGGTTTTCTCGCCGCGGACAACTTCCACCAGCGGCATACGGTGCACCGGGTTGAAGAAGTGCATACCACAGAAATTCTCCGGCCGCTTCAGGGAACGGGCCAGCGTGCTGATGGGGATCGTCGAGGTGTTGGAGGCCAGCACCGCCTGTTCATCGAGCAGCGCTTCTGCTTCCGCCAGCACCGCGGCTTTGACTTTCGGATTCTCAACAACGGCTTCGACCACCACCTGCGCCCGGCCAATCCCGGCGTAGTCCAGCGTGGGCTGGATGGTCGCCAGGGTCTGCGCCATCTTCAGGCCGTCAATTTTGCCGCGTTCGCGCTGTTTATCGAGCAGCTTCCCGGCTTCATTCATGCCGAGCGTCAGGGACTTCTCGCTGATGTCTTTCATCAGAACCGGCACGCCTTTCAGCGCTGACTGGTAGGCGATGCCGCCGCCCATGATCCCGGCACCCAGCACTGCCGCCTGCGCAGGGGATGTTGCCTGCGCCGCAAACTTTTTGGCCTGTCCTTTGACGAATTGGTCATTCAGGAAGATCCCCACCAGCGCCCGCGCCTGATCTGAACCGGCAAGCGGCACAAAGCTGGCGGTTTCGCGTTTCAGCGCCTCGTCCCGCCCCATACCGGCGGCGGCTTCAATGGTGGTGACTGCGGCCATCGGCGCCGGGTAGTGTTTGCCGGCCTGTTGCAGCACCAGGCCTTTGGCGACGTTAAAACTCATGGCCGCCTCAAGCGCGGAGAGTTTCAACGGCAGCAGCTTCGGCTGACGGGCAGCCCGCCAGTCAAGCCGGCCGTCAATCGCGGCGTTCAGCATCTGTAACGCCGCAGCCACCAGTTTTTCCTGCGCGACTACGGCATCCACCAGCCCTAGTTTCAGCGCCTCGGCGGCTGAGACATCTTTCCCGGCCGTGATGATTTCCATCGCGCTGTCGGCCCCCAACAGCCGCGGCAGGCGTACCGAGCCGCCAAACCCCGGCATGATGCCGAGTTTGGTTTCCGGCAGGCCGATGCGCGTCTCCGGGGAGGCGATGCGGAAGTCGGTCGCCAGCACGCATTCACAACCGCCGCCCAGCGCATACCCGGTGATGGCCGAGATCGTCGGTACCGGCAGATCTTCCAGCCGGTTAAATATCTGGTTGGCGAACCCCAGCCATTGCGTCAGTTTCTCCGGTGGGGCATCAAATAATGAAAGGAATTCAGTGATATCCGCGCCGACAATAAAGGCCGCTTTGTTGGAACGCAGCAAAACGCCTTTCAGATCGGGCTGGTTTTCCAGTGCTGTGACGGCTTCGCCCAGGCTGGCGACCGTCTGTGTATCGAGTTTATTGACCGAGCCTGGGGCATCAAACACCAGCTCGGCAATGCCGTTTTCCAGCCAGTGAAGGTGCAGGGTGTCGCCTTGATAGAGCATCTCTCTCTCCTGAATCAGCGCATGGGATCTGGTATGACCAGATAGCTGGCAGTGTGGTTTTTGTGTTAACTATTTGCAAATGAGAAGTTGCGTATTTGCTGAAGTGATCACAAACCGACCGGCACTACGGGGCAGCGGCCGCTGTGATAAGATGCGGGGATCATGTGAAGCTAAAAGGATATTGTGATGGAAACGCTGTCTGCGCTTTATAAAGATCATATCGCCACCCTCCAGCAGCGCACGCGCGAGGTGCTTACCCGCCACCAGCTGGACGGGTTGCTGATTCACTCCGGGGAATTACTTACCGTGTTCCTGGATGACCACGCGTACCCCTTCAAGGTCAACCCGCAGTTCAAGGCCTGGGTACCGGTGACGCAGGTGCCAAACTGCTGGCTGTGGGTGGATGGCGTCAATAAGCCGAAACTCTGGTTCTACTCCCCGGTGGATTACTGGCATAACGTTGAGCCGCTGCCGGAAAGCTTCTGGACCTCAGAGGTTGAAAT
This sequence comes from Nissabacter archeti, assembly GCF_018257325.1. Lineage (NCBI taxonomy): Bacteria > Pseudomonadati > Pseudomonadota > Gammaproteobacteria > Enterobacterales > Yersiniaceae > Nissabacter > Nissabacter archeti. The sequence goes on from NZ_JAERKB010000015.1 coordinate 124,666, forward strand.
CGTCGGGCTGAAAAACGCCGAAGAGATTGCCGGGTTACTGCCCGCTGCCCGCGACCGGGTCGCGTATCTCGGTTATGCGCAGGACCGCGCGGCCAGGCTGGGCATCAAAGCCGAACAGATCAACCCGCAGGGCGTGATCGATTACCTGCATTACCACCGCGCTTATAAAACCGGGTATGAGCTGGCCTGCCTGCGTGAGGCGCAGAAACTGGCTGTGGCGGGGCACCGCGCCGCGCATGAGGCGTTCCTCTCCGGCATGAGCGAGTTCGACATCAACATGGCGTATCTCACCGCCACCGGCCACCGTGATACCGATGTGCCTTACGGCAATATCGTGGCGCTGAACGAACATGCCGCGGTGTTGCACTATACCCAGCTTGAACACCAGGTACCCGCCGAGGTGCGCAGTTTCCTGATCGATGCCGGGGCGGAGTATAACGGCTATGCGGCCGATATTACCCGCACCTACGCCGCCCAGCCGGACAGCGAATTCGCCGCACTGGTCAAGGATCTCAACGAGCAGGAACTGGCCGTCATCAGCACCCTGCAGGCCGGTACCCGCTACACCGACTACCATGTGCAGATGCATCACCGCATTGCCGGTTTGCTGAAAAAGCACGGGCTGGTGAAAGAGATCAGTGAAGAGGCGATGGTGGAGCAGGGGCTGACCACGCCGTTCCTGCCGCATGGGCTGGGCCACCCGCTGGGCCTGCAGGTGCATGATGTCGCCGGGTTTATGCAGGATGATACCGGCACCCATCTCGCCGCGCCGTCCCGCTACCCGTATCTGCGCTGCACACGTGTGCTGGAGCCGGGCATGGTATTGACCATCGAACCGGGTCTCTACTTTATTGAGTCACTGCTGGCCCCGTGGCGCGAAGGGCAGTTCAGTCAGCACTTTGACTGGGCGCGCATTGAGGCCCTGAAGCCGTTCGGCGGCATCCGCATTGAGGATAATGTGGTGATTTACCCGAACCGTATTGAAAACATGACCCGTGATCTTCATCTGGCCTGATGGAACCCTACCCGATTCCCGCTGAAACCCTGGAATTCAGTGAAGAGATTAAGAAAAGCCGTTTTATCACCCTGCTGGCCCATGCCGGCGGGGCTGAGGCGGCCAAAGCTTTTGTGCAGCAATGTCGGCAGCAGCACCCTGATGCCCGCCACCATTGCTGGGCGTTTGTCGCCGGGCCACCGGGCGATTCGCAACAACTCGGCTTCTCCGATGACGGCGAACCCTCAGGCACCGCCGGGAAACCGATGCTGGCCCAGCTGATGGGCAGTGGGGTCGGGGAGATTGTGGCGGTGGTGGTGCGCTATTACGGCGGTGTAAAGCTCGGCACCGGCGGCCTGGTCAAGGCTTACGGCAGCGGGGTACAACAGGCGCTGAAGCAATTGCCGGTGCGGATGAAAGTGCCGCAGGCGGACTATACCCTGACCTGTGACTATGCGCAGTTGCCGGGCGTGGAGGCGCTGGTGTCCCAGCATGAGGGCGTCATTCTGCAGGGCGAGTATGGCGCGCGGGTGCATCTGCGGTTGTCTTTGCCGCAGACCCAGGTGGAGGTGATTGCAGCACGTTTACGTGATCTGAGTCGGGGGGCATTGCAGCTAAAACCGGTATCCTCGCCGCCGTTATAACACCGGCTGAGGAACAGGCATGCATTTTCGCGCAATCACCCGCATCGTCGGGTTGTTGGTTATTCTCTTTTCCGGGACGATGTTCATCCCTGGTCTGGTCGCCTTGATATACCGTGACGGCGCAGGCCGCGCCTTCAGCCAGACCTTTTTTGTGGCGCTGGTGCTTGGCGCTCTGCTCTGGCTGCCAAACCGCAGGCAGAAGCATGAACTGAAAGCGCGCGAAGGGTTCCTGATTGTGGTGCTGTTCTGGACGGTGCTCGGCAGTGTCGGGGCATTGCCTTTCCTGTTTTCAGAGCAGCCGAACCTTTCCATTACCGATGCCTTCTTTGAGTCTTTCTCCGGGTTGACCACCACCGGCGCAACGGTGCTGGTGGGCCTGGACACGTTGCCGAAAGCGATTCTCTTTTACCGGCAGATGCTGCAATGGCTGGGCGGTATGGGCATCATTGTGCTGGCCGTCGCTATCCTGCCGATTCTCGGGGTAGGGGGGATGCAGCTCTACCGGGCTGAAATGCCGGGGCCGCTCAAAGACAATAAGATGCGGCCGCGCATTGCCGAAACGGCCAAAACCCTCTGGCTTATCTATATGGCGCTGACGCTGGCCTGCGCGCTGGCACTCTGGCTGGCCGGGATGTCAGCCTTTGATGCGCTCTCACACAGTTTTTCCACTATCGCTATCGGCGGCTTCTCCACCCACGATGCCAGCGTCGGTTACTTCCAAAGCCCGGTGATCAACACGCTGATTGCCTGTTTCCTGCTGATTTCAGCCTGCAATTTCAGCCTGCACTTCGCCTTACTCAGCGGCCGCAGGCTCAGCGTCTATTGGCGTGACCCGGAATTCCGGATGTTTATCTCAATACAACTGATCCTGACGGCACTCTGCGCAGCAATATTGTGGCGGCATGAAAGTTACGCCTCCGGTATGACCACACTGAACCAGGCTTTCTTTCAGGTGGTATCTATGGCAACGACTGCCGGCTTTACCACGGACAGCATTTCCACCTGGCCGATGTTTCTTCCTCTTCTGTTATTGTGTTCCGCGTTTATTGGGGGCTGCGCCGGTTCAACCGGGGGCGGGCTTAAAGTGATCCGCATCCTGCTGCTCTATTTACAAGGTATGCGGGAACTGAAAAGGCTGGTGCACCCTAATGCGGTCTATACCATTAAACTGGGCAGGCGGGCGCTGCCGGAACGGATTATTGAGGCGGTATGGGGATTCTTCTCCGCCTATGCACTGGTGTTTATCGTGAGTATGCTGGCTATTACGGCCACAGGTGTTGATGAGCTTTCGGCGTTTTCTGCCGTAACGGCTACCCTGAACAACCTGGGGCCAGGCCTCGGCATGGTCGCGAATAACTTCACGGCGATGAATGACCCGGCAAAATGGATCTTAATTATCACCATGCTGTTTGGCCGGCTTGAAGTCTTTACCCTTTTAGTTCTGTTTACGCCGACATTCTGGCGAGAGTAACCCCAGCAGGAGCACGAGATGAAAGCATTACTTCTTTATTCCACCACGGATGGCCAAACCAGGGCGATTGCTTCTTATATTGCGAATAGCCTGCAAGGCACCCTGGCGTCTGACGTGATGGATATTCAAAGCGCCGGTGCAGTGACGCTGGCGGACTATGCGGTGGTGGCTATCGGAGCGTCTATCCGTTATGGGCACTTCAACCCGGCAGTCGACAAGTTTATCAAACACCATACCGATGAACTCAACCGCCTGCCCTCGGCCTTCTATGGCGTGAACCTGACTGCGCGTAAGCCTGAGAAGCGGACACCCCAGACAAACCCGTATGTCCGTAAGTTTCTGCTGGCCTCACCGTGGAAGCCCACCGTCAGCGCCGTGTTTGCCGGGGCACTGCGTTACCCCCGTTATCGTTGGTTCGATAAGGTGATGATCCGCTTCATTATGCGTATGACAGGTGGGGAAACAGATACCAGTAAGGAAGTGGAATATACTGACTGGAATGAAGTCGGCCAATTTGCACAAGAAATTGCGCGGATTGCGGGCAAACAGTGAGCAAATCGCACGATAAAATCGCATTCTGGTGAAAAATTCTGCGGTTGAATAATTTTTTGAATTTAGGGGTTGCAGGCTGCGCGGAACTACCTATAATGCGCCTCCACTGACCGGGAACAACGACCAACACGTCGCCGGGTCAGGAAGAGATAAGCCGGCGGAAACG
>NZ_JAERKB010000016.1:0-118920 GCF_018257325.1 Nissabacter archeti
TGGTCGTTGTTCCCGGTCAGTGGAGGCGCATTATAGGGAGTTCCTGACAGCCTGCAACCCCTAAATTCAAAAAATTACTCAACCGTCTAAAATTTAATCCAGTTGATGCTAAAGCGGCAGTTTTTCGATGGTTTTAAAGCCATAACCGGCTAAAACAGGGCGTAAGGCCTCGGTTTCCGCTGAAATGCCCATACAGTATGCAATGTTTTTTTCTGTGGAAAGCGGCACATTTTCCTGATTTGCAATCAGCCAGGCGGTGCGGCGGGCGATGGCAGCCCCGGAATCCACCAGCCGGGTGCCTTCCGGCAGCACCTGCATTAATTCGTCAGCGACTAATGGAAAGTGCGTACAGCCCAGAACAACCGTATCAGGTGGCTCAGGCAGTTTCAGCCAGGGACGGACAATCTTTTGCAACGCCTCCAGCGAGACACCTTTACCGTGCAGCTTTGCCTCGGCTATCTCCACCAGCTCTGACGAGCCCAGCATCAGGATTTCGCAATCCGTGGCAAAGCGGGTCACCAAATCATGCGTATAAGGACGTTGTACGGTGGCGCGGGTAGCCAGCAGGCCCACAATGCCGTTACGCGTGAGTTTGGCCGCTGGTTTGATCGCCGGAACCACGCCGACGACCGGGCAGGTAAAGCGCTCACGCAGCGCCGGCAGGGTAACGGTACTGGCGGTGTTACAGGCGATGATAATGATGGCCAGCGGATGGCGCCGCGCCACGGCCTCGACAATCTGCACTACGCGTTCGACGATGAACTCTTCTGATTTCTCCCCATAAGGGAAAGCGACATTGTCAAAGGCGTAGATATAGTGGAGATCCGGCAACAACTGCCGGATCTCGTGATAAACCGAAAGCCCCCCGACACCGGAGTCAAAGACCAACGCGGTAGGCCGGGGAGTTAATGAAGGGTCAGAAGGTATAGCTGCCAGTGAGGTAGTATTCACGTCCTGGTGTTTCGTAGCCATAAACCGTCTCATAATCTTTATCAAACAGGTTGGCAATTCTACCACGAACGGTCAGGTGCGATGTAACCGGATAAGAGACCGCAAGATCCCACAGGCTGACGCCGCCCAGTTGCTTCCTTTCATTACTGTTGTAGTCGGTATCATAGCGCTGGCCGAGGTAGTGATAATTCACTGACCAGTCAAAGTCTGCCACCGCCCAGTCGAGCTGGTATTTCACCTGCTGCTTGGCACGGCGTACCAGGATTTCGTTAGTATCCGCATCACGTGGGTCGAGGTACTCCAGCGTAAGCTGATGTTGCAGCGGGCCGGTGGTCAGGGAGCCTGTCCACTCAACGCCTTTGATTCTGGCCTTGCCGATATTGTAGTAACGGCTGCTCGCTGTGTCGTAAGCAATCATCTGATCGATGTCATTACGGTAAGCGGTCAAGCGCCAGCTCAGCGGCCCGGTCAACCCTTCAACCCCGCCTTCCCATTGCTTGCTCTCTTCCGGATTTAAATCCGGGTTGCCGTAGTAACCGCTATAGAGCTGGCCAAGGTTCGGGGCTTTATAAGCGGTGCCATAGGAGCCCACCAGCCGATAGCCCTCAATGAACTCCCAGGCGGCGCTGGTTTGCCAGGTAGAGTGCCAGCCGAACTGTGAATTATCATCACCCCGGAGCGCCCCTTCCAGCGTAACGTCACTGATTTGTTGTTGCGCCGTCAGGTACATGCCGGTGTTACGCTGGGTATAGCCTTCATCCAGGTAGTTGGTTCCCGGCTCGGTGGCAAGTTTCTGCCAGTCCAGCCCGGCACTGACTGTCCCCTGCCCCAGCTGGAAGGTATTTCCCCACTGGAGATTATATTGTTCGGAATCATCCAGCGTGGCGGAATCTGAATAGCGCCCATAGCGGGGGTCATAATTATAGTCTTTGGCCTCGCTATAACTGGCGATTAACTGCGACGCATAGATACCCTGCCGGAATCGCAGGCCGGTGTCATAGGTGCGGCTATAAAGCTGGCGGGTGTCCGGCAAGGCGTCAGAGTGCGCCGGGTCGCTGTAACTGTACGTGCCGTCGTAGGCGCTGCGGTTATCATAGCCGTAAGCACGGGCAAAGCCGCTGAACTGGTCATTGAAATGATGCTCCAGCCCGGCCCACAGGCTTTTACTCATAAAGCCGTCACGATCGGGCTGGCGCGGGTCGCCGTAGTTATCCGGCATTGCCGCGACCACATCATAACCATGCGTATAGGTATAGTTACCCGCCAGCGTGACCACGGTATCTTCACCGAGTTTTTGCTGGGTCGCACCGTCATAGGTTTGATAGCCATACGATCCGACGCCGGCACTCAGGGTGGTACCGACGTTTTCGCGCGTCGTAATAATATTGATCACGCCGCCAATCGCATCCGAGCCATACACCGCAGAGCGTGGCCCACGGATGTATTCGATACGTTGAACCAGGGAGATCGGAATCTGGCTGAGATCGGAGCTGCCGGAAATCCCTGCCTGATTCAGCCGGATACCATCGATCAGCAATAACACATGGCTGGAACTGGTGCCGCGGATAAATAAAGAATTGCTTTGGCCCATCCCACCATTCTGGGCCATGTCCACGCCCGGTAAACGGCTCATCACTTCAGCAACGGATTTTACCTGCCAGCGATCAATCTCCTCTTTTGTCACGACGCTGACCGGGGCCAGCACAGAGGAAACAGGCTGAGGGAAACGGTTCGCCGTTACCACCACGCTATCATCATTGTTATCACCGGCAGCGGCGGCGTGCGCCCAGCCGGAAAAGGCCGTGGCAGAGAGCGCTGTCCACAGCAGGGATTTTTTCATTGTCATGCGAAACGCATCCACACTTAATTGGCAGGATGCCGCAGGCAGTCATCTTCGCAGTTCGCGGCGAAAATGAATAATGCGACGGGTTATCCCGGCAGGTCTTCGGACTTGGGAGCCGTGCCCTATCAGCACGCCGGGCGAAGACTTCCCACCCCTTGCGGAGCAGTGTCTGCAATTATGCGTTCGCCGTGACTTCCCCTTACCGCTGCGCGTCAGTTCCGGATTTACACCGGATTCCCTTTTAACTCATTGATAGAGGCCGGAGCGCAATGCTACGATCAACCCATATGGAAGTCTAGACTTCCACTGTTCCGGTGGGAAATTAACGTCACAAAACTGGACTTAGCCCTGACTTTCCCTACAATCCCCGCAAACCGACTCTTTTTCCCCAATCCAGACGAGACATTCCATGACGCCTGACACGCTGCCCATTGACCAATATGACGACCAGCTGGCGGAAAAAACCGCCCGTCTCAAGACGCTGATGTCGCCGTTTGCCGCGCCGGAGCCGGACGTCTTCCCCTCCCCGAAACAGCATTACCGTATGCGGGCAGAATTCCGGGTCTGGCATGATGAGGAAGATCTGTTCCATATCATCTTTGACCAGCAGACCAAAGCGCGCATCCGGGTCGACCAGTTCCCGGCGGCCAGTGAATTGATCAACCGCCTGATGACCGCGCTGATTGACGAACTGAAACCGCTGCCGGTACTGCGCCGCAAACTGTTCCAGATTGATTACCTCTCCACCCGGAGCGGCAAAATCATCGCCTCGCTGCTTTACCACCGCAAGCTGGATGAAGAGTGGCAACAGGCCGCCACTGCGCTGCGCGATCGCCTGCGGGCGCAGGGGTTTGACCTGCAACTGATCGGCCGCGCGACGAAAACCAAAATCATGCTGGATCAGGATTATGTGGATGAGTGCCTGCCGGTGGCCGGAAAAGAGATGATCTACCGCCAGGTGGAAAACAGCTTTACCCAGCCGAATGCGGCGGTGAACGTGAAGATGCTGGAGTGGGCGCTGGATGCCACCCACGGCTCGACCGGCGATCTGCTGGAGCTCTACTGCGGTAACGGCAACTTCTCACTGGCGCTGGCGCGTAACTTTAACCGCGTATTGGCGACGGAAATTGCCAAGCCGTCTGTGGCGGCGGCGCAATACAATATTGCCGCCAACCAGATCGACAATGTGCAGATCATCCGCATGGCGGCGGAAGATTTCACCCAGGCAATGAATGGCGTACGTGAATTTAACCGCCTGAAAGGCATTGATTTACGCAGCTACCAGTGCGAAACCATTTTTGTCGACCCACCGCGCAGCGGCCTGGACGACGACACCGTCGCGCTGGTGCAGGGTTACCCACGCATTCTTTATATCTCCTGCAACCCGGAGACGCTGTGTGAGAACCTGAAAACCCTGAGCCAGACGCACGACATCACGCGGCTGGCGCTGTTTGACCAGTTCCCCTATACGCACCATATGGAGTGCGGCGTCTTGCTGGTGAAGCGCGACGCCTGATGACAGCACAAAAAAGCCCTCAGTTGAGGGCTTTTTTTATGGGCTGCGCCGGGCTTACGCTTCCGGTTTTACCATGGTGTCACGGGCTTTGAGTTTCACGCCAATCCAGAATACCAGCGCCACTGCCAGAATCGCCGGCAGGAAGTTGGAGCCAATTTGCGGGTACTCCGCCCGGACAATCGCGCTATAGAGCAGCAGGCCCAGCATAAAGCAGGCGGCCGCCAGCGACGGCATACCTTGCGGCATCGCACGGTTCAGGTAACGCTGATGCAGGCAATACACCGCCAGCACCAAAGAAATCAATGGGAAGACGGAAAACGGCACCACCGAGCTGAACAGCGCGGCAAAAGAGCCATTAATCGATAATCCGGCAATCAGGGCAAGCAGCAGGGTGCCTTTCTCGCGGCGAGGGTGTTCTGTCATCTTTTTACCTATCTGTCGTGGGTTTGAAGGAAACATGGGTTGAAAGAAACATACCGGGCGGGAACCGGCGGGCAGTGGCATTACTCCTGCGACAACGCCGCCCTCTCCTGCTCGCGGCGGTACCAGTAATACGCGCCTTTTGAAATCATCCGCAGTTGCAGCACCAGCCGCTCTTCCAGCCGGCGACGCTGCTCAATATCCACATCCAGCGCCTCCGCACCGGCACTGAACACAATGGTGACCATCGCTTCAGCCTGGGCTTCGGTAAAGCTGCGCGGCATATGGTTTTCCAGCTCCAGGTAATCGGCCAGTTCAGCAATAAAGTGCTGAATCTCACGCGCCACGGCAGCACGAAACGCGGCAGACGTGCCGGAGCGTTCACGCAGCAGCAGGCGGAATGCGTTGGGGTTGTTGCCGATAAATTCCATAAAGGTGGACACTGACGTGCGGATCACGCTGCCGCCTTTGGCGATGCGCTGGCGCGCCTGGCGCATCAGCTGGCGCAGCATCAGGCCGCTTTCATCCACCATTGTCAGCCCGAGTTCATCCACATCGCGGAAGTGGCGGTAGAACGAGGTGGGGGCAATGCCCGCTTCGCGGGACACCTCACGCAGGCTCAGGCTGGCAAAACTGCGCTCGGCGCTGAGCTGGCTGAATGCCGCCTCGATCAATGAGCGCCGGGTGCGTTCTTTTTGTTGTGCTCTTACGCCCATAACCTTTTCCAGAGGAGTGTCCTGTCAACCGATGCGCCTGCCATGACCGCACTATATCAAACTTTTCAGACCCTACGCTTCTACAAACATGCAACAGTCAGTGACGGTGAAAAAATGGCAGCGCGCCCCACGAAAAGACTACGGTGGATTGGGGATTCAGGCCTATGATGTTACAATCTCGTTGTAAATTTGTATAAGAATAGGTGCCTCATACATGCAACAGCACTTCCAATTTGATGCGATCGTCATCGGCTCCGGCCCTGGCGGTGAAGGGGCCGCAATGGGCCTGGTGAAACAGGGCGCACGGGTTGCGGTGATTGAACGCTACAACAACGTGGGCGGCGGATGTACCCACTGGGGCACCATCCCCTCGAAAGCCCTCCGCCACGCTGTCAGCCGCATCATCGAATTCAACCAGAACCCGCTTTACAGTGACACCACCTCCCGCTCACTCAGCTCCAGTTTCCCTGATATTTTGCGCCATGCCGACTCGGTGATAAACCAGCAGACCCGCATGCGCCAGAGCTTCTATGAGCGCAACCAGTGCCAGCTTTTCTCCGGTGATGCCAGCTTTATTGACGCCAATACCATCAGTGTCCGCTACCCGGACGGCACGTCCGACCACCTGACCGCCGGGCAGATTGTGATCGCCTGCGGCTCGCGCCCGTACCACCCGGCAGAGGTCGATTTTGGCCACCCACGCATCTATGACAGCGACTCCATCCTGCAACTGAGCCATGAGCCGCGACACGTTATTATTTATGGTGCCGGGGTGATCGGCTGCGAATATGCGTCGATCTTCCGCGGTCTTGGGGTGAAAGTCGACCTGATCAACACCCGTGACCGCCTGCTGGCGTTCCTGGATCAGGAGATGTCAGACGCCCTCTCCTACCACTTCTGGAACAACGGCGTGGTGATCCGCCATAACGAAGAGTACGAGCGGATTGAAGGGGTCGAGGACGGGGTCATTGTGCACCTGAAATCGGGCAAGAAAGTCAAAGCAGACTGCCTGCTGTACGCCAACGGCCGCACCGGCAACACCGACAACCTGGGGCTGGAAACCATCGGCCTGCAGGCAGACAGCCGCGGCCTGCTGAAAGTCAACAGCATGTACCAGACGGCACTGTCGCATATTTATGCCGTGGGTGACGTGATTGGTTACCCGAGCCTGGCCTCAGCGGCGTATGACCAGGGGCGTATTGCCGCGCAGGCGATGATCCAGGGTGAAGCCAAAGTCCACCTGATTGAGAATATCCCAAGCGGGATTTACACCATCCCGGAGATCAGCTCCGTCGGCAAAACCGAGCAGGAACTCACGGCGATGAAAGTGCCGTATGAAGTCGGCCGGGCGCAGTTCAAGCACCTGGCACGGGCGCAAATTGCCGGGATGAATGTGGGCAGCCTGAAACTGCTGTTCCATCGCGAAACCAAGGAGATTCTGGGTATTCACTGCTTTGGCGAGCGTGCGGCGGAGATTATTCACATCGGCCAGGCCATCATGGAACAGAAAGGGGAAGGCAATACCATCGAGTATTTCGTCAATACCACCTTCAACTACCCCACGATGGCGGAAGCCTATCGCGTTGCCGCACTGAACGGGTTAAACCGCCTGTTTTAATGCGGTGTCAAACATCGGCTGCATATGCTCTTTGATGGCCTCTGCCAGCTGCTCATAGCGGCTGCGCAGGGGTGAGCCGGGGCGGTAGACCAGCGCAATGGTCCGCTTCGGCTCTGGTTTGCAGCACTGCATATAGCTTACGCCGTCACGCTGGCGCTCATTCGGCACTGCCAGGGCAGGCAACAGTGTAATGCCGCTGCCGGCCGCCACCATGTTGCGCAGTGTTTCCAGGCTGGTCGCGCGGAAGTGGGTGTCCTCGTCCGCCCCGGCCTGGAAGCAAAAGCCCATCGCCTGGTCGCGCAGGCAGTGGCCATCTTCCAGCATCAGCAGCTTCTCACCGGACAACTCCGCCATCGGCACCCGGTCGCGCCCCGCCCAGGGGTGATCGGTATACACGGCCAGTTTCAGCGGCTCATCAAACAGCGGCACTTCGATAAAGGATTCTGACTCTTTTACCAGCGCCAGGATCACGCAGTCGAGCTTGCCGCTGTCGAGCTGCGCCAGCAACTGGTGCGTCTGCGCTTCGTGCAGGTACATCTCCAGTTTCGGGAACGTCTGGTGCAGCATCGGGATAATATGCGGCAGCAGGTATGAGCCAAGCGTCGGGATCAGGCCAATATGCAACGGGCCGGACATGGTCTCCCCCTGCTGGCTTGCCATCTCCTTGAGCACTTTCACCTCACGCAGTACAGTGCGCGCCTGTTCCACCAGCAACAGCCCGGCCTGGGTGAACAACACCTTACGGCTGGTGCGCTCCAGCAGCATCACCCCCAGTTCATCTTCCAGCTTGCGGATCTGGCCGCTCAGGGTGGGCTGGCTGACGTGGCAGGCATCCGCCGCACGCCGGAAATGGCGGAATTCCGCCAGCGAAACCAAATACTCTAAATCGCGAATGTTCATTTTTTCCTCCGACCCATGATAGCTCATGGCAATGAATAAGATAGCAATCAACGATTAGATCTATCAACCCCCTGCGTGAATAATGTACCCCAACGAAGCAAGACACATGCAGCAATAAGAAATTCATCCGTTATTTTAAGAGGTTATCGATGTTTTCAAGCCAAGAAGGTAAGCAAGTCCCACAGGTTGTGTTTCATACCCGTCAGGGCGACCAGTGGGTTGATGTCACAACCGACGACCTGTTCAAAAATAAAACGGTTATCGTCTTTTCACTGCCGGGTGCCTTTACCCCGACCTGTTCTTCCAGCCACCTGCCGCGTTACAACGAACTGGCCGGTGTGTTCCGTCAGCATGGCGTAGACAGCATTCTGTGTGTTTCCGTGAACGATACGTTCGTGATGAACGCGTGGAAAAACGATCAGCACGCTGAAAACATCACTTTCATCCCGGACGGTAACGGCGAGTTCACCAAAGGTATGGAAATGCTGGTAGAGAAAGCGGATCTGGGCTTTGGCCCGCGCTCCTGGCGTTACTCCATGCTGGTACGCAACGGCGTGGTAGAAAAAATGTTCGTTGAGCCGAACAAGCCGGGCGACCCGTTTGAAGTGTCTGACGCTGACACCATGCTGAAATACCTGGCGCCAGAGTTCAAAATCCAGGAATCCGTGTCCGTGTTCACCAAACCGGGCTGCCCGTTCTGCGCCAAAGCAAAACAGATGCTGCAAGAGCGCGGTATTCAGTACGAAGAAATCGTACTGGGCAAAGACGCGACCACCGTCAGCCTGCGTGCTGTATCTGGCCGCGCGACGGTTCCGCAAGTCTTCATCGGCGGCCGTCACATTGGTGGCAGCGACGATCTGGAAACCTTCCTGGCCGTATAACCTGACGTAAGAGATAAACCATCCCTACGTATTAACTATAAGAAACAGCCAACGTGAATTTTGGCGGGCTTTTAGCCCGCCTTTTTTATTCCCGTCCCCTTTTTTACACAGCAGAAAACCGAGGCATACCATGAAACAACTCAACGTCGACGTTGCCGTCATCGGCGGCGGCACCGCCGGCCTGGGCGCCTACCGCGCCGCGAAACTTTCCACGCCGAATGTGGTGATGATCGAGGGCGGCCCGTTTGGGACGACCTGCGCGCGCGTAGGGTGTATGCCTTCAAAACTGCTGATCGCGGCGGCAGAAGCCGTGCACCAGACGGAACGCGCCCACGGTTTCGGCATCCATCCCCAGGGTGAAATCCTGATCAACGGCCGTGAAGTCATGGACCGCGTCAAACGCGAGCGTGACCGGTTTGTCGGTTTTGTGCTTGAGGGCGTCGAGAATATCCCGGCGCGTGACAAAATCTCCGGCTATGCCCGCTTTATTGATGACAACACGCTGATGGTAGATGACCACACCCGCATTGTGGCGCAGCGCATCGTGATTGCCACCGGCTCACGCCCTGCCTGGCCTGCGGCCTGGGACGCCCTGGGCGACCGGCTGGTGATTAATGATGATGTCTTCAGCTGGGATGACCTGCCGGAGAGCGTCGCGGTATTCGGCCCCGGCGTGATTGGCCTGGAGCTGGGCCAGGCGCTGCATCGCCTGGGTGTTGAGGTGAAAGTCTTCGGCGTCGGCGGCGGTGTCGGCCCGCTCACTGACCCGCGTGTGCGTGAATATGCCGCGACTACCCTGAGCGATGAGTTTTACCTCGATGCGGATGCAAAAATCGAGATGATGCAGCGCGAAGGCGACCGCGTCTTCATCCGCTACCTGGACAAGCAGGGCAACCCGCAGGATCTGATGGTGGATTACGTGCTGGCAGCCACCGGCCGCCGCCCGAATGTGGATAAGCTCGGGCTGGAAAACACCTCCCTGGTGCTGGACGCGCGCGGTGTGCCGGCGGCCGACCGCCTGACCATGCAGACCAGCGTGCCGCACATTTTTATTGCCGGTGACGCCAGCAACCAGTTGCCGCTGCTGCATGAAGCCAGCGATCAGGCCCGTATCGCCGGGGATAACGCCGGGGCTTTCCCGGAAGTGAACCCCGGCCTGCGTCGCAGCGCGATCTCCGTGGTGTTCTCCGATCCGCAGATTGCGATGGTCGGTGCCACCTACCGCGAGCTGAACAGCGCGCTGGGTGCCTGTGGCTGCTTTGAAATCGGTGAAGTCTCCTTTGAGAACCAGGGCCGTTCACGCGTAATGCTGCGTAATAAAGGTGTGATGCGTGTGTATGGCGAACAAGGCACCGGGCGGTTCCTCGGCGCAGAGATGATCGGCCCGGATGTGGAGCATCTGGCACACTTGCTGGCGTGGGCACATCAGCAGAAAATGACGGTCAATCAGATGCTGGAGATGCCGTTCTACCATCCGGTGATTGAAGAGGGGTTGCGCACGGCCCTGCGCGATCTGCAAAGCAAACTGCGTCTCGGCAATGAAGAGGCAGAACGCTGCCAGCGCTGCCCAGGCGAGTAAATCGTCACATTTCTTTACTGGAAAACGGGCCGGACAGGCCCGTTTTTATTCCCCGGCACTCCCTCTGCTTTTATTTAACCTCGTTGAAACCTCGTTATTTAATAAGATAGAAAATAACGTTGATCTATTTAAATAAAGAACTGAAAAACAGTTAATCGCTGCTTCATTAATTATTAAATCCTTCGTGTAATTCGCTTTGGTAATATTCAGCCGCGTCTTTATTAGCACGCGTAACGTTTATTATTCAAAAGGAATGACGATGAAATTAACGCTTATTTCCAGGGCTTTACTTGCCGTTGGTTTGACCGCTGGGGCTGCAAGCGCGTTTGCATTAGAGGCCTGGAATGGCCAGGAGGGTGGCGACACCATGCAGGTGATTTTTGACGGCAACGTCTATCAAAACGCCTGGTGGGTAGGCGCCGACAACTGCCCGAAAGAGGCTGCTGCCGATGAAGCCAATAACCCGTGGCGTTATCTGCGCACGGCCACCAGCGCCGAAATGGCCGAGTACGGTAACCCGACCACCTGTGAGATTAACGGCGGCGGTACCCCGGTTGTGCATGATGCATTCAGCAGTGATAAAGCCTATCAGCAAGGCGATATCGTGAAATATCAGGAAAATACCTATAAAGCCAATGGTGCTGTTCCGGCGAACTCCTTTATTCCGGCACAAGGAAACCCGTGGCAGCGTTATATGCCGGTGGAAACCTGGAACGCCTCCAAAACCTATAATAAAGGGGATGTGGTTAAGGTTGACGGCCAGTCTTATGAAGCGTTGTTCTACACCATCGGGAATAACCCTGCTGACCCGGCCAACCAGAACCCACAAGGCAATAACGGCCGTCCGTGGAAACCGTTAGGCCCAACCGTGGAATACACGCCGGAACAACTGGCTGCCGCGCCGCAGTTCAACACCTCTGCCCTTTACCCGGCCGGGCAACTGGTACAGTTCCAGGGCCAGCCGTATGTGGCACAGACCAAAGTGCAGCACGCTTCCCCAACAGACATTAACCCGTGGGCCGTGTACATCGACTGGGCAGGCACCAAAGAGCGCGTCGGCACGCCGAAAAATCCGTGGCCGGCCCACGTCTATGCCCCGTATGTGGACTTCAGCCTGAATTCCATTCCGGATCTGGCGAAACTGGCAAAAGAGCAGAACGTTAACCACTTCACCATGGCGTTTGTGGTGGCGAAGAGCGGTGACCAGTGCCTGCCGACCTGGGGTACCGCCTACAACCTGCAGGATTACACCCAGTACAGCAAAATCAAGGCGCTGCGTGAAGCGGGCGGCGACATTATGGTGTCCATTGGGGGTGCCAATAATGCCCCGCTGGCCGCCGCCTGTAAAAACGACGCTGACCTGACCCAGCTCTACCATGACATCGTGGATAACCTGAACCTGAACGTGCTGGACTTTGACATCGAAGGCACCTGGGTGGCGGACCACGAGTCGATCCAGCGCCGTAACCGCGCCGTAAAAGCGGTACAGGCGAAATGGCAAGAGGAAGGCCGCAAGGTCGGCATCTGGTACACCCTGCCGATCCTGCCGACCGGCCTGACGGCTGAAGGGTTGTATGTGCTGGAAGATGCGCGTGATGCCGGTGTCGACCTGGCCGGGGTTAACGTGATGACCATGGACTACGGCAATGCCATCTGCCAGTCTGACGGTACCGAAGGCCAGAATATCCACGGCACCTGCGCCACCTCCGCCATCGAAAACATGTTCCACCAGCTGAAGAAAATCTGGCCGGCCAAGTCCGACAAAGAAATCAACGCCATGATGGGCACCACGCCGATGATCGGTTACAACGACGTGCAGGGCGAAGTCTTCTATCAGTCTGATGCGAAGCTGGTGATGGAAGATGCGGTGAAACGGGATCTCGGCATGGTAGGCATCTGGTCGATGGCGCGTGACCAGCCGGGCATTGCCAAACAGGTCAGCCCGGAGCATAGCGGCATGACTGAACAGCAGGCACCGATGTATGCCTACAGCAAGATTTTTGCACCGTTCACGCATGATGACGCAAAAACAAATTGCTGCCATCGCTGGGGTGAGAATGACCGTAAAGGTACCATAGGAGATATTTACCTCTCTGATGATTTTTATGGTCAGGGCAAAGCCTATTTCAACCTGATGGGCACCGGCAGCGATGGGAAATACTGGTACTACCCCGCAACGAAGTCCAATAACCGATACTGGATTTATCTGGGCGACACTGAAGAGCAAGCCATTGCGAATAATCAGGAATTGATGAAATACCATCGTTGGGGTGAAAATAGCGGCAAAGGCAAGATAGGTGACGTTTACCTGTCAAATCCGGACAGTACCCATCTGGCGTTATATAAGCTGATCGCACTTAATAGCGATCAAACATATGGCTATTACCCACGTTATAAAGAAAGTAATCAATATTGGGAATATGTGGGAGATGTGACGCTTAACCTGAAATAATCTATTGTTTTATAAAAAACAAAAATCCTGCGTAAGAAAAGGTCGCCATCCAGGCGACCTTTTTTTATGCTTTCTTCGGGTGCAGCTTAGGCCAACCGCTGTTTCGCCTCAGTGATGGCATTTGCCACCTGATGCGGCGACACCCCGCCTTTGGCGTCACGTTTATCCAGGCAGGATTGCAGTGACAGGATCGGGTAGACATCATCGCCGATCACGCTGCTGAACGTCTGCAACGTCGCCAGCGGCAACGCTTCCAGCGCGACGCCCTGAGAGATGGCCTCCACCACCGCCGCGCCGACAATGTGGTGCGCTTCGCGGAACGGGATACCTTTTGCCACCAGATAATCCGCCAGCTCCGTGGCATTGGCGTAGCCCTGCTCCGCCGCTTCCTGCGTACGGGCGCGTTTCACTTTGATGCCGTCCAGCACCAGCGCCGCCATGTTCAGGCAGTCGAACCAGGTTTCCAGCGCGTCAAACAGCCCTTCTTTATCTTCCTGGATGTCCTTGTTATAGGCCAGCGGCAGCCCTTTCATGGTCATCATCATGCCGGTCAGCGCGCCCTGTACCCGGCCGCTCTTGCCGCGGATCAGCTCCAGCGCATCGGGGTTTTTCTTTTGCGGCATCAGCGACGAACCCGAGGTCACGCGGTCAGACAGCTCCACAAAACCCGCTTCGCCGGTGTTGAAGAAGATCAGGTCTTCGGCAAAGCGTGACAGGTGCACCATGCTGATGGCCGCATTCGACAGCAGCTCGAGCACATGGTCACGGTCGGAGACGCTGTCCAGGCTGTTACGGGTCGCAGAGGCGAAACCGAGCCAGCCCGCCAGTTGCTCCCGGTCAATCGGGTAGGCGGTACCGGCCAGCGCGCCACAGCCCAGCGGGCTGACGTCCAGCCGCGTCAGGGTGTCACGCAGGCGGCTTTCATCCCGCGCCAGCATCTCGACATAGGCCATGCACCAATGGGCAAAGGTCACCGGCTGCGCACGTTGCAGGTGGGTATACCCCGGCATTACCGCATCCTGGTTGGCCTCGGCGGTCGCCACCAGCGCCTGTTGCAGGTTTTTCAGCGACAACAGCAATTCCGCGACCTGCTCCTTGCACCACAGTTTCAGGTCAGTCGCGACCTGATCGTTACGGCTGCGGCCGGTATGCAGTTTCTTGCCGAGGTCGCCCACTTTATCAATCAGCTTCTGCTCCACCCAGCTATGGATGTCTTCCGCATCGCTTTCGACAATGGCTTCCGGGTCGGCGCGCACCTCGCCCAGCAGAAACATCAGCGCTTCCTCCAGTCGCTGCTGCTCGTCCTGCGTCAGCACATTGACCGTGACCAGTGCCTTCGACCAGGCGACGGAGCCGACGATATCCTGTTCGGCCAGCCGGTAATCGAAACGCAGGGAGTCATTGAGTTGTTTGAAACGTTGGTCTGCTGCCTGGGTAAAACGCCCGCCCCAAAGTGCCATAGTGTGCGTCCTTCTGATAAATGCTGTAGCTGACAGGGCGCACTGCCGCGCCCTGATAAGAATGGGTGCCTGTCCGGGCCGCCGGGCGGCCCGTGGCGATTACTGCTTTTTCGCGTTCAGCGCACGGATGCGGGAAGAGAGCGAGAACAGGCGGATGAAGCCGCCGGCGTGGCTGTGGTCATACACTTCATCTTCACCAAAGGTCGCGAACTCTTCTGAGTAGAGGCTGTTGGCAGATTTTTTCTGGATCGCGGTGGCGGTGCCTTTGTAGAGTTTCACCACCACTTCACCGTTCACCTCTTCGGCCAGCGCTTCTGCCGCCGCCTGGATGGACTGGCGCAGCGGGGCGAACCAGCGGCCGTCATACACCACGTAGGACATCTCGTGGCCCAGTTGCTCACGCCATTTGAAGCTGTCACGGTCCAGCACCAGCTGTTCTACGCCACGCAGTGCCGCCATCATGATGGTGCCCCCTGGGGTTTCGTAGCAGCCGCGGGATTTAATCCCTACCAGACGGTTTTCCACGATGTCGATCCGGCCGACGCCATGTTTCACACCCAGTTTGTTCAGCGCTTCCAGGCACTGGTACGGGCTGAGCGCCTCGCCGTTGACCGCAACCACCCGGCCTTTTTCCACCGTGACCGTCACCAGCTCGGCCTCGTTGGGGGCCTCTTCCGGGTCAACCGTCCAGGCCCAGCAATCTTTGTTCGCGGCATTCCACGGGCTTTCCAGCACGCCACCTTCGGTGGAGATGTGCCAGGCGTTTTCATCACGGCTGTAGATCTTCTCCAGCGACGCCGTGGTCGGGATATCACGCTCTTTCAGGTAAGCCAGCAGCGCCTCACGGGAACGCAGGTCCCACTCACGCCACGGTGCCACCACTTTCAGCTCCGGGGCCAGGGCAGTGTAGGTGGTTTCGAAACGCACCTGATCGTTGCCTTTGCCGGTTGCGCCGTGGCACAGGGCATCCGCCCCCACTTTCAGCGCCAGTTCCACCTGTGCTTTCGCAATCAGCGGGCGCGCCATCGAGGTACCCAGCAGGTAGCTGCCTTCGTACAGCGCACCGGTTTGCAGCACCGGGTACACGTAGTCTTTGATGAATTCTTCACGCAGGTCAACCACATGGCACTCAGACGCACCGGTACGCAGCGCTTTCTGCTCAATCCCTTCCAGATCGCTGCGCTCCTGGCCGATATCGGCGACGAAAGCCACCACTTCGCAGTCATAGTTCTCTTTCAGCCACGGAATGATGGCTGAGGTGTCCAGACCGCCGGAGTAAGCCAGAACGATTTTCTTGATGCCTTTAGTTTGCATGATGATGTCCTTGATACAGATTCAGTAAATTCAGTAAAAACCCGGCGTTACGCCAGGATGCGTGTGCCGATGGCCACGCCGTTAAACAGTGCAGGTAATTTCTCTGCGTTACGCCAGCTGGCAATATCGACCGGGCGGCCGAGGGTGCGGGCGGCGTCCAGCGCGGCGTTGACTTTCACCACCATGCCGTCAGTGATGATGCCCTGCGCGATCAGTTGTTCCGCTTTCTCAGCCGTCATCTCCGCGATGCGCTGGCCTTTGCCGTCCAGAATGCCGCTGACGTCAGAAAGCAGGATCAGGTCTGCACCCAGGGTTTCTGCCAGCGCCGTGGCGGCCTGGTCTGCGTTGACGTTCATCAGCGCGCCCCCGGCTGTGATGCCGATGGAGCTGATGATCGGCAGGTAACCGGCACCCAGCAGGGTGTTCAGCAAATCGGCGGAACCGGGGGAGGCTTTGCCGACGTGGCCCAGCTCTTCATCAAACTGCGCCACGTTCACGGTGTTGCCGTCAGCCAGGCTCAGGCCCACGGCGTTAAGGTTGTTTTTAATCGCCCAGGCCAGCAGGGTTTTGTTGGCGGTGCCCGCCAGCGCCCCGGTAATGATGTCGATCTGGTCAGCGGGCGTGACGCGCAAGCCGTGCTTTTTCACCACCGGCAAGGAGAGCTTTCTCATCAGCTCGTCCACCAGGAAGCCGCCGCCATGCACAATGATCAGCGGGCGCTGGTGTTCCTGGCGGTAAGCCACCAGTGCGCCGAACAGGCGCTCCAGCGCCTCTTCGCTGTCGAGCAGCACGCCACCCAGTTTGATAATTAACGGATTCATCATGTTCACGCCTCACCCTGTTGAAATCTTGACTCAAATGTTTAGGCGCCGCCCTCCGGCCGCGCCGGAGAATTACAGCAGCGACTGGGTTTCCGGGAACCCGAAGCGCAAATTCAGGCACTGCACCGCCTGGGCGGAGGCCCCTTTCAGCAGGTTGTCCTCGGTGGCGACCACAATCAGGTGCTCGCCCTGCACGGCAAAGCCGATGTCACAGAACGGCAGACCGACCACATCTTTCAGCGCCGGGACGCCTTCACGGTAGAGCCGCACCAGCGGTTTGTCGTGGTAGGCGTTGTGGAACGCTTCCGCCACATCCTGCGCCGTCACCCCTGCGTTCAGGCGGCAGGTGATGGTTTCCAGAATGCCGCGCGGGAAATTCGCCAGATGCGGGGTGAAGATCACCGGCGTACCCAGGTGGGCGACAATTTCAGGGTGATGACGATGGTTAAAAATGCCGTAAGGCTGAAGGCTGGTTTCGCACACGCTGCTTTTCAGGCTGGCTTTCCGGCCGGCCCCGCTGACACCGCTGGTGGCGTTGATCACCGGCCACTGCGCAGGGTTCAGCAACCCGTTCTCCAGCAGCGGCTTCAGCGCCAGTTGGGCCGCCGTCGGGTAACAGCCCGGCACGGCGATCAGTTGCGCGTCGGCCAGGGCATCCGCCTGCCATTCGGCCAGCCCGTACACGGCTTTCTCCAGCCATTCCGGGTGCTGATGCTCAAAGCCGTAGAAATCGGTGTAGAAGGCGGCGTCACGCACCCGGAACGCGCCGGAGAGGTCAAACACCACGCACCCGGCCGCCAGGAATTGCGGGGCCAGATCGTGGCTGACAGCGTGGGCCGTCGCGAGGAACACCACATCAACGCCTTTGGCGGCCTCTGCCACATTCTCCAGCGGCAGCACCGGCAGATCGATAATCCCTTTCAGGTGGGGATGCAGCTCGGCGAGCTGTTTTCCTGCATCTGCACTTTGCGCTGAAACCATCAAACCGGTTATGTTCATATGCGGGTGGCGATTCAGGTAGGTCGCAAGTTCCGCACCGGCATAGCCGCTGGCTCCAACTATCAGCGTATTCAACATGGGTTCCGCTCACCTTCTTAGTGGATGACTGACGCACGCGTCAGGCGTAACAGGTTACCGGGCTCATCAGCATGCTTCGCCGTTCACCCACGGGACTGAGCAGTTCATTTTTCCGTCAGGGCCGCTGCCGGTTCCTTTCTGCTCCGCCTTACTGTATTTTTATTCAAAATAAATGCATGAATATTGATACTATCCTAACTAAGGGCTGTCAACAGTGAAGATGAAATTACCTCCTTTTATTGAGCTATACCGGGCGCTGATCGCCACGCCATCCATCAGCGCCACCGACAGCGCACTCGACCAGAGTAATGAAGGATTAATCACTCTGCTCGCCGGCTGGTTCCGCGATCTCGGCTTTGAGGTCGAGATGCAGCCGGTGCCGGGCACCCGTAATAAATTCAACATGTTGGCCAGCATCGGCAGCGGCAGCGGCGGCCTCTTGCTGGCCGGGCATACCGACACCGTGCCCTTTGATGACGGCCGCTGGACGCGCGACCCCTTTACGCTGACGGAGCATGAAAACCGGCTCTATGGGCTGGGCACGGCGGACATGAAAGGTTTCTTTGCCTTTATCCTTGATGCGCTGCGTGACATTGACCTCAGCAAACTGAATAAGCCGCTCTATATTCTGGCGACCGCCGATGAAGAGACATCCATGGCCGGGGCGAGCTATTTTGCGCGCTCCACCACGCTGCGGCCGGACTGCGCCATCATCGGCGAGCCGACCTCGCTGAAGCCGGTGCGGGCGCATAAAGGCCATATGTCGAATGCCATCCGCATCGAGGGCCAGTCGGGCCACTCCAGCGACCCGTCACGCGGCGTGAACGCGATTGAGCTGATGCATGAGTCGATCACCCAACTGATGGGCCTGCGCAACTCCCTGAAAGAGCGTTTCCACCATGACGGTTTCGTCATCCCTTACCCGACCATGAACTTCGGTGCCATCCACGGCGGCGATGCCTCCAACCGCATCTGCGCCTGTTGTGAATTGCATATGGATATCCGCCCGCTGCCGGGGCTGACGCTGACTGACCTGAATGAGATGCTGAACCTGGCGCTGGCCCCGGTGAGCGAGCGCTGGCCGGGGCGCGTGACCGTGACGGAGCTGCACCCGCCGGTGCCCGGCTATGAGTGCCCGGCGGATCACCATCTGGTGCAGGTGGTGGAGAAACTGCTCGGCACCAAAACCGAGATCGTGAATTACTGTACGGAAGCGCCGTTTATTCAGCAGCTCTGCCCGACGCTGGTGCTTGGCCCCGGCTCGATTGAGCAGGCCCACCAGCCGGACGAATATCTGGACATGGCATTTATCCAGCCGACGCGCGCCCTGATCACCCAGGTAGTGCATCATTTCTGCCACGCCTGAGGCGGCAGATCCCGCGTTGGCAGATTAGCCGGGCTGATACGCGGCAGCCTGTAATTAAATTTCAGTGCTCAGGCGGTTTTAGCAGTAAGAAAATCGCCGTTTTTGCGGTACATATAGAGTGAAGGGCCGTAAGGCCGGTAAGACGATGCATTAACAGGGCAGCGATGCCTTTCGGGTGAAAGTTATTTACAAAACATAAAATCACAAGAGAAACAGGTCAGGGTCTATGAACGAACAATATTCTGCAATGCGAAGTAATGTCAGTATGCTCGGCAAGCTGCTCGGTGAAACCATTAAGGAGACACTGGGCGAGCACATTTTGGATCGTGTTGAAACCATCCGTAAGTTATCCAAATCCTCCCGCGCCGGTAACGAGGCGCACCGCCAGCAACTGCTTTCCACACTGCAAAACCTGTCAAATGAGGAGCTGTTGCCGGTGGCTCGGGCGTTCAGCCAGTTCCTCAACCTGACCAATACCGCCGAGCAGTACCACAGCATCTCGCCGAACGGCGAAGCGGCCAGCAACCCGGAAGCGCTGGCGCACCTGATCGCCCGCCTGAAAGAGAACAAGGTCACAGACGACCAGCTGCGTGACTCGGTGGATAATCTCTCGATTGAACTGGTACTGACCGCGCACCCGACGGAAATCACCCGCCGCACCCTGATCCACAAAATGGTGGAGGTGAACACCTGCCTCAGCCAGCTCGACCATAACGATCTGGCCGACTACGAGCGCAATAAAATCATGCGCCGCCTGCGCCAGCTGATTGCCCAGTCCTGGCACACCGACGAGATCCGCAAGCATCGCCCCTCCCCGATTGACGAAGCCAAATGGGGCTTTGCGGTGGTGGAAAACAGCCTGTGGGAAGGGGTGCCCGCGTTCCTGCGTGAGCTTAATGAGCAACTGGAAAATTCCATTGATTACCGCCTGCCGGTAGACGCCACGCCTATCCGCTTCACCTCCTGGATGGGCGGCGACCGCGACGGCAACCCGAACGTCACTGCCGAAATCACCCGCCGCGCCCTGCTGCTGAGCCGTTGGAAAGCCACTGATCTGTTCCTGCGTGACATCGCGGTGCTGGTCTCTGAGCTGTCGATGTCCGACTGTACGCCGGAACTGCGCGCCCGTGCCGGGGGCGATGAGGTGCTGGAGCCGTACCGCGAAATCATCAAAGGGGTACGCAGCCAGCTGACCAAAACCCAGGCCTGGCTGGAAGCAAAACTGAAAGGCGAGCACGCCGTGCGCCCGGATGACCTGCTGGTGCAGAACGAGCAGCTCTGGGAGCCGCTCTACGCCTGTTATGAGTCATTGCAGGCCTGCGGCATGGGCATCATCGCCAATGGTCAGCTGCTTGACACCCTGCGCCGCATCCGCTGTTTCGGCGTGCCGCTGGTGCGCATCGACCTGCGCCAGGAGAGCAGCCGCCATACCGAGGCGATTGCTGAAATCACCCGCTATCTGGGGCTGGGCGATTATGAAAGCTGGTCAGAATCGGACAAACAGGCGTTCCTGATCCGCGAGCTTAACTCCAAGCGCCCGCTGGTGCCGCGCAACTGGGAACCGAGTGAAGAGACCCGCGAGGTGCTCGACACCTGCAAAGTGGCCGCAGAAGCGCCGGAAGGCTCGATTGCCGCCTACGTGATCTCGATGGCGCGCACGCCGTCTGACGTGCTGGCGGTGCACCTGCTGCTGAAAGAGGCGGGGTGCCCGTTCCCGATGCCGGTTGCCCCGCTGTTTGAAACGCTGGATGACCTGAACAACGCCGACAGCGTAATGACCCAATTGCTGAACATCGACTGGTACCGCGGCTATATCCAGGGCAAGCAGATGGTGATGATCGGCTATTCCGACTCGGCGAAAGATGCGGGTGTGATGGCCGCTTCCTGGGCGCAGTACCGTGCGCAGGACGCGCTGATCAAAACCTGCGAGAAATCCGGCGTGGCGCTGACGCTGTTCCACGGCCGCGGCGGCTCCATCGGCCGCGGGGGCGCACCGGCCCATGCGGCGCTGCTGTCACAACCGCCGGGCAGCCTGAAAGGCGGCCTGCGCGTCACCGAACAGGGCGAGATGATCCGCTTCAAATTCGGCCTGCCGGAAGTCACCATCAGCAGCCTGGCGCTCTATACCGGCGCGATCCTCGAAGCCAACCTGTTGCCGCCGCCGGAACCGAAACCGGAATGGCGCCGCATTATGGATCTGCTCTCTGACGTCTCCTGCACCATGTACCGCGGCTACGTGCGTGAAAACCCGGACTTCGTGCCCTACTTCCGCGCTGCCACGCCGGAGCTGGAGCTGGGCAAACTGCCGCTGGGCTCCCGCCCGGCCAAACGTCGCCCCAACGGCGGCGTCGAGTCGCTGCGCGCCATTCCCTGGATCTTCGCCTGGACGCAGAACCGCCTGATGCTGCCCGCCTGGCTGGGTGCCGGTGCCGCGCTGCAAAAAGCAGTGGAAGAAGGGAACCAGGACGAGCTGGAAACCATGTGCCGCGACTGGCCGTTCTTCTCCACCCGCATCGGGATGCTGGAGATGGTGTATGCCAAGGCCGACCTGTGGCTGGCCGAGTATTACGATCAGCGGCTGGTGGATAAATCGCTGTGGCCGCTGGGCAAACAACTGCGCGATCAGCTGGCCAGCGACATTAACGTGGTATTGCGGATCGCCAATGATGATCACCTGATGGCCGATCTGCCGTGGATTGCCGAATCCATTGCGCTGCGTAACGTCTACACCGACCCGCTGAACGTATTGCAGGCTGAATTGCTGCACCGTTCGCGCCAGCAGGAAGAGCCGGACCCGCAGGTGGAACAGGCGCTGATGGTCACCATCGCCGGGGTCGCCGCCGGAATGCGCAACACCGGCTGACGTCAACGACAAGCACAAGGGCACCCACGGGTGCCCTTTTTTATGGTGATCGTTGTGAGTGCGGAAAAGGCTTAAAAAAGGCCGCACCGGCGGCCTGGCAGAGGGCGGGAAAATCAGGCGTGAACCGGGGCCACGGCACCGGGGCGGACGCCCAGCGTATGGCAGATGGCGTAGCTCATCTCTGCCCGGTTCAGGGTGTAGAAGTGGAAATCTTTCACCCCTTCCCGGCTCAGGATTTTCACCATGTCCATCGCAATATTCGCCCCGACCAGCTTGCGCGTTTCGGCGTCGTCATCCAGCCCTTCAAACATGTGGGTCATCCACTGCGGCACCCGCACGTTAGTCAGGGCGGCAAAACGCTGCAACTGTTTGAAGTTGGAAACCGGCAGAATGCCCGGCACGATTTCCACGTCAATCCCGGCGGTTACGCAGCGGTCACGGAAGCGCAGGTAGCTCTCCACATCAAAGAAGAACTGGGTGATGGCGCGGTTGGCCCCGGCATCGATTTTACGCTTCAGGTTGATCAGGTCAGACTGCGCGCTTTTGGCTTCCGGGTGCACTTCCGGGTAGGCAGCGACTGAAATATCAAAGTCACCCACCTCTTTCAGTAATGCGACCAAATCGGTGGCGTACATCTCCGGCTTGCCGCTTTCCGGCGGCAGGTCGCCGCGCAACGCGACGATATGGCGGATGCCGCTGTGCCAGTAATCGAGGGCAATCTGGCGCAGTTCGTCACGCGTGGCGTCGATGCAGGTCAGGTGCGGGGCGGCTTCCAGCCCGGTGCGCTCTTTGATGCCTTTAATGATGCTGTGGGTACGGTCACGTTCGCCGGAGTTGGCACCGTAAGTCACGGAGACAAATTTCGGTTTCAGGCTGCTGAGGCGGTCAATGGAGCGCCACAGGGTATCTTCCATTTCGCTGGTACGCGGCGGGAAGAACTCAAAGGAGACATTAAACTGACCATGCAGTTCGGCCAGACTCTGGTTCAGCGCGTCCCGCTGGTTTGCGTGGAAAAAACTCATACCCTACCTCATCAGTCACTGCATCAAGTTATCGAACGTTGTTCTTCTTGTGACATCCGGTTTGCTTAGCATGATAAGCGTCTAGACGTCTAAACGTATGGATAGAAAATGACGGAGATTGGTCAAAGAGTCAACTGAATATTCTTTGCCAACGGTGAGTAATCTTCACCCAGAGTGAAGAAAATTCAAGCAGGAAATGCAACAGGCGGGAAACGCCTTCTGCCGGGGCGGCAGAAGGCATTGAAAGGATTAGAGAAGGCGGGCCAGGCGGTTAAGATCGGACTGAATCGCCCCGGCGGTGACGTCGCGCCCCGCGCCCGGCCCGCGGATCACCAGCGGGTTATCACGGTACCAGCGGCTCTCAATGGCGAAGACGTTATCGCACGGCAGTAACGCGGCCAGCGGATGCTCCGGGCGCACCGCTTCCACGCCGACCCGCGCCTTGCCGTTGGCATCGAAACGCGCCACATAACGCAGCACCAGCCCCATTTCGTTGGCGGCTTCCAGGCGCTGCACCATCTGCTCATTCAGCGCATCGCCGTCTTCAAAGAATTGATCGACGCTGCCCTGGATGCAGTGGGCCGGCACCAGTGACTCGACCCGCACCTGATTCGGCTCAATGTCATAGCCCGCTTCACGCGCCAGGATAACCAGCTTGCGCATCACATCCTGGCCTGCCAGATCCACGCGCGGGTCAGGCTCCGTCAGCCCCTGTTGCCAGGCCTGGTCGACCAGCTCGGTGAACGGCACCGTGCCGTCAAATTGCAGGAACAGCCAGGAGAGCGTGCCGGAGAAGATGCCGCTGATCGCCAGGATGGTATCGCCGCTGTCACGCAGGTCACGCACCGTGTGGTTGACCGGCAACCCCGCGCCGACGGTGGCGTTATAGAGCCAGTGGCTGCCGGTTTTGGCGAAGGCGTCACGGATCTGGCGATAGTTGTCGCCGGCGGAGGCACCGGCCAGTTTGTTGGCGCTGATGACGTGGAAACCGTAGCTGGCGAAATCCAGGTACTGTTCCGCCAGGCTTTCGCTGGCGGTCACGTCCAGCACCACCAAATCGTCAAACGGGTGGGCGCGCATCCACAGGAACAGCGACTCCTCATCCTGTTCGCGGGCTTCGTCGTCAAAGAAAGCCAGCGCCCGGCTGGCGTCCAGCCCGTCATAGCTCAGCAGGCTGCGGCGGCTGTCCACCACCCCGGCCAGCACGAACTCAAAGCCGCTGCGCGCCGAGAGGTTTTTCTGTTCGCGGGCGAACAGCTCCAGCCAGCGCGACCCAATATTGCCTTTGCCGAACAGCATCAGGCCGATGCGTTTCTCGGCGCGGAACAGCGACTGGTGCAGGCCCTGGATCAGGTGTTCCGTCGGGCCGACACGCAGCACCGCCACCAGGCTGATGCCGTCTTCCGCCTGCCAGATGAACTCTACCGGCTGGTCTTTCAGCTCCTGATAGAAGCGGTGGCTGTGCAGTGGGTTTTTGCATACCCCGGCACCCACCAGTGCCACCAGTGCCAGCTTTTCACGCAGGTGAAGCTGGCCCGGCAGCCCGGCATCTTCCAGCGCCTGCAGGGCACTGCCGGCGACTTCAGCGGTATAGCAGAGTTGCAGCAGGTTGCGGTCAGGGTGCACACCGGTCGCCAGCGGCCGGATCTGGGCGCGCTTCAGTACCCGGTCCACCTCTTTCTGCGCCAGCACAAAGTCATGCTGCGGCGGAATAGTAAACTCAATCAGGCAGATATCATCGTGGCTGGTGACGATTTTCGCACCGGTACCGGAGGCCAGCACGCGCTCAATACGCGTTGAGCCCTGTTCCGGCTGGTAACTGCAACGCAATTGCAGATCGATATCGCTGCCGGAAACCGGCTGCAATGTGCGGGCGTGCAGCACCGGTGCCGCCAGGCGGGCCAGCTCGCTGGCCTCATCCAGCCGCAGCAGCGGCAGCAGGCAGGCATCTTTCACCTTGCGCGGGTCAGCGCTGTAAACCCCGGCCACATCGCTCCAGATGGTGACGCGGCTGACACCGGCCAGCGCGCCAATCTGGGTGGCAGAGTAGTCACTGCCGTTACGGCCGAGCAGCACCGTTTCCCCGGCATCGTTGCGGGAGATAAAGCCGGTGACGACCAGATATTTATGCGGGTGCTGCGCCAGCAATTGTTGCAACAGCGGGTAGGAGCGGCCTTCGTCCACTTGCGGCTGGGCCGCACGCTCGGCACGCAGGAAATCGCGCGCATCAAGCCAGGCAGCCTGATAGTCGAGTTTATTGAGCACTGCCGCCATCAGGCGCGCAGACCAGATCTCACCGTGGCCGACCACTTCGGCATACACCGCATCCGTCAGCGGGGCATCCAGCAGCGCTGCCAGGCGTTCCAGATCGTGAATGAATTGGGTAATCAGCGGCTCAGCCAGTTCCGGCGGTAACAGCCCGGCGATCAGCTCGCTCTGGTAACGGCGCAACGTCTGCTGCACCTGATGCGCCGACAGGCGGTCGCTCTGGCTCAGCTTCAGCCAGCTGATCAGCTGGTTGGTGGTGCTGCCTGCCGCCGACACCACCATCATGTCGCCCGGCTTGCCGTACTCCGCCATGATCCCGGCGACACGCAGATAACACTTCACATCGGCCAGACTGCTGCCGCCAAATTTGTGCAACTGCCGGCTCCCCGCCGGCGCTGCTACCGCAATTGCATTCATGCTTACCTCGTTGCCGCCGCCTGGAAAGCCTGTTCCAGATCGGCAATCAAATCTTCACTGTCTTCCAGACCCACGGAAACCCGCAACAGGCTGTCGGAAATCCCGGCTGCCTTACGCGCTTCCGGTGCCATGCCCGCGTGGGTCATGGTCGCGGTATGGGAAATCAGGCTCTCTACCCCGCCCAGCGACTCCGCCAGCGTGAACAGCTTCAGCGCTTTCAGGAAGCGGCGCAGGGTCGGTTCATCGCCGTCCAGCTCAAAACTCAGCATCGCGCCGAAACCGGCCTGCTGGCGGCAGGCGATCTCATGGCCGGCATTGTCCGGCAGGGAAGGATGATACAGCTTTTTCACCTGCGGCTGCTGCGCTAAATACGCAACAATCGCCTGGGCATTGCTCTGCTGTTGCTTGATGCGCGGCGATAGGGTGCGCAGGCCGCGCAGCAGCAGGTAGCTGTCAAACGCCGCCCCGGTCACACCGATGTTATTCGCCCACCAGGCCAGCTCTGTCGCCAGCGCCGGGTCTTTGGCGATCACCGCGCCGGCCACCACGTCAGAGTGCCCGTTCAGGTATTTGGTACAGGAGTGCACCACCAGGTCCGCCCCCAGTGCCAGCGGCTGTTGCAGCGCCGGGCTGAGGAAGGTGTTGTCCACCACAGTGACCGCACCGGCCGCCCGTGATGCCTCACAAATGGCGGCGATGTCCACCACGCGCAACAGCGGGTTGCTCGGCGTTTCAATCAGAACCAGCTTAGGTTTTTCCTGCAACGCATCGGCCAGCGCGGCGGCGTCACCCTGGTCGACAAACCTCACACGGTATGCGCCGCGTTTGCTCAGGCTGTCGAACAGGCGGTAGCTGCCGCCATAGCAGTCATGTGGGGCCACCAGCAGATCACCGGGTTTCAGGAACACGGTACAGACCAGATGAATCGCTGACATCCCGCTGCTGGTCATCACCGCACCGGCACCGCCCTCCAGATCCGCCAGCGCGCGCTGCACCACATCACGCGACGGGTTGCCGCGGCGTGAATAGTCATGGGCGCGAGGTTCGTTGAAATCGGTGAAATTATACGTGCTGGACAAGTGGATGGGGGGAACAACACAGCCATACTGCTCATCATCATTCAGGCCGCTGCGTACGGCGATGGTTGCTTGCTTATGCGTCATGTGGTCTCTCCCTGACGGGATGCTGGGGGTTAGGGCCTAAAGATTAATCGCATCGATAATAGACGTCAATACATCTGGACATCTAAACTTCTTTGCGTATAGATTGAGCAGAGCCACAATACCCGCTAAAATTATAGCGTTTTCAAATGTGAGTAACATGTCAGGCAGGTTGCAGCCCCGTTGCGCGGCTGAAAGAAAGACTGTTGACCGGTTACAACGGCGTGTCAGTGAGGTTGCTCCGGTAACGGAGATTTTTATCAAGATTGGTTTAGTGAGAACAGTGAAGATCGGGCATAATCAGCCGGTTTTTAGAATTTTATATTTTTCCGACAAATTTAAGGTGTCCCATGGCTGAGTGGAACGGCGAATATGTCAGCCCATACGCTGAACACGGTAAAAAAAGCGAGCAAGTTAAAAAAATCACGGTGTCTATCCCGCTGAAAGTGCTCAAAATTCTGACGGATGAACGGACACGTCGCCAGGTGAACAACCTGCGCCATGCCACCAACAGCGAACTGTTGTGTGAGGCGTTCCTTCATGCCTTTACCGGCCAGCCGCTGCCGAATGATGCTGACCTGCGCAAAGAACGCAGTGATGAGATCCCGGAAGAAGCGAAAGTGATGATGCGCGAAATGGGTGTGGATCCCGATACCTGGGAATATTAAGCGGGGCGGTGGGCCGGTGCCCGCCGTGTTGCGGTGATTTTTCCAGACCTGGGAAAAAGCAGAAATGCCGGAACCAGAAATGCAAAAAGGCGCCTGAAGGCGCCTTTTTCGTCGTGCGGGCAGTAATTACTTCTTAGCGCCCGGTACGCTGAAACGCTTGTTGAAGCGGTCAACACGACCACCGGTAGCCACGTCACGTTGCTTACCAGTATAGAACGGGTGACATGCGCTGCACACGTCCAGGTTCAGATCGTGACCCATAGTAGAACGGGTTTTGATCACGTTACCGCAGGTGCAAGTGATGGTAACGAAATCGTATTTCGGGTGGATACCTTGTTTCATGGGAAAACCTCAGTTAAGGCCGCGTCGCTATCCAGCCCTGTTTTGCCAGACACCACGCGTAGTGGATAAAGTTAGGTTTTGATAACATCAAAATGTATCAAAGGCGGCGAATCATACAGAAACCCGCAGGCCGATGCAAACGCATCCACACATTTTGAGGCACACAGTGTACACTATTCCGACATTTTTTAACAGTCCGGACACCTGATGCCTGTCGTTCATACCGCCCTGCCCGTGCCCCTCAACCGTACTTTTGACTATCTGCTGCCTGACGGCCTGCCGCCGGTGGTGCCCGGCGCGCGCATCACCGTGCCGTTCGGCAAGCGTCAGGTGGTGGGCGTGGCGGTAGGGGTCAGTGAGCAGAGCGAACTGCCGCGTGACCAGCTCAAACCGGTGGACGGCGTGCTCGACAGCCACAGCCTGTTCAGCCCGCTGATGTGGCGGATGCTGCACTGGGCCGCCGGTTACTACCACTTCCCGCTGGGGGAGGTGCTGTTCCATGCGCTGCCGGTGCTGCTGCGCCAGGGCAAAATGGCTGAGCTGCCGCCGCGCTGGCAGTGGTTCGCCACCGAACAGGGGCGGGTGACGCCGCCCGACAGCCTGAAACGGGCGCGCAAGCAGCAGCAGGCGCTGGCCACGCTGTTACAGGGGCCGGTCTGGCGCGACGCAGTGGCTGACCTCGAACTGACCGAACCGGCACTTCAGGCGCTGCGTGCCAAAGGCCTGGCTGACCTGCGCGCGCAGGCGGCCGGGGTGGCGGACTGGCGGCCGGGCTTTGAGGTGCTCGGGGAGCGGTTGCGGCTCAACACCGAGCAGGCCACCGCGGTGGGCGCGATCCGCAGTGAGGATGACCATTTCGCCCCCTGGCTGCTGGCAGGCGTGACCGGCTCCGGTAAAACCGAAGTCTACCTCAGCGTTCTGGAGAATATCCTCGCCGCCGGTAAGCAGGCACTGGTGATGGTGCCGGAAATCGGCCTGACGCCGCAAACCATCGCCCGCTTCCGCGAGCGTTTCAATGCCCCGGTGGAGGTGCTGCACTCCGGCCTGAATGACAGCGAGCGGCTGGCCGTGTGGCTGCGGGCGCGTAACGGTGAGGCGGCGATCGTCATCGGCACGCGCTCCTCGCTGTTTACCCCGTTTGCGCGGCTCGGCGTCATCATCATCGATGAAGAGCATGACAGCTCCTATAAACAGCAGGAAGGCTGGCGTTACCATGCGCGCGACCTGGCGGTGTACCGCGCCCATGCGGAAGATGTGCCGATCGTCATGGGCTCGGCCACCCCGGCGCTGGAGACGCTGCACAATGTCCAGACCGGCAAATACCGCCAGCTCACGCTGGCGCGCCGCGCCGGTAACGCCCGCCCGGCTGCCCAGCACCTGCTGGACCTGAAAGGGCTGCCGCTGAAAGCGGGCCTTTCCCAGCCGCTCCTGAAACGGATGCGTGAACATCTGGCGGCAGACAACCAGGTGATGCTGTTCCTCAACCGGCGCGGTTACGCCCCGGCCCTGCTTTGCCATGAGTGCGGCTGGATCGCCGAATGCCAGCGCTGCGACCACTACTACACCCTGCACCAGCACCTGCGGCAGTTGCGCTGCCACCACTGTGACAGCCAGCGGCGCGTGCCGTACCAGTGCCCGCAATGCGGCTCCACGCAGCTGATGCCGGTGGGCGTTGGTACGGAGCAGCTGGAACATGAGCTGGCCCCGCTGTTCCCGGACACGCCGATCACCCGCATCGACCGCGACACCACCAGCCGTAAAGGCGCGCTGGAGCAACACCTGGCCGATGTTCACCGCGGCGGTGCGCGCATCCTGATCGGCACGCAGATGCTGGCGAAGGGCCACCACTTCCCGGATGTCACACTGGTTTCCCTGCTGGACGTGGACGGCGCGCTCTTTTCCGGCGATTTCCACTCGGCAGAACGCTTCGCCCAGCTCTACACCCAGGTTTCCGGCCGCGCCGGGCGGGCGGGCAAACAGGGTGAGGTGATTTTGCAAACCCACCACCCGGAGCACCCGCTGTTGCAGATTTTGCTGCGGGAAGGGTATGACGCCTTTGCCCGCCAGACGCTGGCCGAGCGCAAAAGCGTGTTTCTGCCGCCCTTTACCAGCCACATCCTGATCCGCG
Source organism: Nissabacter archeti (assembly GCF_018257325.1). Classification (NCBI taxonomy): domain Bacteria; kingdom Pseudomonadati; phylum Pseudomonadota; class Gammaproteobacteria; order Enterobacterales; family Yersiniaceae; genus Nissabacter; species Nissabacter archeti. The sequence goes on from NZ_JAERKB010000016.1 coordinate 29,783, forward strand.
CGGAAGATCAGGATAACCAGCTGGCGGCCCAGTTCCTCCAGCAATTACGCACCCTGTTTGAGGCCAGCCCGCTGCGCGAGGAGTCGCTCTGGATCCTCGGCCCGGTGCCGGCGCTGCAACCCAAACGCGGCGGGCGTTTCCGCTGGCAGTTGCTGTTGCAGCACCCGGCGCGCCGCCTGCTCCAGCGCCTGATGACAGAGTCCCAGCCCCTGATTGCTGCCCTGCCGCTGTCACGCAAGGTCAAGTGGACAGTGGATGTTGACCCGATCGACGGCTGACCGGCAGAACGATAATCCCGCGCCGGAAAAAAGCCACCCTCGGGTGCCGGAGTTGCGCAGCACATCGAAAAAGTCTTCACTGCTCACACTTTTCATGCAAATTAGGTAACAAATCCTAACCACAATCTGTTTAGAATGTGGTTAGGTATGCACCCAAAACAGATACGCTGTCAGCCTCAGGGAACCAGGCATGTATGACAAAATGACACGTTGCCTGCCGTCAGTGGCTCAGCATCATGATTTTCCAGGTAGTGGCACCGGCCTGCCGCCTGTGCAAGGAGAGACGCGTTGGAATTAAAAAAAGAAATACCGATGGCGACCATGAAGGATGTTGCCGAGATGGCCGGGGTATCCACCGCCACTGTGTCGCGCGCCCTCATGAACCCCGAAAAAGTCTCCGCCCCAACCCGGCAAAAGGTTGAACAGGCGGTGCTGGCTGTCGGCTATTCTCCCCATGCCCTCTCCCGCAACATCAAACGCAGCGAATCCCGTACCATTCTGGTGATCGTCCCGGACATCAGCGACCCGTTCTTTGCCGATGTGATCCAGGGCGTTGAGCGCACCGCCGCGGAAAACGGCTACCTGGTGCTGATTGGTGACTGCGCCCAGCAACAGCAGGAAGAGCGTACCTTTATCAACCTGATTATCACCAAGCAGATTGACGGGATGCTGCTGCTCGGCTCGAACCTGCCGTTCGATGCCAGCAAAGAGGAGCAGCGCAACCTGCCGCCGATGGTCATGGCCAATGAGTTCGCGCCGGAGCTGGAGCTGCCGACCGTGCACATTGACAACCTGACCGCGGCCTTCGAAGCGGTACATTACCTGCACCGCCTCGGGCACCAGCGCATCGCCTGCATTGCCGGGCCGGAAAAAATGCCGCTGTGCCATTACCGGCTGCAGGGCTATATTCAGGCGCTGCGCCGCAATAACCTGCCGGTGGAGAGCCACTATATTGTGCGCGGGGACTTCAGCTACGAAGCCGGGGCGCAGGCGCTGGGCACGCTGATGTCGTTGCCGAAACCGCCGACCGCCATCTTCTGCCACAACGACATCATGGCGATGGGCGCGCTCTCCCAGGCGAAAAAACTGGGCCTGCGCGTGCCTTATGATGTGTCGCTGGTCGGCTTTGATGACATCAAACTCTGCCAGTACAGTGACCCGCCGATGACCACCGTCGCCCAGCCGCGGTTCCAGCTTGGCCGCCAGGCGATGCTGCTATTACTTGAACAGTTGCAGGGTCATGCGGTACAAAGCGGCTCACGGCTGCTCGAGAGTGAATTGGTGGTACGCGGCAGCACCGCAGCGCCTAAGCGCTAGTCAAACTTTTTAGGGTTCAGTAACATGACCGACTTCATTCTTCATCACGACACAGCGAAACGATAGTGGCACAGAGAGACTATGTAAGCCGTGGGCGCGCAGGAGCGCGGCGGAAAGCCCCCGGCCGGAAGAAAAAAAGCAGTTCTCCGGGTATCTCCAAAACGATGGTGGCACTGGCTGTCGCGGTTCTGGTGACATTTATCGGTGGCCTCTATTTCATCACGCACAATAAGTCAGAGGATGCGGAACCGCTGCTGCCGGCGCACCCTGCCCATCCGGGCAATGGGTTGCCGCCGAAGCCGGAGGAGCGCTGGCGTTACATCAAAGAGCTGGAAAACCGGCAGATAGGCGTGCAGACCCCGACGGAACCGACCGCCGGCGGTGAAGTGAAATCGCAGACGGAACTGACGCCGGAGCAGCGCCAGTTGCTGGAGCAGATGCAGGCCGACATGCGCCAGCAGCCGACGCAGCTCTCTGAAGTGCCGTATAACGATCCGTCACAGAGCACGCATACGCCGGCCACCACCCGGATGCCGCCGGTGACCAGCAGCCTGCCGCGCGAGCAGCCGGTACAGCCGCAGCCGCCGAAAACCGTGCCGCGGACCCAAACCACGCCATCGCAGCCTGCCGCGCCGGTCACGGCAGTGCAGCCGAAGGCGGAGAAACCGAAAGAAAAAGAGAAAGAGAAGCCCCAGCGCTGGATGGTGCAGTGCGGCTCCTTCCGCACCGGCGACCAGGCGGAGTCTATCCGTGCGCAGCTGGCCTTTGAGGGCATCGAAAGCCGCATCACCGCCAATGGCGGCTGGAACCGCGTGGTGCTTGGGCCTTACAGCTCCCGCGCCGCGGCAGATAAGTCTTTACAGCGCCTGCGCGGCGTCGGTATGTCCGGCTGCATTCCCCTTGCAGCCGGGGGTTGAAAAGCCACAATCCTCCCCCATCTCTATTCTCAATATGCCCCGGCCCGGTGTTGATGCCCCGGTCCGGGGGCCTTTTCTGACTGCAACGAGGGTTTGCTCGTGACAACAATTGTAAGTGTGCGCCGTAATGGCCAGGTCGTAATTGGTGGCGATGGCCAGGCAACCCTGGGAAATACCGTTATGAAGGGCAACGTGCGTAAAGTACGCCGTCTCTACAATGACAAAGTGATTGCCGGTTTTGCCGGCGGCACGGCCGACGCCTTCACCCTGTTTGAACTGTTTGAGCGCAAACTTGAAATGCACCAGGGCCATCTGGTCAAAGCGGCCGTGGAGCTGGCGAAAGACTGGCGTACCGACCGGATGCTGCGCCGCCTGGAAGCGCTGCTGGCGGTGGCTGACGAGAACGCGTCGCTGATCATCACCGGTAACGGTGACGTTATCCAGCCTGAAAATGATTTGATTGCCATTGGTTCCGGCGGCCCTTACGCCCAATCAGCGGCGCGCGCCCTGCTGGAAAACACTGAGCTGGGCGCCCGTGACATCGTGGAAAAATCCCTGGGTATTGCAGGCGATATCTGCATCTACACCAACCAATTCCATACTATTGAAGAACTGCCTTCTAAAGCGTAAGGACCGAATACTATGCCGTCTACTATGACCCAACGGTCTGAAATGACCCCGCGCGAGATTGTCAGCGAGCTGGACAGCTACATCATCGGCCAGGACAAAGCGAAGCGTGCCGTTGCCATTGCCCTGCGTAACCGCTGGCGCCGGATGCAGCTCGATGAAGCGCTGCGCCATGAAGTGACCCCAAAAAACATTCTGATGATCGGCCCGACCGGTGTGGGTAAAACCGAAATTGCCCGCCGCTTGGCGAAACTGGCGAACGCGCCGTTCATCAAGGTAGAAGCCACCAAGTTCACCGAAGTGGGCTATGTGGGTAAAGAAGTCGATTCCATCATCCGCGATCTGACGGATGCCGCCGTGAAAATGGTGCGCCTGCAATCGATCGACAAAAACCGCCACCGCGCGGAAGAAATGGCAGAAGACCGCATCCTGGATGTGCTGGTACCGCCGGCGAAAAACAACTGGGGCGTGCCGGATGAAAACCAGGAGCCGTCCGCTGCGCGTCAGGCATTCCGCAAGAAACTGCGTGAAGGCCAGCTTGACGACAAAGAGATCGAAATCGATCTGGCGGCGGCCCCGATGGGCGTTGAAATCATGGCGCCTCCGGGCATGGAAGAGATGACCAACCAGCTGCAGTCCATGTTCCAGAACCTGGCAGGGCAGAAGCAGAAACCGCGCAAAATCAAGATCAAAGAAGCGTTCAAGCTGTTGATCGAAGAGGAAGCGGCGAAACTGGTTAACCCGGAAGAGCTGAAAGAGCAGGCGATCGAAGCCGTTGAGCAGCACGGTATTGTGTTTATCGATGAGATCGACAAAATCTGTAAGCGCGGCGGCCAGGGCTCCGGCCCGGATGTCTCCCGCGAAGGCGTACAGCGTGACCTGCTGCCGCTGGTGGAAGGCTGCACCGTTTCTACCAAGCACGGCATGGTGAAAACTGACCACATCCTGTTCATCGCGTCCGGTGCCTTCCAGACGGCGAGCCCGGCTGACCTGATCCCGGAATTGCAGGGCCGCCTGCCAATCCGTGTGGAACTTCAGGCGCTGTCGACCAGCGATTTCGAACGCATCCTGACCGAGCCAAGTGCCTCGCTGACTGAGCAGTATAAAGCGCTGATGGCGACAGAAGGCGTGACGGTCTCCTTTACCGAAGACGGCATCCGCCGTATCGCAGAAGCAGCCTGGCAGGTGAACGAAACCACCGAAAACATCGGTGCCCGCCGCCTGCACACCGTGCTTGAGCGTCTGATGGAAGACATCTCTTATGACGCCAGCGAGAAAAGCGGTGAAACGTTCGCAATTGATGCGGACTACGTCGGGAAACACCTGGATCAGCTGGTGGCCGATGAAGATTTGAGCCGTTTTATCCTGTAATTCGCGTCCATAATCCCATACTATTTGCAGGGAGGCTTCGGCCTCCCTGTTTTTTTATGGCATTCCCCCCGGACAAAAGCGAATCATGAGCGAACAATGTTATACCTCGCCAGGCCGTGCCTGGCTGGAAAGCCTGCGGCCGCGCACCCTGCCGCTGGCTTTCGCCTCTATCGTGGCAGGCTCGGCGATAGCCGCCTGGCACCACAGTTTCCACCCGGTTATTGCCCTGCTGGCACTGCTGACCGCCGGCCTGCTGCAAATTCTGTCCAATCTGGCGAATGATTACGGCGACGCGCTGAAAGGCAGTGATACGCCTGACCGCCTCGGGCCGCTGCGCGGTATGCAGAAAGGCGTGATCAGCGCCGCACAGATGAAACGGGCGCTGATCATTTCCGTGCTGCTGACGTTGCTGTCCGGCATCGGGCTTATCGCCGTGGCCTGTGACACCCCGCAGGATGTGCTGGGCTTTGTGCTGCTTGGCCTGCTGTCGATTGCCGCCGCCATCACCTATACCGTGGGGTCAAAACCTTATGGCTACCGCGGCCTGGGGGACATTTCCGTATTGACGTTTTTCGGCTGGATCAGCGTTGCCGGCACCTATTACCTGCAAACCCACCGGCTTGACGGCGTAGTGTTCCTGCCCGCGACCGCCTGTGGCCTGCTGGCGGCGGCCGTGCTCAACATCAACAACCTGCGGGACATCGACAGCGACAGCGCCAACGGCAAAAATACCCTGGCGGTACGGCTGGGCGCACGTAAAGGGCGCTACTATCACGCCATGCTGCTGGCGGGCGCGGTGCTCTGTTTTACCCTGTTTGCGCTGTTGTACTTGCACAGCCCCTGGGGCTGGCTGTTTGTGCTGGCGCTGCCGGTGTTGCTGCGCCACGGGCGGTTTGTGGTACGGGAACAGCAAGCCTCGGCGATGCGGCCGATGCTGGAGCAGATGGTTAAAGCCGCGCTGTTAACCAACGTGTTGTTTGCGCTCGGTGTGGTGCTGAGCATCAGTTAATTCATTATGGCTGAAGGCAAAGTTAACAATTGATGATTTTGCCAACATCCGCCAGAAAGGGATATACTGGATATTCCTGCATCAACCAGACGTTAATCCTATGAAATACGATACTTCCGAACTGTGCGATATTTATCACGAAGAGGTGAACGTCGTTGAGCCTCTGTTCTCCAACTTTGGCGGGCGTACCTCATTTGGCGGACAGATCACTACCGTGAAATGTTTCGAAGATAACGGCCTGCTGTATGATCTGTTAGAAGAGAATGGCCGCGGCCGGGTGCTGCTGGTTGATGGTGGGGGGTCGGTGCGCCGGGCGTTAATCAATGCCGAGCTGGCGCGAATTGCCACGCAGAACGAGTGGGAAGGGCTGGTGGTTTACGGCGCGGTACGCCAGGTGGACGATCTGGCAGAGATGGACATCGGCATCCAGGCGATGGCCGCCATCCCGGCCGGGGCTGCCGGTGAAGGCATTGGCGAAAGTGATATCCGCGTCAATTTCGGCGGGGTGACGTTCTTCTCCGGCGATCATCTCTATGCAGACAACACCGGGATTATCCTGTCGGAAGATCCGCTCGACATCGAATAAGCCGCGTCCGGGGCAAGTTCGCCGGGCAACAAAAAGGCACTCTGCGGAGTGCCTTTTTCGTTCTGACTTTACACCCTTGCGGCGTGCGCCGGGTGCGAGGGAATCAGACCTCTTCCATTTTTCCCAGCAGGGCACGCAGACGATCCTGCCATACGTGCTGCTCTTGTTTCAGCTGCTCATTCTCACGCACCAGCATTTCGTGGTGGCTGCCGGCATTCTGAACTTCCTGAGAGAGCGTGTTGTTCTTCTCTTTCAGTTCTTCAATTTCCATTTGCAACAGGGTGATGGTGTCAATCGCCTGCTGAACTTTCGCTTCTAATCTCTCAAAAACTTCAAATGACATTCTTAATTCCTCTTATGTGCGTAAGGCGTACAGCTTGTTGTGTCGTCCGCTCCAGGGGAGGCAGAGGCAGCAAAACGGCTTAGTTTTGAAAACAAGCGCCCTTTTCGAAACGCTGCGGCTGAATCAGCTCGGCGCGCCGCTTGAACAAATCCGGTTGTATTTAATAAAGTCGATTGTATGTAGCCTGTCTGCCGCTGTCTAGCCACATCCCGGCGTTAACCGGGCTGAGTGCGCCATTTTATTCCCCTCATTTGCCGGCCCGGCAAAAAAGCGTGAACCACCACGCGCAGGCGCCTGACGCGAAACGGTAAGATGACCGGTTTACAGATGCGCGATTAGCGTAAATTGGCGAGAAAATAACGCGTATTCGCTCATTTTTATGACAGACCACACACATTTTAAGTTCGCTATTTCTCGTTTTTGCTCGTTAACGATAAATTCACATTGTGTTCTCATTTCTAAAATGAGCAATTAAGTGAATTAACCTTTGTTACATCACAGCGACCAACAATAACTTATGAACCTTACCGTCTGTAGGACTTCACTATGAGCCAATTAACCAGCACTACCCTGAAAGGCCAATGCATCGCCGAATTCCTGGGAACTGGTCTTATCATTTTCTTCGGCGCCGGTTGTGTGGCGGCCATGAAACTGGCGGGTGCCAGCTTCGGACAGTGGGAAATCAGCGTCATCTGGGGCCTGGGCGTGGCCATGGCGGTGTACATGACCGCCGCCATTTCAGGTGCCCACCTCAACCCGGCAATCACCATCGCGTTATGGCTGTTCGCCTGCTTTGACGGCCGTAAAGTCGCCCCGTACATCCTGGCGCAGTTCGCCGGGGCCTTCTGTGCCGCCGCCCTGGTCTACGGCCTCTATTACAATCTGTTCTTTGTGTATGAACAAGGCCACAATATGGTCCGCGGCAGCGTGGAAAGCCTTGACCTGGCGGGAATTTTCTCGACATACCCTAACCCGCACATCTCGATTTTGCAGGCATTTATTGTGGAAACCGTTATCACCGCTATTCTGGTCTGCCTGATTATGGCCCTGACCGATGACGGCAACGGTGTGCCGCGCGGCCCACTGGCCCCGCTGCTGATTGGTTTGCTGATTGCGGTGATCGGGGGGTCTATGGGCCCGCTGACCGGCTTCGCCCTGAACCCGGCGCGTGACTTCGGCCCGAAACTGTTCGCCTTCCTGGCGGGCTGGGGCAAAGTCGCCTTTACCGGCGGGCTGAGCATCCCTTATTTCCTGGTGCCGATCTTTGGCCCACTGGTGGGGGCGTCCCTCGGTGCCTTTGGCTACCGCGCCCTGATTGGCCGCCATCTGCCGTGCGAAGTGTGCGAGACAGACGAGAAAGCCAAAGCAGCCCCTCAGCCTACACAGCGCAAAGCGTAAGCAATAACGCGTTCCCGGTTAACTTTTTGCAGGATGATTATGATGACGCCAGAAAAAAAATACATTGTCGCGCTTGATCAGGGCACAACCAGTTCCCGCGCGGTAGTTCTCGATCACGATGCCAACATTGTGGCGGTTTCCCAACGTGAATTTACCCAGATCTACCCGAAAGCGGGCTGGGTTGAGCATGACCCGATGGACATCTGGGCCTCCCAAAGCTCAACACTGGTGGAAGTGCTGGCACATGCTGACATCCGTTCTGACCAGATCGCCGCGCTCGGGATTACCAACCAGCGTGAAACCGCGATTGTCTGGGATAAAGAGAGCGGCAAACCCATCTATAACGCCATCGTCTGGCAGGACCCGCGCACCGCGGACTACTGCGAGAAACTGAAAAAAGAGGGGCTGGAAGAGTACATCCAGCACACGACCGGGCTGGTGATTAACCCCTATTTCTCCGGCACCAAGGTGAAATGGATCCTCGACCACGTGGAGGGCGCCCGTGAGCGCGCCAAGCGCGGCGAACTGCTGTTCGGTACCGTGGACACCTGGCTGGTGTGGAAAATGACGCAGGGCCGCGTGCACATCACCGACTACACCAACGCCTCACGCACCATGCTGTTCAACATCCATAAACTGGAATGGGATCAGCGGATGCTGGAGATCCTGGACATCCCGCGGGAGATGCTGCCGGAGGTGAAATCCTCGTCAGAAATTTACGGCCAGACCAACATCGGCGGGAAGGGCGGCACGCGTATTCCTATCGCGGGTATCGCCGGTGACCAGCAGGCGGCGCTGTACGGCCAGCTCTGCGTAGAACCCGGCATGGCGAAAAACACTTACGGCACCGGCTGCTTTATGCTGATGAACACCGGCACCGAAGCCGTGACCTCGACCCACGGCCTGTTGACCACCATCGCCTGCGGCCCGCGCGGCGAAGTGAACTATGCGCTGGAAGGGGCCGTGTTCATCGGCGGCGCGGCGATCCAGTGGCTGCGTGATGAGATGAAACTGATCAGCGACGCGGCGGACTCCGAGTATTTCGCCCTGAAGGTCAAAGACTCCAACGGCGTGTATATGGTGCCGGCCTTTACCGGCCTCGGTGCCCCCTACTGGGACCCGTATGCCCGCGGCGCACTTTTCGGCCTGACCCGTGGCGCAAACGCCAACCATATTATCCGCGCCACACTGGAATCGGTGGCGTACCAGACGCGTGACGTGCTGGAAGCGATGCAAAACGATGCCGGCACCCGCCTGCAAACGCTGCGCGTGGATGGCGGCGCGGTGTCTAATAACTTCCTGATGCAGTTCCAGTCTGACATTCTCGGCACCCGCGTGGAGCGCCCGGAAGTCCGTGAAGTGACGGCGCTCGGGGCGGCCTACCTGGCCGGCCTGGCGGTGGGCTTCTGGAAAGATCTGGACGAAGTGCGCGCCAAAGCAGTGGTCGAGCGTGAATTCCGCCCGAGCATTGAAACCACAGAGCGTAACTACCGTTATGCCGGTTGGAAAAAAGCGGTTGCCCGCGCCCGCTCCTGGGAAGATCACGAAGAATAACCTGCCCCTTCAGGCTCCCCTTACCGGGGAGCCTGCTCTCCTGCCCGGTTCCCTGCCCCGCTTTCCCCTGTGTTACACTTCTGCGCATCTTCCTTACCGCAGACAGGTTTGCCATGAAACGTGAATTAGCCATCGAGTTTTCCCGTGTAACCGAAGCCGCCGCACTGGCGGGCTATAAATGGCTGGGCCGGGGCGATAAAAACGCCGCTGACGGCGCGGCTGTCCATGCCATGCGCATCATGTTGAATAACGTGGATATCGATGGCCGGATTGTGATTGGCGAAGGGGAGATTGATGAAGCGCCGATGCTCTACATCGGGGAGAAAGTCGGCACCGGAAAAGGGGACGCCGTCGACATCGCGGTGGATCCGATTGAAGGCACGCGCATGACGGCGATGGGCCAATCCAACGCCCTGGCGGTGCTGGCCGTGGGCGACCACGGCACCTTCCTGCACGCACCGGACATGTACATGGAAAAACTGGTGGTCGGCCCCGGTGCACACGGCAGTATTGACCTGACGCTGCCGCTGGAACAAAACCTGCGCAACGTCGCGGCCCGGCTCAACAAACCGCTGGCTGACCTCACGGTGATCATTCTGGCCAAGCCGCGCCACGACGCCACCATCAGGCAGCTGCAACAGCTCGGGGTGAAAGTCTTTGCCATCCCTGACGGTGACGTGGCCGCGTCTATCCTGACCTGCATGCCGGAAAGCGAAGTGGATGTGATGTACGGCATCGGCGGTGCGCCGGAGGGCGTCATCTCGGCGGCGGTGATCCGCGCACTGGACGGCGACATGCAGGCCCGGCTGTTGCCGCGCCATGAAGTCAAAGGGGAGAGTGAAGAGAACCGCCGCATCGGTGAGCAGGAGCTGGCACGCTGCAAAGCGATGGGCATTGAGGCCGGTCAGGTGCTGACGCTGGAACAGATGGCGCGCAATGACAATGTGATCTTCTCCGCGACAGGCATCACCAAAGGGGATCTGCTGGACGGCATCCGCCGTCAGGGCAATATGGCGACCACCGAAACCCTGTTGATCCGCGGTAAATCCCGCACCATCCGCCGCATCACCTCCACGCACTTCCTGGATCGCAAAGACGCGGCGCTGCACCCTTACATCCTGTAGCCACCGCGTCTGGGCATCTGCGCCCGGTGTCAGGCGGTGTCACCCGCTTCCTGATGCCGGGCCGCCATCGGCCACCAGCAGAGCAGCATCAGCACCGCCGTAGCGAACATCAGCAGCCCCAGGCTGAACTGGCCGGTTTGCGGCAGCATCGCTGAGAGCCAGGCCACCAGTCCCGACCCCATATTCTGCATCCCGCCGACCAGCGCCCCGGCCGCCCCCGCCAGATAGGGGAAGGGCTCCATCGCACCGGTCGTCGCCAGGGGAAACAGCATCCCCGCGCCAAAGAAAAACAGCGCCGCCGGGATAATCAGCGTCCAGATGGTCATGATGCCGAACCACCCCGGCACCCACATCATTAACCCGGCCAGCAGGCAACTCAGCACCGCGTACCACATCAGCTGGTGAAACGAGGCACCCGCCTTACCGGCAAACCAGGCGCCGAAAAAAGCCGCCGGCAGCGGCAGGATAAACAGGATACTCACCGTCAGGCTGCTCAGCCCCAGCACGCCGCCCATCAGCACGCCGCAACTCGCTTCAAACACCGCGATCCCTGCCAGCGCGCCCATCAGAATCACCAGGTAACGGCTGAAGTTGCCGTCGGCCAGCAACGGTTTAAAGCCGCTGAACAGCGCCCGCGGTGCCTGCCCCGCCGGGCGGGTTTCCGGCAGCCCACGATACATCGCTAACGCGACTCCGCTGCACAACAGCAGCAGAAAGGCGAAACAGGCGCGCCAGCCAAACCAGCCCGCCAGTGCACCGCCGATAAGAGGTGCCAGCAGCGGGCTGACCAGAATGCCCATATTCAGCAGGCTGTTCGCCTGACGCAGCGCACTGCCGGCGTAGAGGTCACGCGGCATGGTACGCGCCATCACCCCGGCAACACCGGTGCCCATGCCTTGCACCGCCCCGGCCACAATCAGCCCGTTCAGGCCGGTAGCCAGCAGCGCCCCGGCGGCACCCAGCAGGAAAATCAGCATCCCGGTAAAGATCACCGGCCGCCGCCCCACCCGGTCTGACACCGGGCCATACACCAGTTGGGAGAGGCCATACATCATCAGGTAGGCGGCCATTACCCGCTGCACTGCGCCGGGTTTAACGGCAAAGTCCTGCGCTATCTCAGCAATGGTCGGCACATAAATGGTCTGCGCCATCTGCCCGACGGCCACCAGCAGGATCAGCATGGCCATCAGGTGAAGGTTTTCAATTTTTTTCATGGTTTTCAGGGTAGTAAATCAAGCTGGGAGGCCGGCGCGCCCGCGGCCGGGAAAGTGGGCTGTACGCTACCAAAACTGCGGCTATTGTTAAAACTTTGCAGCGATCTGGTTTCAGGCGGGCTGGCAGGCGGCCGCTCCAGCGCTGTAAAGCGCGCTGTACGCCAGCCGGCCTTTCAGCACGCCAATCCCATTTAATCGATAATTGTTCACAGAAAGATCACCTACCATCGGGGTCACAGGATGCAGCGTGCCGCAACGCGGCCACCCGATAATCAACAGGAGCACTGACACTATGGCAGAGTGGGTAACAGGAAAGGTCACGCAGGTGGAACACTGGACAGACGGCCTCTTCAGCATCCAGGTCAATGCGCCGGTCGATCCTTTCACGGCCGGGCAATTCGCTAAGCTGGCGCTGGAGATAGAGGGCGAGCGCGTTCAGCGCGCCTACTCGTATGTCAATGCGCCCAGCGATAAGAATCTGGAGTTTTATCTGGTGACGGTGCCGGAGGGCAAGCTCAGCCCACGGCTTCATGCGTTACAGCCCGGTGATGAACTGATGGTCACGAAAGAGGCCGCCGGCTTTTTTGTGCTGGATGAAGTGCCGGAATGCCGGACGCTGTGGATGCTGGCCACCGGCACCGCCATTGGCCCTTACCTCTCTATTTTGCAGGAGGGCAAAGATCTGGCGCGTTTTGACCACATCGTGCTGGTACACGCCGCCCGTTATGCGCGCGATCTCAGCTACCTGCCGCTGATGCAACAGCTTCAGCAGCAACTGAACGGCAAGCTGAAAATCCAGACGGTAGTGAGCCGCGAAACCGTCCCCGGCTCCCTGACCGGGCGTGTCCCGGCGCTGATTGAGAGCGGGGAACTGGAAGCGGCGGTCGGCCTGCCGATGGAGGCGGAAACCAGCCACGTCATGCTGTGCGGCAACCCGCAGATGGTGCGCGACACGCAGCAGGTGCTGAAAGAGAGCCGCGAGATGCGCAAACACCTGCGCCGCAAACCGGGCCACATTACCAGCGAGCATTACTGGTAACCGGCCCCGTCCGCCCGGCTATAACCGGTAACGCACCGGTTCAGCCGGCGGGCCGAAGCGGTTTTTGTCCGGCGTGCCCGGCATAAAGCCGCACTCCACCAGCATCATGGCAAAAATCACTGACGGCAGCAGGCGGCCCAGCGCCCAGGACGCCGTTGACGGCAGCATCTGCCAGTTTCCGGCTGCCAGTACCCAGGCCAGAATCAATAAAAATGCCCACCCACCGGCGCGGTTGCGATCATGCAGGCGTTTCACCAGCACCGCCGAGGTGGGCCACAGCAGGAAAACAATCAGGAACGCGGCCGACTGAATCTCCACCCAGCGCCGGTCAGCGGCCAGGAACGCCGCGCCCATCACCACTAACCACACCACCAGCCATACCCAGAAATCCCGCCGCCCCAGACGGCCGCGAAAAGAAAATCCCCATGCCTGCAATGTCATTCACGCTTCTCCTTATCCGCACTGAGCGCCAGTGTACCTCACGCCCGCTCGCCCCGGCAGCGCAGTGCGGCTTTTTTGACTTTTACCCCTGAATGCCGTTTTAATCGGACACAGATTCCCGCGATATATACGACATGATGAAAAGATCCCTGATTCCAATATTGGCCGCCCTGCTGGCCGTCAGTGCCCTGCCCCGCGCGGTGGCCGATCCGCCCGATGCCGGGCATAGCGCCCTGGGCAATGAGATGCCCAAAGCGCCTTATCTGTTGAATGGCGCCCCCACGTTTGACATGACGGTGGTGAAATTCCGTGAAACCTATAACGGCCAGAACCCCTCCCTGCCGATTAACGAGTTTCGCTCGATTCCGGACACCGAACCCCATGCCGTCCTGACGCGCGCCGCCAGCAAGATCAATGAAAATCTCTATGCGTCAACCGCGCTGGAGAAAGGCACCGGCAAAATCAAAACCATGCAGGTGACCTACCTGCCGATTCAGGGTAACGAGGAAAAAGCCGCGCGCGCCACCGCCATCAGTTATATGGCGGCGTTGATGCGTGAGTTCGAACCGGCGCTGAATGTCGAGCAGAGTACCGCCAGGGTGGCGGAACTGCTGGAAGCCGGTAAAGGCGCGCAATTTTATCAGCACCAGGTTGGTGCCATTCGCTATGTGGTGTCTGATAACGGGGAAAAGGGGCTGACGTTTGCCGTAGAACCGGTGAAACTGGCCCTTTCGGAGCCGTAAGAGCAGGGTTAACCATGACGAAAAGCAAAGCCTTTTGCAGCAATCCTCTCTATACTGGTCCGCAGGTAAATTGCCTGTAAGGCAGTCATTTTAGTCGAATCTCGTCTCTCAGCTTGGAGGATTTAACATGCGTCATCCCTTAGTAATGGGTAACTGGAAGCTTAATGGCAGTACCCATATGGTTAACGAACTGATCGCAGGCCTGCGTAACGAATTGAGCGCAGTCAACGGTTGCGGCGTAGCCATCGCACCTCCGGCACTCTATCTGGATCAGGCCCGCCACCAGCTGGCCGGCAGCCGCATTGCCCTGGGTGCCCAGGACGTAGGCGTTAACCTGTCAGGTGCATTTACCGGCGAAACTTCTGCCGAAATGCTGAAAGACATCGGCGCGCAATACATCATCATCGGCCACTCTGAGCGCCGCACCTATCACAAAGAAAGTGATGAGTTCATCGCCAAGAAATTTGGCGTGCTGAAAGACACCGGTCTGATCCCGGTGCTGTGCATCGGTGAAACCGAAGCGGAAAACGAAGCCGGCCAGACGGAAGCCGTGTGCGCCAAACAACTCGACGCCGTGCTGAACACCCTGGGCGCGAAAGCCTTCGAAAACACCGTGATTGCCTATGAACCGGTCTGGGCGATTGGTACCGGCAAATCTGCGACCCCGGCACAGGCACAGGCAGTGCACAAATTCATTCGTGACCACATTGCCAAACAGGATGCTGACGTCGCTGAGAAAGTGATCATCCAGTACGGCGGTTCCGTGAACGCCGGTAACGCGGCTGAACTCTTCACCCAGCCGGACATCGACGGCGCGCTGGTGGGCGGTGCGTCCCTGAAAGCTGACGCGTTTGCCGTGATCGTGAAAGCGGCAGCAGAAGCCAAACGCGCGTAATTTCCCTGCCGTTGGCCCATAAAAAAACCCCGCCTGGCGGGGTTTTTTATTGCGCTGGACGCAGGGTTTCTCGTCCTGAAAAACTGATATCGCCCTTAAAACATTAGCGGCGGGTGATCTGGTCAAAGATGGCACCGGTGGCGAAGTGCGTTTTCTGCGCGTCAGCCCAACTGCCGGCGACGTCATCCACAGTAAACAGCTTCAGTTTCGGGAATTCGTTGGCAAATTTTGCCGCAACTGCCGGGTCACGCGGGCGGTAGTAGTTCTGCGCGGCAATCGTCTGGCCTTCCGGGCTATAGAGATATTTCAGGTAGCCTTCCGCCACTTCGCGGGTGTTGCGGCGGTCTACAATACGGTCCACCACAGACACCGTTGGCTCCGCCAGAATGGACTCGCTCGGCGTCACGATATCAAACTTATCTTTACCCACTTCTTTCACTGCCAGCTGGGCTTCGTTCTCCCAGGCGATCAGCACGTCACCCATACCACGTTCCACAAAGGTATTGGTGGCACCGCGGGCACCGGAATCCAGCACTTCCACGTTTTTATACAACGCCTTCACGAAATCCTGTGCTTTGGCCTGGTCGTTATTGTTGTGGTGCAGTGCGTAGCCCCAGGCAGCCAGGTAGTTCCAGCGTGCGCCGCCGGAGGTTTTCGGGTTCGGGGTAATCACCGACACGCCGGGCTTCACCAAATCCGGCCAGTCGTGGATCTGTTTCGGGTTGCCTTTACGCACCAGGAAAACGATGGTGGAGGTGTACGGCGCGGAGTTATCCGGCAGGCGTTTGATCCAGGCTTTATCAATCCGGCCGCGTTCAGCGATAGCGTCCACATCATAGGCCAGCGCCAGCGTGACGACGTCTGCATCAATACCGTTGATCACAGAGGTCGCCTGCTTGCCGGAGCCGCCATGTGACTGGCGAATCGTGACATGATCGCCGGTTTTCGCTTGCCAGTATTTGGTAAACGCCTGGTTATACTCCTGGTAGAGCTCCCGCGTTGGGTCGTAAGAAACGTTAAGCAATTGAATATCTTTTGCCAAAGTGCCTGTTGCGGCCAGCATCAGTGCCAGTCCTACTCCCCATTTACGCATCGTTATGCTCTCCCGGTGTCGATCATTGCAAAGTGGTTTATGGCTTTCAGCCTGCCAGAAACCCCGGCAAGGATTAAAGAATAAAAAGATAGCGACTATGTTTTTTTGGAATAAGCATTTGAAGGCGAAAAAAAACCTCCCGGCGGGAGGTTTTTTGAAAACAGGGGATCAGTAGAGCTTTTTCGCGGTATCCAGCCAGTCAGACTTGAACGGCCGCTTCATGTTTTCGATGGCATCAATGATGTCATGGTGAACCAGCTTCTCGTTCTGAATACCGACACAACGGCCGCCGTAACCCTGGAGCAGCAACTCGATGGAGTATGCGCCCATGCGGGACGCCAGGATACGGTCGTAGGCGACCGGCGCACCGCCGCGCTGGATGTGGCCCAGCACCGTGGCGCGGGTTTCGCGCTTGGTTTCGCTCTCAATGTGGCGCGCCAGCTCGTCGATGTCACAGATGTGTTCGGTGATCGCCACAATCGCGTGTTTTTTCCCTTTGGCGATACCGGCTTTAATCTCTTCGACCAGATCGTCACGGGTAAACTCAACTTCCGGCAGGACGATGAACTCACAGCCACCGGCAATGGCCGCGGCCAGGGTCAGGTCACCACAGTAACGCCCCATCACTTCAACAATCGAGATACGCTGGTGAGAAGAGGAGGTATCGCGCAGGCGGTCAATCGCTTCGACGACCGTTTCCAGCGCGGTGAAATAGCCGATGGTGTAGTCGGTACCGGCCACATCATTGTCGATGGTGCCCGGCAGGCCGATGCACGGGAAGCCCATTTCGGTCAGGCGTTTTGCCCCCATGTAGGAGCCGTCACCGCCGATAACCACTAACGCGTCGATGCCGCGTTTTTTCATGTTTTCAATAGCTTTGGCGCGAACCGCTTCATCACGGAATTCAGGGAAACGGGCAGAACCCAGGAAGGTACCGCCGCGGTTGATCATATCGGACACGCTGTAGCGGTCCAGTTTTTCCATGCGATCTTCGTACAAGCCGAGGTAGCCGTCATAGACACCGAAAACTTCCAGCCCTTCGGTCAATGCGGCACGCACAACACCGCGGATTGCAGCATTCATACCTGGGGCGTCACCGCCACTCGTCAGTACACCAATTTTTTTGATCATGACTACCTCTGAACTTGTAGATGCAATTTCTTAAAAATGCTTATTCCGCCGATTATACGTACGCCGCGCAGTATAGAAAATGAACCGGTCTTTGGGTCAGCGATAGTATAACAAAAAGCCCTGGCTGAATTGATTCAGGTCACTCTATCGCCGGGTAATCCACTGCTTGTTGCAAGGCTGTTCAATAATCGGCATCCAAAAACGTTTCCTGGTGAAAACTGGCCTGATGTTCTTATGTCCTTGCCGTTCCTGCGTTAACGACAGGCAGGTGTCCTGGGTAATGAAGCGTGCGTGCGCGTCTGAGCCGGCACGGAATACCAACACGCTGCGGGAGGTATCATACCTTTTTCTGCCGCACATTGATGCTATAAGAATAGCACTATTCCTAACCCCGTCAGAGGGATGAAAAGAGGCCATGTTTGCACGCTTATCACCGGAAGGGTGAACCGGCCGCAGGCCGGCGGAAGCATGATACAGCGTAAAACAGTCAGGCTACCGTGATAAGTCAGAAAGAATCTGCCTGCAAAAAAGTGCAAAAAAAACCCCACCTTTCGGTGGGGAAGACAGGGATGGTGTCTATGGCAAGGAAAAACAGGGTACTACTCTTTGGTACTCAGCTTCTGGGCAGAAGTCGGTTGCAACTCGTTCATGCGCTGCGCGTTTTGCTGTTGCACTTGTTGCATCCTCTGCAATTGGTCCATACGTTGCTGGTGTTTCTGTGCCAGCACGGTTTTCTGGTCATCGGTCAACAGGTTGTACATCAGGTTACGCACCCGGGCCATTTCAACCTGGCGGGCCACTTGCTCACGGGCCATCTTTTCGGCCTGGGCCTCAACCGCAGCCTGATCAAAGTTCTTCGCCGTGATCAGCCTATGCATGGTTTCCATTTCAGCTACATTGATACGGGGCATGTCACGACGTGCCTGGTGCATCAAGTCACGCATTTGCTGGCGTTGTTCTTCCGTGAGGCTGACGCCATCAAACATTAATTCATTGTTCGCGTAGCCATGCTTCAGCATGGATTCGTTATGGTGCCAGGCAGGTTCACTGGTCGTTGTCTCAGCAGCCTGTGCCATACCCGCAGAGAGCGGCAACAAGGTGGCCAACACTAACGCAGTTACCTTTTGCATCTAAAAACTCCTGGTGCCGTTCACGATTCGTTATTCAATGTGAACCAGTGTAGGGCAGCAGCTGCAAACATGCGTCAGTGCATGTAAAACTTCGTAAAGTCATGGAATGCCAACAATTGATGACGTATTTTGCGTCTAGAGGTAAAGACAATGAATAAAATCCTTTTAGTCGATGACGACCGTGAACTCACGTCGCTTTTGAAAGAACTGCTGGATATGGAAGGGTTTGACGTCGTGGTCGCCCATGACGGTGAACAGGCCCTGGAACAGCTGGACAGCAGTATTGACCTGCTGTTGCTGGACATCATGATGCCGAAGAAAAACGGCATTGATACCCTGAAAGAGCTGCGCCAGCACCACCAGACGCCGGTGATTATGCTGACCGCCCGCGGCAGCGAGCTGGACCGCGTGCTGGGGCTGGAACTGGGCGCAGATGACTACCTGCCGAAGCCGTTTAATGACCGGGAGCTGGTTGCCCGCATCCGCGCCATCCTGCGCCGTTCACACTGGAGCGAGCAGCAGCAGAATGGGGAAAGCGGCGCGCCGACCTTACAGGTGGATTGCCTCCAACTGAACCCAGGGCGACAGGAAGCCAGCTTTGAAAATCAGGTGCTGGATCTGACCGGCACGGAATTCACGTTGCTCTATCTGCTGGCGCAGCACCTGGGCCAGGTCGTGTCACGTGAGCATCTCAGCCAGGAAGTGCTGGGCAAACGCCTGACGCCGTTTGACCGCGCAATTGATATGCACATCTCCAACCTGCGCCGCAAACTGCCTGAACGCAAAGACGGGCACCCGTGGTTCAAAACCCTGCGCGGCCGTGGCTATCTGATGGTATCCGCAACATGATCAACAGTTTAACAGCACGAATCTTCGCCATTTTCTGGTTTACCCTGGCGCTGGTGCTGATGTTAGTGTTGATGGTACCTAAACTGGACTCCCGCCAGCTGACCCCGTTGCTCGAAAGTGAGCAGCGGCAGGGGCTGATGCTGGAACAGCATGTGGAAGCCGAGCTGGCCAGCGATCCGGCCAATGACCTGATGTGGTGGCGGCGTCTGTTCCGCGCCATCGACAAATGGGCGCCGCCGGGCCAGCGCCTGTTGCTGGTCACCAGTGAAGGGCGGGTGATTGGCGCGCAGCGCAACGAGATGCAGATCGTCCGTAACTTTATCGGCCAGTCGGATAACGCCGATCGGCCGAAAAAGAAAAAATATGGCCGGGTGGAAATGGTCGGCCCGTTCTCGATCCGTGATGGTGAAGACAACTACCAGCTCTACTTAATCCGCCCTGCCAACAGCCCGCAGTCTGACTTTATCAACCTGATGTTTGACCGGCCGCTGCTGCTGCTGATCGTCACCATGTTAATCAGCTCACCGCTGCTGTTGTGGCTGGCGTGGAGCCTGGCGAAACCGGCGCGCAAGCTGAAAAACGCCGCAGATGATGTGGCGCGCGGCAACCTGAAGCAGCATCCGGAACTGGAAGCCGGGCCGCAGGAATTCCTGGCGACCGGGGCGAGTTTCAACCAGATGGTGAGCGCGCTGGAAAGAATGGTCACCGCCCAGCAACGGCTGATTTCTGACATCTCCCACGAACTGCGCACCCCGCTGACGCGCCTGCAACTGGCTACGGCCCTGATGCGCCGGCGTCATGGCGAGGGTAAAGAGCTGGAGCGTATTGAAACCGAGGCGCACCGGCTGGACAGCATGATCAACGATCTGCTGGTGCTGTCCCGCAGCCAGCATAAAAACGAGCTGGCGCGCGAACCGCTGAAGGCCAATACCCTGTGGGCGGACGTGCTGGAAAATGCGCAATTTGAGGCGGAGCAAATGGGCAAAAAGCTGGAGATCACCTCTCCGCCGGGCCCGTGGACGCTGATTGGCAACCCTTCCGCCCTGGACAGCGCGCTGGAGAATATCGTGCGCAATGCGCTGCGTTATTCCCATCATCACATTGCCGTGGCCTTTGCCTGTGACGAGGAAGGCATCACCATTACGGTGGATGATGACGGCCCCGGCGTGTCACCGGCCGATCGGGAGCAGATTTTCCGGCCGTTCTACCGCACTGATGAAGCGCGCGATCGCGAATCCGGCGGCACAGGGCTGGGCCTGGCGATTGTCGAAACCGCCGTTTCCCAGCATCGCGGCTGGGTACGGGCCGATGACAGCCCGCTCGGCGGCTTGCGCCTGATTATCTGGCTGCCGCTGCACCTGCGTTAAGTTTCTGGTATTCTGCGCCCCTCAATTCTGGGGGGCGTATGCTGAATATCGTTTTATTTGAACCTGAAATCCCACCAAATACCGGCAATATCATCCGCTTATGTGCTAATACCGGTTTTCGTTTACACCTGATTGAGCCGCTGGGCTTTCCCTGGGACGACAAACGCCTGCGTCGCGCCGGGCTGGATTACCATGAATACGCGTCGATCCAAAAACACGCCGACTACGCCCGGTTTCTGGAACAGGAGCAGCCTGAGCGGCTGTTTGCGTTGACCACCAAAGGCACACCTGCTCACAGCGCAGTGAGTTACCAGGCTGGGGATTATCTGTTGTTCGGGCCGGAAAGCCGCGGTTTGCCTGCCGACATTCTGGATGCCCTGCCCACCGGGCAGAAAATCCGCATTCCGATGCAGCCCAACAGCCGCAGCATGAACCTGTCGAATGCGGTGTCCGTGGTGGTGTATGAGGCGTGGCGCCAGCTTGATTATGCCGGGGCGCTGGTGAAATCCTGATTAGTGCAGTGACAATAAAAAAAGCAGGCCGGGCCTGCTTTTTTTGTTTCTGCCGGAACGGGGCAACGGTTAAATCCCGTCACCATAGACGAAACCGTCGCCGTTAAAGTGTTGATCCATATCGAGTGACGGTTTCTCACTCTCCGGGCGGCCCACAATACGCGCCGGCACCCCGGCCGCCGTGGTATGCGCCGGTACGGAATGCAGCACCACGGAACCGGCACCAATTTTCGCGCCGCGCCCGACTTCAATATTGCCGAGAATTTTTGCGCCCGCGCCAATCATGACGCCTTCCCGGATTTTCGGGTGACGGTCGCCGCTGGTTTTCCCGGTCCCGCCCAGGGTCACGGATTGCAGAATCGAGACATCGTTTTCCACCACCGCCGTTTCCCCGATCACAATGCCGGTTGCGTGGTCGAGCATGATGCCGCAGCCGATTCTGGCCGCCGGGTGGATGTCCACGCCAAAGGTAACGGAGATCTGGTTCTGGAAATACACCGCCAGCGCCTGGCGGTTCTGCTTCCACAGCCAGTTGCCGATGCGGTACGCCTGAAGCGCATGGAAACCTTTCAGGTAAAGCAGCGGCGTGGAGTACTTGTCTACCGCCGGGTCGCGCAGCCGGACGGCCAGAATGTCCCTGGCGGCGGAGAGGGTCATCTGCGCATCAGAGCGGTACGCCTCTTCCACCACTTCACGGATGGCGATGGCCGGCATAATCGGGCTGCCCAGCTTGTTGGCCAGAATGTAACTGAGGGCGCCGCCGAGGTTTTCATGTTTAAGCAATGTTGCATGGAAGAAACTGGCCAGCATCGGTTCACAATCAGCCAGCGCCCGTGCTTCTGATTTGATGTAATTCCAGACCTGTTCTAACTCTTCAGACGACATTGCCTTTTCCCCTCTGCCTTACGTAAAGAAGCCACGCGACCGGCTTTAGCGGCCGCGTGGCTGGATAAAATCACCGGTCAGGCGCTCTGTTTTTCGTCTTTTCTGGTGCGACCCAGTAACGTTGTGGCGGCTTCCCGTGCATCTTTATTGCAATACAACACCTGATATATCTGTTCAGTAATCGGCATTTCAACCTGATGGCGTTGCGCCAGCGCCAATACCTCTTTGGTATTGCGATAGCCTTCTACCACCTGGCCTATCTCATCCTGCGCCTGCTGAACCGTTTTCCCCTGCCCCAGCATAATACCGAAACGCCGGTTACGGGATTGGTTATCTGTGCAGGTCAGCACCAGATCGCCCAGGCCGGCCATCCCCATAAAGGTGGTCGGGTCCGCGCCCAGCGCCGAGCCGAGGCGGCTCATCTCTGCCAGACCGCGGGTAATCAGCGCGGTACGGGCGTTGGCCCCAAACCCGATGCCGTCTGACATGCCGGCACCAATCGCGATTACGTTCTTCACCGCACCGCCCAGCTGCACACCGATAAAATCGGGGTTGCTGTAAACGCGGAAGCTTTTGCCGCAGTGCAACAGCACTTGCAGGTCATCCGCGAATTGCGCGTCAGTGGAGGCGAGCGCGATAGCCGTCGGCAAACCGGCCGCCAGCTCTTTAGCAAACGTCGGGCCGGAGAGCACTGCGAGCGGCATGGCATCACCCAGTGCCTCACGCGCCACATCCTGCAACAGGCGGCCGGTTTCTGCTTCCAGCCCTTTCGTCGCCCAGACAATTCTGGCATCCGCACGCAAATGCGGTTTCAGCTGGCGCAGGACATCCCCGAACACATGGCTCGGCACCACCACCAGCACATCGCGGCTGGCCGCCAGCGCACGGGCAAGGTCGGTTTCCAGCAACAGGGAATCAGGGAAAGGCACATCGGGCAGAAAAGCCTGGTTGCAGCGGGCTTGCTGCATGGCATTGATATGGTGTGGGTTGTGGCCCCACAACACGACGTGGTGGCCATTACGCGCGAGGGTAATGGCCAGAGCGGTGCCGTACGAGCCGGCACCGATCACTGTCATTGACGCATTGACACTATCCATCAGGCATCCTGATGTGGAGCAGCACCTTCGCCTTCAGACTGCTGTTGCAGGTAGTTCATGAACAGCGCATCAAAATTGACAGGGGCCAGGTTCAGTTGCGGGAAAGTACCGCGTGACACCAGGCTGGTGATGCACTCACGCGCATACGGGAACAGGATGTTCGGGCAGTATGCACCCAGGCAATGCGCCAGTTGCGTCCCTTCGATACCGGCGATAGAGAAAATCCCGCCCTGTTGTACTTCACACAGGAATGCGGTTTCTTCGCCCAGGGAGGCGGTCACGGTGACACGCAATACCACTTCATACACGTCGTCAGCCAGTTGGCTGGAGGCGGTATCAAGATCCAGTTTAACTTCCGGCTGCCACTCCTGCTGGAAAACCTGCGGAGCGTTCGGCGCTTCGAAAGAGATATCTTTAGTGTAGATACGTTGGATCTGGAAACCCATTTCTGTGTTGTTTTGCTCTGACATGTTAGTCATACCTTTTAGTTAAACGTCCTTATTGCACCCGCGGCGAACCGCGCCCGGCCTTAGAGTAATGGGTCCAGGCCACCGCGCGCCTCAAGCGCATGTAAATCATCACAACCGCCGATGTGCCGGCCATCGATGAAAATCTGGGGAACCGTCGTGCGGCCACTGCGGGTGATCATCTCTTCACGCTTTTCCGGGTGCGCATCAATCGCGACTTCAGAAAACGCGGCACCTTTCGCATTCAGCAGCGCCTTTGCGCGATGGCAAAAAGGACAGGTTGCTTTGGTGTACATCTCGATCTTAGCCATGACTAGCCTCCGGTTTCCGTAAATGGGATTATTTGCCGCGTGCCAGCGGCAGGTTGTCGCCGCTCCAGCCCGCAATGCCTTCTTTCATGACAGACACGTGCTCAAACCCGGCGGCGCTCAGTGCTTCCGCGGAGGCACGGGCGCTGGTGCCGTTGGCGCATACCACGATAACCGGTTGCGCTTTGTGTTTCGCCAGCTCGCCAATGTTGTTGTTTTTGATATCGGCGGCAATGACGTTGATTGAATTCGCGATATGGCCTTTGCGGAAATCATCACGCGGGCGGGTATCCACCACCACGGCATCTTCTTTATTAATCAGGCGTGTGGCTTCACCACGGGTAATTTCACGAACCTTGGAAAAACGGCTCTTGAAGGTCGTTACGATCACTGCAATCAGTAATGCAACCCAGGCCAGGCTCAGTACGAGATGATCTCTAACGAATTCCATAATGTCTTGCATGGGGTGTAGCAACTCCCGTCAGTTAGGGGATAAAAATAAGGCTTCAGAGTATACCTGCGCGTTGCCTCAAATACAGCCGGTAAGCCGGCATGAGTGAAGAAACTGCGGCGCAGCACGAAAATTAGCATTGTTGCCCGGCAAAAGTTAACTCTTATTGCGACGCATCTTTGATCTTCCTGCGCTATGGCGTTTTTTCAGTACGATAAAATCCGCTGCTCCTCAGGGCCGGGCACCACGCCGTTATGCCCTGCGATTTTCCTCTTTTCAGGTGAGTAAACACGCCATGTCGAGCAATAAGAAACCTACTGTGCTGGTCATTCTGGACGGCTACGGCCACCGCGGCAGCGCCCCGGATAACGCCATCCTCAACGCCCATACCCCGGTAATGGATAGCCTGTGGCAGAGCTGCCCGCATACGCTTATCGGCGCGTCCGGGCTGGACGTCGGCCTGCCGGACGGGCAGATGGGCAACTCCGAAGTCGGCCACGTCAACCTCGGCGCCGGGCGCATTGTCTACCAGGATCTGACCCGGCTGGACAAGGCGATAAGCGACGGCGATTTCTACCATAACCCCACGCTGACAGCGGCAGTCGACAAAGCGGCGCAGGCCGGGAAAGCGGTGCATATCATGGGCCTGCTGTCGGCCGGCGGCGTCCACAGCCATGAAGACCATATTCTGGCGATGATCGAACTGGCGGCCCGGCGCGGTGCCCGTGCAGTCTACCTGCACGCCTTCCTGGACGGCCGTGACACCCCGCCGCGCAGCGCACACGCCTCGCTGGCCCGTGCCGCTGAAACGTTCCGCACCCTGGGTTGCGGCCGCATTGCGTCCGTGGTAGGCCGTTATTATGCGATGGACCGCGACAACCGCTGGGATCGCGTGCAGCGGGCGTATGACCTGCTGACCGCTGCCAAAGGTGACTTCTGCGCCGCCACGGCCACGGCGGCGCTGGATGCCGCCTACGCGCGTGATGAGAATGACGAGTTCGTACAGCCTACCGTCATCCGGGCGGAGGGTGAGGAAGCCGTCACGATGGAACAGGGTGACACCCTGATCTTTATGAATTTCCGGGCTGACCGCGCGCGCCAGATTACCCGCGCTTTTGTGGAGCCGGATTTTGACGGCTTCGTGCGTGAAAAGGGGGTAGCGTTCGGCGAATTCGTCATGCTGACCGAATACGCGGCAGACATCACGGCGGCCTGCGCCTACCCGCCTGCGTCGCTTGACAATACACTGGGTGAATGGTTGATGAAGCAGGGCAAAACCCAGCTCCGTATTTCGGAGACTGAGAAATATGCCCACGTGACGTTCTTCTTTAACGGCGGCGTAGAAACCCCGTTCACCGGGGAGGATCGCATTCTGGTCAACTCGCCGAACGTCGCGACGTATGACCTGCAACCGGAGATGAGCGCGCCGGAACTCACGGATAAACTGCTTTCCGCCATCGGCAGCGGCCGTTATGACCTGATCATCTGTAACTACCCGAACGGTGATATGGTCGGCCATACCGGTGTGTACGAGGCGGCGGTGAAAGCGGTGGAAGCCCTGGATGGCTGCATCGCCCAGGTGGCCGGTGCCGTGAAAGCGGCAGGCGGCCAGTTACTGATCACCGCCGATCACGGCAACGCCGAGCAGATGCAGGACCTCACCACCGGGCAGGCCCATACGGCACACACCAGCCTGCCGGTGCCGCTGATTTATGTCGGCGGGCCGGCCAGGGCCATTGAGGGCGGCAAACTCTCTGACATCGCCCCGACGCTGCTCAGCCTGATAAACCTGCCGATTCCGCCGGAGATGACCGGCAAACCGCTGTTTACGCCTCTCTGACCTGCCACAGGCCGGTGCACAGCCGGCCACGCCCTCTGCGCCGCAGCATGACGCGGCGCCGTTTCCCCGGCCTTCCTGCTGGAAACAGCAAAAACGTTAACACTTCAGCAGTGGCAATTCCGGCTAAAAAAGAAATACTAAAGGGGCAGCCTGCGGCGGGTGCCTGCCTTTTGGCTGTGCATCCGGCGCGCGATCAGTGCTAGGATAACCTCCGGGATTTGCCCTGCCAGGACGAATCAGTTTTCACACAATGGACGACAGTTTGCGTAAATCTCCCCGCTCCAGCCAGCCTATTCTCCCGCGCCTTTGCCTGATGCAGAGCACGATTTCCTGCCCGCCCGATGCCCTTACCCTGCTGGCCCGCCCGGCCGGTTGCCTGCTGGCGGCCACGCTGTGGGCCGGTGCGCTGCTCAGCCCGCCCGCCCACGCGGAGGACAACAAACAGCAGCTGAAATCCCTGCAACAGGACATCGCCGAAAAAGAGAAAAGCGTCCAGTTACAGAAAGCGCAGCGCAGCGCCCTGCTTGACCAGCTGAAAGCGCAGGAGAAGATCATCGCCCAGGCCAGCCGCGAACTGCGTGATACCCAGAGCGGGCTGGCGTCGCTGGAGAAAGAGACAGGCGCGCTGACGGCGTCGATCCAGAAATTGCAGAAGCAGCAGTCCGCCCAACAAACCATTCTGGCTAAACAGTTGGATGCCGCGTTCCGCCTTGGGCAGCACAGCGGCCTGCAACTGGTGCTGAGCGGGGAAGAGAGCCAGCGCAGCGAACGGATTCTGGCCTATTTCGGCTACCTGAACGAGGCACGGCAGAAAACCATCAATACGCTGGCCGAAACCCGTACGGATTTGGCCGCCCAGCGTAAAGCGCTGAAAGCCAAGCAGGAGCAACAGGCGCAGTTGCTCACCCAGCAGCAGGCGCAACAAAAGACGCTCGAACAGGCCCGGGTAAACCGCCAGAAAACCCTGACCAGCCTGGAAGCCTCGCTGGAAAAAGATCAGGCGCGGCTGGTGGAGCTGCGGCAGAACGAAACGCGCCTGCGTGACCAGATCGCCAAAGCGGAACGTGAAGCGCGTGCCCGTGCCGAGCGTGAGGCGCGCGAGGCGGAAAAAGTACGCGCCAAAGAGCAGCAGGCGAAGAAACGCGGGTCGAGCTACAAACCGACCGAAAGCGAACGCTCGCTGATGTCACGCACCGGCGGGCTGGGGCGGCCGGGTGGCCAGGCGATCTGGCCGGTACGCGGCCGGACGATCCACCGTTTCGGCGAGCCGTTGCAGGGAGAGTTGCGCTGGAAAGGCATGGTCATCACCGCCGCAGAAGGCAGCGAAGTCAAAGCGATTGCGGACGGCCGCGTCCTGCTGGCCGACTGGCTGCAGGGCTATGGGCTGGTGGTGGTGGTCGAGCATGGTAAAGGTGACATGAGCCTTTATGGCTATAACCAGAGCGCGCTGGTCAATGTGGGCCAGCAGGTAAAAGCCGGGCAGCCGGTTGCACTGGTCGGGACCAGTGGAGGACAGGGCCAGCCTTCACTCTATTTTGAAATTCGTCGCCAGGGACAGGCCGTTAACCCACAGCCGTGGTTGGGAAGATAAGTCGTGTTACAACGAGTATGGAAGAAGCACTCTCACCTCGCCGCAGCGTTCAGTACCCTGCTGCTGGCATTCTCCGCACAGGCCGGTAAGCTCTCCATCGTCATCGATGATGTGGGCTACCGGCTGCATAATGAAAACCAGGTGTTGCAGATGCCGCTGCCGGTCACGGTGGCGATTCTGCCTAACGCCCCGCACTCCCATGAAATGGCCGTCAAAGCACATAATCAGGGGCGTGAAATCCTGATCCATATGCCGATGGCACCGCTGAGCAAACAGCCACTGGAGCGCGACACGCTGCACCCCGCCATGAGCGGCGAGGAAGTGAGCCGCATTATCCGGCAGGCGGTGGCGAATGTGCCTTACGCCGTCGGCATGAATAACCATATGGGCAGCGCCATGACCTCCAGCCTGCCGGCCATGCAGCATGTGATGCAGGCGTTGAGCAGCTATCACCTGTTCTTTCTCGACAGCATGACCATCGGCAGCAGCCAGGCAACCCGTGCGGCCGCCGGTACGCCGGTAAAAGTGATTAAGCGCCGGGTGTTTCTGGATGATGTGCAGAACGAGGCGGAGATCCGCCGCCAGTTTGAACGCGCGGTGCAACTGGCGCGCCGCAACGGCTCGGCCATCGCCATCGGCCACCCGCATCCGGCGACGATCCGGGTGCTCCAGCAGATGCTGCCTGCCCTGCCGGGTGACATTGTGCTGGTGCGGCCCAGTGATTTGCTGAATGAACCGGCGTCTGCCGGCCATACCCCTGCCGCGCCGCCGCCGAAAGCGCCGAAACCAAAACCGGCCCCTGCGCCGCGTAACCCGTTCCAGGGTGTGAAAGAGTGCAAGGCGAAACAGCCACCGCAACCGGTTTATGCCGATGCGATGCTGAACGCGATTGGCGAAAGCCTGATTACCTCGCCGGGCGTACAGTTTATCCAGCGCGAGTGGCAGCAGTGGCAGGCGCTGAAACTGGTGCCGGATTCCGCGGCGAGTCCGGCGAGTCCGGCGAGTCCGGCGAGTCCGGCGAGTCCGGCGAGTCCGGCGAGTCCGGCGAGTCCGGCGAGTCCGGCAGGGCAGCCTGCCCCGGCGGCACAGCCGTAGGCAAGCGTTCCGGTGGCCGCATTTCCTGGGTCGCCGCTTACTGTTTTTGTTGCCTCCCGGTTACCTGATCCCCGGCCCGGTTCCCCTGGCCGGGGAACCGGCTATGCCGGTGCGACGCCGCTGGTTGGTGCGCATACCACGCCTTCAGGTATTTCAGGAAAGAGTAAATCACCGCATAACTGCCGGTCACCACCCCGATTTTCCCCTCCCGCCACGCCCCGCTGAACAGATACCACTTAAAAAAAGCCCCGATGGCGCTGGCGATACCACGCCACAGCGAAGGCCGGAGGGTTTTGTATTTCACCAGCCGTGTGGTGTAGCCATTCGCTTTATGAAAGACTTCATGCAGGGAATAAAAGGTGTCGTGCCGCACCGCGCCGGGGATGATTTTGCTGCGGGCAAAGCCTGTGGCCTCATCGTCTACCGGGCGATCATTGAAATGCACCACCTCGCGGTGGAACAGGCGCACCGGAAAGTCAGGTGACGACACCGGGTAAAGGGTTCTGACCGGTTTTCCCATCACAAACCAATATCGTGACAGGCGGAAGGCGGTGTGCGGGTCAGGTGGCGGGGCGGCCTTAAAGTGGGTAAGCCAGGTCAGGGTCATCGGGTCGAGGATTTCATCGCTGTCCACACACAGCACCCAGGGGTGGCGGGTGTGCCGGAGGGCGGTATTCATCTGTCTGCCGTGGGTTTCATACTCAGCGTAACGCGGCGTGATGCCCAGCTCCCGGCAGACAGCCAGGGTGTCATCCGTGCTGCCGGAATCCACCACCACCAGATCATCCGTAATGGTTAACAATGGGGTTAAGACAGACTTAATTAATCGACCGGAATTATAGGTGAGGACACAAACACTCAGCTCCGTCATGCTCAGAACTCCCTGTAAAATAAAAGCAAAACGCCTTTATATAAGGAGCAACGGAGCGGAGATCAAACGCCCCAGGCCGGTTTATTGACCCAGGGCAGAAGAGGGTGAATTAGTCCCAATTCAGGATGACTTTCCCGGATTGCCCGGAACGCATAATGTCAAAACCCTGCTGGAATTCATCAATCGGGAAGTGGTGGGTGATGATCGGCGTCAGGTCGAGGCCGGACTGGATCAGCGCTGCCATTTTGTACCAGGTCTCGAACATCTCACGGCCGTAGATCCCTTTGATAAACAGCCCTTTGAAGATCACCTGGTTCCAGTCGATCGACATCTCAGACGGCGGGATACCCAGCAACGCGATGCGTCCGCCGTGGTTCATCGCCTGCAACAGCGAACGGAATGCCGGCGGCGCGCCGGACATCTCCAGCCCGACATCAAAGCCTTCGGTCATGCCCAGCTCCGCCATCACGTCGGTGAGGTTTCCGCGGCTGACGTTCACCGCGCGCGTGACGCCCATGTTGCGCGCCAGATCGAGCCGGTACTCATTCACATCGGTGATCACCACATGGCGCGCGCCGACGTGCTTACAGACCGCCGCCGCCATGATGCCGATCGGCCCGGCACCGGCCACCAGCACATCTTCACCCACCAGATCAAACGAGAGCGCCGTGTGCACCGCATTGCCGAACGGGTCGAAAATCGCGGCCAGCTCATCCGGGATGTTGTCCGGGATTTTGAAGGCGTTGAACGCCGGGATCACCAGATACTCGGCAAAACAGCCGGGGCGGTTGACGCCCACGCCTACCGCGTTGCGACAGAGATGGGTGCGCCCGCCGCGGCAGTTACGGCAGTGACCGCAGGTGATATGCCCTTCCCCGGAGACGCGATCCCCGAGGCTGAACCCGCGCACTTCCTGCCCGATCCCCACCACTTCACCCACATACTCATGGCCGACCACCATCGGCACCGGGATGGTTTTCTGCGACCATTCATCCCAGTTATAGATGTGCACATCCGTACCGCAGATGGCAGTTTTACGGATTTTGATCAGCAGATCGTTATGGCCCATTTCGGGCTGCGGCGCATCGGTCATCCAGATGCCGGATTCTGCTTTCAGCTTGGCTAATGCTTTCATGGCCCTTCCTTATGCGATAACGCCCAATTGCCGGCCGATGCGGGTAAACGCCGCCACGGCATGTTCAATCTGTTCCGGGGTATGCGCCGCGGACATCTGGGTACGGATGCGCGCCTGCCCTTTCGGTACCACCGGGTAGAAGAAGCCGGTGACGTAAATGCCTTCCTGTTGCAGCGCCTGGGCGAATTCCTGCGCCAGCCGCGCCTCGCCTAGCATCACCGGGATAATGGCGTGGTCGGCCCCGGCCAGGGTAAACCCGGCGGCGGTCATTTTTTCGCGGAACAGCGCTGCGTTGGCCCAGAGTTTTTCACGCAGGGCACCGCCCTGCTCCAGCATCTCCAGTACCTTGATCGACGCTGCCGCAATCGACGGCGCCAGGGAGTTGGAGAAAAGATAGGGGCGCGAGCGCTGGCGCAGCCACTCCACCACCTCTTTGCGCGCCGCGGTATAGCCGCCGGATGCCCCGCCCAGCGCCTTGCCCAGCGTGCCGGTGATGATGTCCACGCGATCCATCACCCCGCAGTACTCCGGCGTGCCGCGCCCGTGTTCACCGACAAACCCGACCGCGTGCGAGTCATCCACCATCACCAGCGCGTTGAACTCCTCCGCCAGATCGCACACGCCGTTCAGGTTGGCGATCACGCCGTCCATCGAGAACACGCCGTCGGTGGCGATCAGGATGTGGCGCGCGCCTTCCGCCGTGGCCTGCGTCAGCCGTTCGCGCAGTTCTGCCATGTCATTGTTGGCGTAGCGGTAACGCTTCGCCTTGCACAGCCGCACGCCGTCGATGATGGAGGCATGGTTCAGCGCGTCGGAAATCACTGCATCTTCCGGCCCCAGCAGGGTTTCAAACAGCCCGCCGTTGGCATCGAAACAGGAGGAGTAGAGAATGGCATCTTCCATGCCGAGGAACGCCGCCAGCCGCTGCTCCAGCGCCTTGTGCAGATCCTGTGTGCCGCAGATAAAACGTACCGAGGCCATGCCGAAACCGTGTTTCTCCATGCCGGCCGTGGCCGCCGCAATCAGGTCCGGGTGGTTCGCCAGCCCCAGATAGTTATTGGCACAGAAGTTAATCACCTGCTTGCCGTCCGCCAGGGCAATTTCAGCCTGCTGGGCGGAGGTAATAATCCGTTCGGTCTTATACAGCCCCTCGGCGCGCGCGGCCTCAAGCTGGTCTTCCAACTGCTGGTAGAAGGACATCGACATGCTGTTATCTCCGGGATAGGTCATTTCGCGAAAGATATTACTGGCAGCCAGGCGGGTTGACGATGCAGAGCGGGGATGAAATGTCACTTTTGCAGCATATATCACGCCACTCAATGATCTTCACGTGGGCAATCAGGGATATTCAGCCGCTTCCCGCTGCCAGCCAGGAAGTGAAGTGCTATGATATTGCCCATTATAGCGTGGGGCATGGTGCTCCACCGGCAAGTTGAATAAAGGTAAACCCCATGATTATTGTCACTGGCGGCGCTGGTTTTATCGGCAGCAACATCGTTAAATCCCTGAATGATATGGGGTACCGGGACATTCTGGTGGTGGACAACCTGAAAGACGGCACCAAGTTCGCGAACCTGGTGGATCTGGACATCGCCGACTATGCGGATAAAGAAGATTTTATCGCCAGCATCGTCGCCGGGGATGATCTGGGTGACATCGAAGCGGTGTTCCACGAAGGTGCCTGCTCCTCCACCACCGAGTGGGACGGCAAGTACATGATGGACAATAACTATCAGTATTCAAAAGACCTCCTGCACTTCTGCCTTGACCGCGAAATCCCGTTCCTTTACGCCTCGTCTGCCGCAACCTACGGCGGCCGTGACGGCAACTTTATTGAAGAGCGCCAGTACGAGCAGCCGCTGAACGTTTACGGCTACTCCAAGTTCCTGTTTGACCAGTATGTGCGTGAAATCCTGCCGCACGCGGAGTCGCAGATCTGTGGTTTCCGTTACTTCAACGTCTACGGCCCGCGTGAAGGCCATAAAGGCAGCATGGCGAGCGTGGCGTTCCACCTGAATAACCAGATCAACGCCGGTGAAGCGCCGAAGCTGTTCGAAGGCAGCGAAGGCTTCCAGCGTGACTTCATCTACGTCGGCGACGTGGCCGCAGTGAACCTGTGGTTCTGGCAGAACGGCGTGTCCGGCATCTTCAACTGCGGCACCGGCCGTGCCGAATCCTTCCAGGCGGTGGCTGACGCGGTGGTGAAACACCACAACAGCGCGGGCGTTGAGTACATCCCGTTCCCGGAAAAACTGAAAGGCCGCTACCAGGCATTCACCCAGGCTGACCTGACCAACCTGCGCGCCGCCGGGTATGACAAACCGTTCAAAACCGTGGCAGAAGGTGTGGCTGAATACATGGCCTGGCTGAACCGCGCGGTCTGAGCCCCCGCCATAAGGAACTGAAGCGGTATGAAAATCCTGGTTATCGGCCCCTCCTGGGTAGGCGACATGATGATGTCGCAAAGCCTTTACCGTACCCTGAAGGCCGTGACGCCCTCTGCCGAGATTGATGTGATGGCACCCGCATGGTGCCGTCCGCTGCTCGACCGGATGCCGGAAGTGAATGAGGCGCTGGCGATGCCGCTGGGGCATGGCGCACTGGCACTGGGCGAGCGCCGCCGCCTGGGCGTGGCGCTGCGTGAAAAGCGCTATGACCGCGCCTATGTGCTGCCGAACTCGTTCAAATCCGCCCTGGTGCCGTTTTTTGCCAACATTCCGCAACGTACCGGCTGGCGCGGTGAGATGCGCTACGGCCTGCTGAATGACATCCGCACGCTGGATAAAGCCGCCTTCCCGCTGATGGTGCAGCGTTATGTGGCGCTGGCCTATGAGCGCAAGCACGTCCATAGCTGGAAAGATCTGGCGCAGCCGCTGCTCTGGCCGCAACTGGCGGTAGCCGATCGGGAGATTGCCGACACCACCGCGGCGTTTGGCATCCAGGCTGACCGCCCGGTAATTGGCTTCTGCCCCGGCGCTGAATTCGGCCCGGCCAAACGCTGGCCGCACTACCATTACGCCGCGCTGGCAGAGATTCTGGTGGCGCAGGGGTATCAGGTGGTGTTGTTCGGTTCCGCCAAAGATCACGCCGCCGGGGAGGAGATCCGCGCTGCGCTGACGGAGCAGGGCCGCGCGCACTGCCTGAACCTGGCGGGCAAAACCCAGCTGGATCAGGCCGTGGTACTGATCGCCGCCTGCCGCGCGGTAGTGAGCAATGACTCCGGCCTGATGCATGTGGCCGCGGCCCTCAACCGCCCGCTGGTGGCGCTTTACGGCCCCAGCAGCCCGGATTTCACCCCGCCGCTCTCCCATCAGGCCAGGGTTATCCGCCTGATCACCGGCTACCACAAGGTACGCAAAGGGGATGCCGATCAGGGCTATCACCAGAGTTTGATCGATATTACGCCTGAACAGGTCTTTACTGAGTTAAACACCCTGCTCGCTTCGGGCAAGGAGAGTTAATGCACGTTTTGATTGTGAAAACCTCATCCATGGGGGACGTGCTGCATACGCTTCCGGCCCTGACTGATGCCATGCAGGCCCTTCCCGGCATTCAGTTTGACTGGGTGGTTGAAGAGTCCTTCAGCCAGATCCCTGCCTGGCACCCGGCGGTTGACCGGGTGATCCCGGTGGCTATCCGCCGCTGGCGCAAAAACTGGTTTGGCGCGGAGACGCGCCAGCAACGTTGTGATTTCAAGCGTGAACTTCAGAGCCGCCGGTATGATGTGGTGATTGATGCCCAGGGGCTGATGAAAAGCGCGGCGCTGATTACCCGGCTCGCCAGGGGCGAGAAACACGGGCAGGATGTGGCCAGCGCCCGCGAGCCGTTTGCCAGCTGGTTCTTCAACCATCGCCATGACATCGACAAGCGCCAGCACGCCGTGGAGCGGACGCGTGAGCTGTTTGCCAAAAGCCTGGGCTACCCGAAACCGGACACCCAGGGCGACTACGCGATTGCCGCCCGCTTCCTGCGTGACCAGCCGGCCGATGCCGGGCGCTATCTGGTGTTTCTGCACGCCACCACCCGTGATGACAAACACTGGCCGGAAGAAAACTGGCGCGCACTGATTGCGCAGGTGGCACCGACCGGGCTGCGCATCAAATTGCCGTGGGGCGCGGAGCATGAGCATCAGCGCGCGCAGCGGCTGGCCGCCGGGTTTGGGCATGTGGAAGTGCTGCCGAAGCTGACGCTGGAAAACGTGGCGAAAGTGCTGGCCGGGGCGAAAGCCGTGGTATCGGTGGATACCGGCCTCAGCCACCTGACCGCCGCGCTGGACAGGCCCAACATCACGCTTTACGGCCCGACCGACCCAGGGCTGATTGGCGGCTATGGGCAGAACCAGATCGCCTGCCGCCCCGCGAGCGGCAACAGCATGGCGGACATCAGCGCCGCGCAGGTGTATCAATGTCTTGAAACGGAGCAGTTGATCAGTGGGCAGCCTCTTTAAACAGATCTACCGTTACACGCATACCCGCCCCTTCCGCCACAATGAAAATCTCTGGCCCTATATGAAGATTGGCCGGGCGCCCACCGGGGAGATCGCGTCACTGCGTTATAAAGGCCAACGGATCCCGCTGGCCGACCTGTCGGCATTGCGCGGCAGTTGCCACGGCCCGCTGCTGCTGACGGCCACCGGCCCCTCGGTGAAAACCATCCGCTTTAAAACCCCCTCCCCACTGCCGGCGATGGGGGTGAACGGCGCCTGGTTCCTGCAACAGCAGGTCGGGTTCCGGTTCTATGTGGTGGTGGACATGGGCTTTTATGACCAGAAACGTGAGGTGATTGCGGAGATTATCCGTGATCCGTCACTGACGCTGTTTACCACCGCCCACGGTATTGCGCGCATCCTCGACCGGCACGGGCTGGCGGCGGTGAGGTGCAAACTGGCGCTGATTGAAGACGCCGCCTTTAAAATCTACCAGCCCAAAATTGAGGCACCGGCGTTGCAATCCGCCTATGCGGGGTACCCCTGCGCCCATTTCGCGCCGGACCGGCCGGACATCGGTTTCACCACCGACATCCGCCACGGCATTTTTGATGCCGGTACGGTGGTGTACTGGGCGTTGCAGATTGCCGCGTATTTGGGATTCGATGAGATATTCATTCTTGGCCTGGATATGAATAATTTCCACCAGCCGCGCTTTTATGAAACGGAAGAGAATAAACAGCCTTCCTACCTGGCTGACAGCCTGACGGGGCTGGTGATGCCGTCCCTGCGCCATGCCGGTGACATCCTGCGCAGGCAGCCGGTGCGGGTGGTCAACCTTTCCCCACACAGCGCGATTGATGAGTCTATTTTTGAAAAGGCCGATTACCATGCCATTTTTAACTGAGCGCCTCTCCCTTGAGCGGCTCTGGTTTACGTTTTTCTCCCTGTTTTTATTTTTCAGCGCCATTTTTTGTGGCTACACCCGCGTCACCAACCTGTTCCATCTGTCGGCCGTCTGCTTCTTAGTGTTGCTGTGGCGCCGCCCGCTGTTCCGCCGGCATCTCCTGGCCAACAGCCACCTGATGACCGGGCTGAAGCTGGCCGCGCTCTATCTGGTTTATTACGCGCTCAGCAACCTCTGGACAGCACACCCGCTGAACATTGAATCGACCCTGACGCACAGCATTTACCTGCTGACGTTTCTGGCGATGCTGGTCACGGTGCTGAACAGCCGTTACCGCCCGGCGATTTACCTGGCGATCTGCTGCGGCTTCGCCGTACTGGCGCTGTTTTTGATGGGGGTCGATCACCAGAATATCCTGACCAACCGGTTGATGACGCTGAAAAGCCCAGGGCCGGACAATGTGATTGATGTCGGCGGGTATTTCGCCATCGGCATTATCCTCTCGCTGATGGTCTTCCGCGACACCCAGCGCCGCATCGTGCTGCTGTTGCCGCTGCTGCTGTTTATCGCCCTGTTGCTGACCCAGAGCCGCGGCCCGGCCATTGCGCTGATGCTGGCCCTGGTGATGACCTCACACCTCGGCCTGTTTACCCGCCGTAACCTGCTGTGGTGCGGTGCCGCGCTGCTGGTGCTGGGGGCATTTTTTGCGTACAGCGGGCTGGGCGAGGTGATGATTGCGCGCTTTGAGGCGCTGGCAGTGCAGGTCTACCTGCGGCTGAGCATCTGGCACCATTCACTTGAGCTGATTGGCGCGGCGCCGTTCTTTGGTTATGGCTTTGACCACCAACTGAGCTTTACCAACTACAGCGGCGAGTACATCACGACGACCCACAGCCTTTACCTCGGCGCCTTGCTGAAGGGTGGGCTGGTTGGGTTTATCACGATGCTGCTGCTGATAGGGTATGGGGCGAAGCAGGCGTTACGGTGCGTGCGTGAAGGGCGGCGGCTGGAGGCATCGCTGTTTATCTTTATGCTGATTTTCTATGTCTCACAAGGGATGTTTAACATCGGCAACCCGGCGGAGTTCTGGTACCTGTTCTGGTTCCCGTTTGCGGTGGTGATGACGCAAAACTGGCCGGTACGCGCGCTTTTCCCTAAAAGCTGATCCCTCTGCCCGGCGTCACCGGGGCGCGCCAGCGCCCCGGTAATCCTTATCTCTTCGGCAACAACTCAACGACCCGTTCAAACACCTCGTCCGCGCTGATGATGCAGAGCGGCTGGCGTAACTGTTCCGGCGTCAGGTTTTTGGTGGTCAGCGGCACCTGGATCACCCGGTGCAGCGCCGGGTCCTGGTAGGGGCCGGTGTGGGCCGGGTTTGCGGTGACAAACAGGCTGACCGTCGGCGTTTTCAGCGCAATCGCCAGATGCAGCGGCCCGGTGTCGCCGGTCACCATCACATCCATATTATTCATGATGCCGAGCAGCGCCTTCAGCCCGGTTTTGTCGATGTGGCTGACCACCTGCTGCAACTCCTGCGCCGTCATGCCCGCCAGAAACTCACGCTCCAGCGCCGCCTCTTTGCGGGTCCCGATCAACACAATCTGATACGCCGGCCCCAGCGCCAGCAGCCGTTTTGCCAGGGCGATAAAGTGCGGCACCGGCCAGCAACGCAACTGCCCGGATGCGCCCATCTGGAAACCGATCTGGATTTTGCCCGGCGCTTTCTCCAGCAGCGGGAACGGCACCGGGATCGCCATGTCAGTATTACCGGCATCGCACCCCAGCCGCGCCACCAGGTCAAGCTTACGCTGGATCAGGTGGCCGTTGTAGCGCACAAATGGGTTCGCCAGCCACCGCTCCAGCCCGCACGGCTTGCCGCCGTAAATATCCTTCAGGATATAACGGCACCCGGCCAGCACCGCGCTCAGCACATCGTAGGGGGGTTTGGCGTGCAGGATAATCGCCAGTTCCGGCTGGCGGCGGCGCAACTGCCCCACCACACTGAACAGATCCCTGACTTTTTCATCCCAGTAGACCACGTCGTCGAAATAGTCGCTCTCCGCCACCAGCCCGCGGTTTTTCTCACTGGAAACCAGCGTAATAAACGCCTTCGGGTAGCGCTGCTTCACCGCCCGGATCGCGGGGGTGTTGAACATCAGATCGCCCAGCGCTGTGGTGGAATAGATGACAATGCTGCGGAACTCCTGCTGTGCATCCAGCGTGCGCGGGTCCTGCAACCGGCGCGTCAGCGCCACATAACCGCGTAAGAACGCGTTAGTCAGCGCGGTTTTCCATTTCTTGGCCATGATCAGTTCGCCGCCGCCTTGCTGCCGGACGCCCGTTTCGCCAGGGTCACGTCGTAATACTCGGCCAGCGTCATGCCGCGCGTGCGCTCACTCAGCCAGCTGAACAGCGCGTCCAGATCGCGGTACAACCCTTCAATCTCTTCCTGGTTTTTGAAGGTCGGGCTGCCGCCCGGCATGAATTCGGAGGAGTGCAGCATAAATTCCACGTAGTCACTGCCCGCCGCCAGCGTGCGCTCCACCACCGATTTCATGGTGGCCAGATTGCCGCCGGAAGGGCGCAACCAATGCACGGACGGCGAACGCTGTTTGCCGCGCAGGACGTCATAGCCCTGCTTGATGCTGTTCATCAGGCCGGAGTGTTTGTACTGGATGCTCATCGGCACTTCCAGCAGCGTCGAATTACCGGCGCGGGCGATATTGTGCGGATCGATAAAATAGGCAGCGTCCGGGAAATGGCGGTAATCGCTGCCGCCCTGCCCGGCCGGGTCACCGGGGGAGAAGCGCCAGTTCACACGCGGCGTGACCGAACAGTCCACCTGGTAGCCATACTCCAGCAGCAGCGAGGCATAATACTCATTGAACGCCCAGCGCCCGGCGCGGTGGCTGCGCATTTTGGTCTGGAAGGCGTCTTCCAGCAGTTTGGTCATGTGGTCGACTTTGGCGCGGATCTGGTCAGCCGGGTACTCAATCAGGTAGGGCTTATGGCGCCAGTCATCGTCTGTCAGGGCGATCACCGGCGGGCTGTTCCAGGCGTGGAGGTGCATCCCCACTTCACCCTGGCCGCGGGCAATCACGTCACGCGCAAAGGCCACATACTCTGCATCCATCGCCATCTCATAGTTGGTGAGGTAGACCGGCTTGAAGCCGTACTTCTCACACAGGGCCTGAAAACGCGGCAAATAGTGGGTGTTCTCGGTGGTGATCCGATCGTGGTTCTGCCACAGATTATCGCCTTCGGTATCGATGGTGATGAGGAATGCAGGTGTTGACATAAAAGTTAAGCCCGGTTAATGCGGAGTGAAACATGTTACGCAGGCGGGCGGCGCAGAGCAAATGGCATTATGTGCCGTCACGGCCGCCGAAAAGGTGACCGCGCCCGTTTTGTGACGCGGCATAACGCCTTGAAGTGTAGCCACATGGCGGGGGGTCATTTAGAATCACCCGTTGGCCCCCTGAATAGCGATCACTATGAACAACGCGGCAGTCCACTTCTCCAACGCCCCCGCCCGGCGCATTCTGATCATCAAACTGCGCCACCACGGCGATATGTTACTGACCACACCGGTCATCAATACGCTGCATCAGCATTACCCGGCGGCAGAGATTGATGTGCTGCTGTATCAGGAGACGCGCGACATGCTGGCCGCGCACCCGGCGGTGACCACGATTTTCGCCATCGACCGGCAATGGAAGAAGCTGGGCACCCGCAAGCATCTGCAAAAAGAGGCGGGGCTTATCCGCGCGATCCGCGCCCGCCGGTATGATCTGGTGGTCAACCTGGCGGATCAGTGGCGCAGCGCCGTGATCACCCGCCTGAGCGGCGCACCGGTCCGCATCGGCTTTGATTTCCCGAAACGCCGCCACCCGCTGTGGCGCGCCTGCCATACGCAGCTTGCGCCGACCGACGGCCATAACCGCATGCACACGGTGGAGCAGAATCTCTCGATCCTCGCGCCGCTGGGGCTGACGCCTTTGGATCAGCACGTCACCATGAGTTACACCGCGGATGACCGGGCAGCCGTGACAACGCTGCTGGCCGCGCAACAGGTTGCCGTCCCCTATATTGTGGTGCAGCCGACGTCGCGCTGGTTCTTCAAATGCTGGAGCGAAGAGAAAATGGCTGAGACGCTGCGCGCCCTGCTGGCTGACGGCCACCGCATTGTGCTCACCTCGGGGCCGGATGCCAAAGAACTGAAGATGGTTGCGCAGATCCAGGCGCTCTGCCCGCAGCCTGGGCTGGTGTCGCTGGCCGGGCAATTGACGCTGCGCCAGCTGGCGGCGCTGATTGATGGGGCGCAGCTGTTTATCGGCGTGGACTCGGTGCCGATGCATATGGCTGCCGCGCTCGGGACACCGTGCCTGGCGCTGTTCGGCCCCTCAAAACTGACCTTCTGGCGGCCCTGGCAGGTTAACGGCCGGGTTATCTGGGCCGGGGATTACGGCACCCTGCCGGACCCGGATGCGATCGATACCCGCACTGACCAGCGCTACCTGAACCTTATTCCGACAGACGCGGTGATTAATGCCGCGCGGGAACTCCTGTTATGACACCTTTCCGTTTGGCGATTGTGCGCCAGAAATACCGCCCGGATGGCGGTGCAGAACGTTTTGTCGCCCGCGCACTGGATGCGCTGGATAACCAGAACCTGGATTTGAACGTGATCACCCGTGAATGGCAGGGCGAAACCCGGCCCAACTGGCACCTTCACCTGTGCAACCCGGTGAAATGGGGCCGCATCAGCCGTGAGCGCGGCTTTGCGGAAGCGGCCCGCGCCCTGTGGCAGCGGGAGAAATTTGATCTGGTGCAGAGCCATGAACGCATTGCCGGCTGTGATATCTACCGCGCCGGGGACGGCGTGCACCGCCGCTGGCTGTTGCAGCGTGCACGGCTGCTGCCGGTGTGGCGGCGTAAGCTGCTGTTTTCTGACCGCTACCACCGCTATGTGATGTGCGCCGAGCGGGCGATGTATGCCGCGCCGGAACTCAAAGCCGTTATCTGTAATGCCGAGATGATCAAGCGCGAGATTGTGGCGGATTTCGGCGTGGCACCGGAGAAAATTTCGGTGATTTACAACGCCATCGACAGCGAGAAATTTGTCCCGGCGGAGGAGGCGGCGCGCCAGGCGTTGCGTCAGCAACTCTCCCTGCCGCCCACTGCACATTGTTTGATCTTTGTCGGCTCCGGTTTTGAGCGCAAAGGGCTGGCCGCCGCCATTCAGGCGCTGGCCGCCACCGACAGCTACCTGATTGTGGTCGGTAAAGACAAAGACGAAAAACGCTACCGCGCGCTGGCGCAGTCGCTGGGGTGCCTGAACCGCCTGCGCTTTATGGGCGTACAGAAACAGACGTTGCCGTTCTATCAGGCGGCGGACGCCCTGCTGCTGCCAACGCTTTATGACCCGTTCCCCAACGTCATCCTTGAGGCGATGGCCTGCGGCCTGCCGGTGATCACCAGCAACACCTGCGGCGGCGCGGAGTTTATCCGCCAGGGTGAAAATGGGTTTGTCTGTGATGCGCTGGATGTGGCAGCGCTGGTGGAGGCGATCCGCGCCCTGCCGGCCTGTGCGCCCGGCTCGGCGATGGGCGACGCTGCCCGGCAACGCATTCTGCCTGCCACGCCTGCAGCCCTGTCGGCGCAGCTGATTTCACTCTATTCGAGGCTTCTGGACTGATATGCGCATAGTAATGATGATCGATGGCCTGGGCGGCGGCGGTGCCGAAAAAGTAGTGCTGACGCTGTGCGAAGGGATGCAGAAGATGGGCCACCAGATAACGCTGCTCTCCTTGCAGGATGTCTGCGCATACCCGATCCCGGCCGGGATTCACTATCAGGTGATTGCGGACACCAGCCGCGCACCGTGGCGCAAAATGACCGAATTGCCGCGCCGCGCCGCCGCGCTGGACAAGGTTCTCCGCCAGCTGGAAAACGCGCACGGCCGCTTTGACCTGGCGATCTCCAACCTGCACAAAACCGACCGCATTGTGCGCCGCAGCCGGGTGCTGGGCAGCGACCGCCTCTGGTTCTGCGTGCATGGCGTGCTCTCCCGCACCTATCTCGGCCACCGTACCGGGCTGGATCGCTGGCTGAAAAAACGGAAAATGGCGCAGGTCTATCAGCATCAAAACATGATTTCGGTGTCGCAGGCGGTAGCCGAGGATTTGGTTACCGGGCTGGGCGTGAAACCGAACGCCAGCGAAGTGATCAACAACCCATTTGATATTGACGCTATCCGGCAGCTCGCTGCACAACCCTGTGAATGGGCCGGTAAGCCGTACCTGATTCATGTCGGGCGTTTCCATGAGCAGAAGCGCCATGACCGGTTGCTGAACGCTTATGCCCTTTCCGGCATCACCGCCCCGCTGTTGCTGGCAGGCACCGGCAGCGACGCCCGCACGGCCGCCATCAAAAACCTGGCGAACCAGCTCGGCATCGCTGACCGGGTGATTTTTATGGGCTTCCAGGCGAACCCGTTCCCGCTGATTAAACACGCCTCGCTGCTGGTGCTCAGCTCGGACAATGAAGGATTCGGTAACGTCCTGGTAGAAGCGCTGATCTGCGGCACGCCGGTCGTGAGCACCGATTGCCCCGGCGGCCCGCATGAGATTCTGGAAAGTACCGGCATGGGCCGCGGCCTGTCAGCGCTGACCGCGGAATCGCTGGCGGAAAAAATCCGTGAAGGGTTTACGCAGCCCCTGCCGATTCGGGAAGCGGCGCTGCAAAAATACAGCATCCAGGCGATTTGCCGCCGTTATCTGGCGCTTTACCGCAACTGACGCGCCAGCCCTGCGCCATCATCACCGGCAGGCCGCCCCTGCCGGTGTGTTTACCGGGCGCTGTTTTCCAGCGCCTGCCATGCTTCATCCACGCTGACATCCTGACATTCACCGGACGCCGTCTGGAGAATATGGTACTCCCCTGACCACGGGTGCCACGCGGCTTTATCCGTGTCCCCGAAAAACACCACGGTGTTTTTCCCGAGTGCGGAGGCCAGATGCATCTGCCCGCCGTCACTGCACAGAATCGGGTTACACAGGCTGAAACCGGCAATCACTTCCCGCACTGAGGCGGTCGGGTAGAGCGCGACCCGGTCGGAGCCGCATTGCGCCATCAGCGCCTCTGCGCGCGCCTGATCGCCGATGTCATCGGGCGACAGCGTGCCCTGGGGCGACCAGAAGATCAGCACACCGGCATCAGGCTGCTGCACGATGCGCGCAATCACCTCCGCATAACGCTCAACCGGCCAGCGGCGTTTCGGGCTGCGGCTGCTGATGTGCACCCCATAAATTTTCTGCACCGGCGGCAACAGCGCAGCGCGGCGGCGGGCCGCCTCAGTGAGCTCCTCCGCCGTGGGGTAGACGCGCACCGGCGGCACCGGCAGCGGGGTATCGGTGATCGCCTTTAAATAACTGAAGGTACGCTCAACCTGGTGATGGCCGGAAAAGTCTGATTTGCCGAAAGGCCGCGCTATTTCTTTACGCCCCAGATCGGCCCCGATAATATTTTTCGCCCCCACCATGCGCGCCAGTTGCAGGCTATATTTGCAGGGTGAAGGGTTGGCCAGAATTACCGCGTCAAACTTCACCCGGCGTAATTTCAGGATAATCGCGGCGCGTTCCAGATATACGCTCAGCGCAGACTGGTTTTTATCGCGGTGCTTGGCTTTTTTATAGATAAAAAGATGATCAACATGGGGATTGTTCTTTACGACATCTTTGCTGACGGAATTAATCAGCAAATAGATATTGGCGTGCGGATGGGCGGTTTTTACCCCTTCGATTAACGGTGTAGTACAAACCAGATCACCAATATTATCCCGGCGGATAATCAGTATATTTTTCATTTTATCCTTTACGGCAAAAAGTGTCGCCTGCCCCGGACAGCCGCCCGGGCTGCGCAAGATAGCGCCTTTCGGCGGCAGGTATGATACTATTCACGCTACCCCATATAAATGAATTTGATAGAATGTTG
This sequence comes from Nissabacter archeti, assembly GCF_018257325.1. NCBI lineage: Bacteria > Pseudomonadati > Pseudomonadota > Gammaproteobacteria > Enterobacterales > Yersiniaceae > Nissabacter > Nissabacter archeti. Next base: position 73,789 of record NZ_JAERKB010000016.1, read on the forward strand.
CTGCGTTTATATCAGGTATTACTCTACCTCATCCAACCTCTGATCTGGATTCGCTTACTGGTCCGTAGTCGCAAATCCCCGGCTTACCGCAAACGCTGGGCAGAGCGCTATGGCTTCTGCGAAGGAAAAGTAATACCCGGCGGCATCATGCTGCATTCGGTGTCCGTCGGTGAAACGCTGGCGGCGATCCCGTTGGTTCGCGCCCTGCGCCACCGTTACCCCTCGTTGCCGATTACTGTGACCACAATGACCCCGACAGGTTCCGAGCGGGTGCAGTCCGCGTTCGGCAAGGATGTGCACCATGTTTACCTGCCCTATGATCTGCCGGGATCGGTAAACCGCTTCTTAAACAGCGTCAGCCCCAAGCTGGTGATTGTGATGGAAACCGAGCTGTGGCCTAACCTGATCAGCGCGCTGCATCAGCGGGAGATCCCGCTGGTGATTGCCAACGCCCGCCTTTCCGCCCGTTCCGCCGCCGGCTACCACAAAATCGGCGGGTTTATGAAAACCCTGCTGCGCCGCATTACGCTGATTGCCGCGCAGAATCAGGAAGATGGCGAGCGCTTCATCGAGCTGGGGCTGAAACGCAGCCAGCTGGCGGTGACCGGCAGCCTGAAGTTTGATATTTCCGTCACGCCGGAGCTGGCGGTACGCGCGGTATCCCTGCGCCGCCAGTGGGCGCCGCACCGCCCGGTATGGATTGCCACCAGCACCCATGACGGCGAAGAGAGCGTGCTGTTGCAGGCACATCGCCAGTTGCTCGCTCAATTCCCCACGCTGTTGCTGATCCTGGTGCCGCGCCACCCTGAACGCTTCTCCACGGCCAAAGATCTCACCGCCAAAGCCGGGATGAGCTATACCCTGCGCAGCAGCGGTGAATTGCCGAACAGCGGCACCCAGGTGGTGATCGGCGATACCATGGGCGAACTGATGTTGCTGTACGGCATTGCCGATCTGGCATTTGTCGGCGGCAGCCTCGTCCCGCGCGGCGGCCATAACCCGCTGGAAGCGGCAGCCCATGCCATTCCGGTGCTGATGGGGCCGCACACCTTCAATTTCAAAGACATCTGCACCAAGCTGAGCGAGGCCGATGGCCTGATCACGGTTAACGATGCCGGAACGCTGGTGAAAGAGATTACCACCCTGCTGACCGATGAAGATTACCGCCTCTATTATGGCCGCCATGCCGTTGAGGTGCTCCACCAGAACCAGGGGGCGCTTCAGCGTCTGCTGCATCTGCTGGAGCCTTACCTGCCGCCCCGGAGCCATTGATGAGCGCCCGTAAACGCCTTTCCGTGGTACTGATTGCCAAAAACGAAGCGGACTTGCTGCCGGACTGCCTGCGCTCTGTGGCGTGGGCGGATGAAATCATCCTGCTTGACTCTGGCAGCCGGGACGCCACCGCAGAGGTCGCCCGGCAGGCCGGTGCCGCCGTTTACCAGAGCCAGGCCTGGCCCGGCTTCGGCAAGCAGCGCCAGCAGGCGCAGCAGTATGCCACCGGCGACTATATTCTGATGATCGATGCGGATGAGCGGGTCAGCGCCCCCCTGCGCCAGGCGATTGAACAGGTGTTGCAGGCACCGGACGAGGGTGCCGTCTATAGCCTTGGGCGGCGCAACCTGTTCCTCGGGCGCTTTATGCGCCACAGCGGCTGGTACCCGGATCGCGTTGTGCGTTTATATGATGCGCGGAAATACCGCTATAACGACAATCTGGTGCATGAGTCGCTGGAGACACAGGGCGCGCGCGTCATCGCTTTGCCGGGGGATCTGCTGCACCTGACCTGCCGCGACCTGCCGGCATTCCAGCAAAAACAGCTGGGTTATGCGCGGGACTGGGCGCAACAGCGCCATCAGCAAGGGAAAGGGTGCAGTTTCTTCTCCATCCTCAGCCATACCGCCGGGGCCTTCTGCAAAACCTGGCTGCTGCGCGCCGGTTTTCTGGATGGAAAACAGGGTTTCCTGCTGGCGGTGGTCAATGCACAATACACGTTCAATAAATACGCAACCCTGTGGGCGCTGCGCCATACCCAGCCAACAAGCGAGCCATCATGAGCAATAAAGCCATCTACCCCGGTACGTTTGATCCGTTGACCAATGGGCACCTTGAGCTGATGACCCGCGCGTCAGTGATGTTTGATCGGGTGGTGCTGGCCGTTGCCGCCAATCCGGCCAAAAAACCGCTGTTCTCCCTGGAGGAGCGGGTCGCGCTGGCCCGGCAGGCGCTGGCACACCTGCCGAATGTCGAGGTCATCGGGTTCAGCAGCCTGATGGCGCACTTTGCCGAACAGCAGCAAGCCAACATCCTGATCCGCGGTTTGCGGGCGGTGACTGACTTCGAATATGAGAAGCAGCTCGCCGCCATGAACCGCCACCTGTTGCCGACGCTGGAAACCGTGTTCCTGATGCCGTCTGAGCAGTGGGGCTTCCTCTCCTCCACACTGGTGAAAGAAGTGGCGCGCCACGGCGGCGAAATCGACCCGTTTTTACCGGCCCCTGTCGCGCAGGCGCTGAAACAAAAACTGGCCTGATTACTGCTGGCAGCGCGGGCAGAAGAAGGTACTGCGCTGCCCATGCCGTGCGGATTCAATCAGTGAACCGCACACCCGGCAAGGCTCACCCGCCCGGCCATAGACCTGCAACTCCTGGGCGAAATAGCCCGGTTTGCCGTCTGATTGCAGAAAATCACGCAGCGTCGTCCCGCCCTGCTCAATCGAGCGTTGCAGCACTGCTTTGATGGTGGTCACCAGTAACGCCGCTTCACTCTGCGACAGGGAGCCGGCCGCCCGGTCCGGCGCAATTCCGGCCATAAACAACGATTCGCTGGCATAGATATTCCCGACACCCACCACCAGTTTGTTGTCCATCAGCCAGGGTTTGACCAGCGTGCGCTTATTGCGTGCCTTTTCAAGCAGGTACTCAGCCGAGAACTCATCATCCAGCGGCTCCGGCCCCAGGTGGGCCAGCACATTGCTGGTGGTCAGGTCTTCACACCACAGCCAGGCACCGAAACGGCGTGGGTCGGTGTAACGCAGCACGTAGCCGTTGTCCATCACCAGATCGACATGGTCATGTTTGCCCGCATCATGCTCCTCACGCAGTATCCGCAGGCTGCCGGACATCCCCAGGTGCACGATAATCCAGCCACGCGGCAGCTCAATCAGCAGGTATTTGGCCCGGCGCTGTACACTGAGCACCGGCTGGTCGCTTAACGCCATAATCTCGGTTGAGACCGGCCAGCGCAGGCGGCTGTTACGGACAATGGCGTGTTGGATGGTATGGCCGACCATAAAAGGCTCGATGCCGCGGCGGCTGGTTTCAACTTCAGGTAATTCAGGCATGGAGGCTCCCGTTTACTGAACTGGTAAACACACCGCCCGGCCAGGCAGGGTGCCTGTGGCGGCTTCATAAAAACAAAAAACCCGGCCGAAGCCGGGTTTTTCATTAATCCACTAAAATTATTTAATTTTAGCTTCTTTGTAGATCACGTGTTGACGGACAACTGGATCGAATTTCTTCAGTTCCAGTTTTTCCGGCTTAGTACGCTTGTTCTTCGTGGTGGTATAGAAGTGACCAGTACCAGCAGAAGAAACCAGCTTGATCTTCTCGCGAACACCTTTAGCCATGATTCAGTTCCTTAATACTTCTCACCGCGGGTACGGAGATCGGCCAAGACCGCTTCAATACCCTTCTTATCAATAACACGCATACCTTTAGCAGATACACGCAGAGTTACAAAGCGCTTCTCGCCCTCAACCCAAAAACGGTGAGAGTGCAGGTTCGGCAGAAAACGGCGTTTGGTCGCGTTCATTGCGTGGGAACGGTTGTTACCGCTCACCGGGCGCTTGCCAGTAACTTGGCAGACTCGGGACATGTCTATTCTCCAAAAATCAAATCAGCTCGAGCTTCGTATAGGATTTGGCCGCCTCGTCAGGCTTTAGAGCCCATCTCAGCAAATTTCACTGAGAAGACTCGTCATCATCAGGTGTAAAAACCGTCATCAGGTCAGAAACCTGCTGAGATAGGCTCTTAACGCCAAACCCAAGATTCTCAAAGGTGGCGTAGTATACGCTCTGAAGCGTATGTGCTCAAGTCCCGAACAGCTAAAGATCCCGAAGGATCGCGAAAAAAGGGCTCAAATCCAGCCGCGCGCGGCGAAAGAGACCGATTCACCATTACCAATCACCAGGTGGTCCAGCACGCGGATATCCAGTAACTGGCAGGCTTTTATCACCTGTTCGGTTATTATTCTGTCGGCCTGGCTGGGTTCAGCCTTACCCGACGGGTGATTATGCGCGAGAATTAATGCGGCTGCATTAGCCTTCATTGCTTCCCGGACAATTTCCCGCGGATGGATCTCGACGCAATCAATAGTACCAGCAAACATCTCTTCATGGCGAATCAGCCGGTGTTGATTGTCCAGAAACAGCACAAGGAAAATCTCCCTCTCCCGCCGCGCTAATATCCCCTGAATATAACGTGTCACCACTTCCGGCGAACGCAGGGCATCGCCGCAGGCCAGATGGCGGATAACGCTGCGCCGTGCCAGTTCAGAGACGGCGCTTATCTGTGCATATTTCGCCTCACCGATGCCGTCGCACGCGGCCAGCGTCGCGTAATCGGCCGTCATCAACGCATGGAGGGAACCGAATTCCGCCATTAACTGCCGGGCCAGTTGTGTAACGTGCATACCGGGGTAACCGGTGCGTAAAAAAATCACCAGCAACTCCTCATCCGTTAAATGGCCCGCGCCGAACTTCATCAGCTTTTCCCGTGGTGCCATGCCCTCATTCCAGGCCATCGCCTTTTCCTCACCCCTGCTCAAGGCCTTATATCATAACGATTGCCCACCGGGACGCGACACCCGGCGGCTGACGTTGCGAGACGCTTTCCAGTCTTGATCTTTCCCGCCCACAAGCCGGACGCAGTAGCGGTTCTGCCGGAGGGTTATGCTAAAATGCGCGCATTAATGGCTGAAAAGTGGACAACCATAATGGCGGGACTTACCGGTAAACATATTGTGCTTGGCGTCAGCGGCGGTATCGCGGCCTATAAATCCCCGGAGCTGGTGCGCCGGTTGCGGGATCGCGGCGCAGAAGTGCGCGTGGTGCTGACCAGCGCCGCCAAGGCCTTTATTACCCCGTTAAGCCTGCAGGCCGTCTCCGGCTACCCGGTGTCAGATGACCTGCTGGACCCGGCCGCTGAGGCCGCGATGGGGCACATTGAGCTGGGGAAATGGGCTGATCTGGTGATCATGGCCCCGGCGACCGCCGATCTGCTGGCGCGTGTTACCGCCGGTATGGCGAACGATCTGCTGACCACCGTCTGCCTGGCGACCGCTGCCCCGGTTGCCGCCGTGCCGGCCATGAACCAGCAGATGTACCGGGCACCCGCGACTCAGGCCAACCTGGCGACACTGGCCCAGCGCGGCGTCCTGCTGTGGGGGCCGGACAGCGGCAGCCAGGCCTGTGGGGATGTCGGCCCCGGCCGGATGCTGGATCCCCTGGAGATCGTCGAGCGTGCAGTACAACACTTTTCGCTCGTAAAGGATCTGCAACACCTGAAGATTATGCTCACCGCCGGCCCGACGCGCGAAGCGCTGGACCCGGTGCGCTTCATCAGCAACCACAGCTCCGGCAAGATGGGGTTCGCCATTGCCCAGGCGGCGGCCGCACGTGGCGCACAGGTCACGCTGGTCGCCGGGCCGGTGTCGCTGCCGACGCCCGCCGGTGTGACGCGTATTGACGTCACCAGCGCGCTGGAGATGGAACACGAAGTGATGAAGCGGGCCGCCGGGCAGCAGATCTTTATCGGCTGTGCCGCCGTGGCGGACTACCGCGCCGCCCAGATCGCCCCGGAGAAAATCAAAAAGCAAGGCGATGAAATCACGTTGAAAATGGTCAAAAATCCGGACATTGTGGCCGGTGTCGCGGCGATGGCGACCCATCGCCCGTTTGTCGTGGGATTTGCCGCCGAAACCCAGAATGTGGAAGAATACGCGCGACAAAAATTGATACGCAAACATCTCGACCTGATTTGCGCTAACGATATTTCACTGGCCGGGCATGGTTTCAACAGCGATACCAATGCTTTGCACCTTTTTTGGCAGCAAGGGGATGTGCGTTTGCCGCACGCTGATAAAACCCTCCTTGGCCAACAGTTACTAGACGAGATTGTCAGCCGTTATGATGAAAAAAATCGACGTAAAGATTCTTGATCCGCGCATTGGTCAGGATTTCCCCTTACCGACTTACGCTACCCCCGGCTCTGCCGGCCTTGACCTGCGCGCCTGCCTGGATGCCGCCGTTGAACTGGCCCCAGGCCAGACAGCCCTGCTGCCGACCGGCCTGGCGATTCATATCGCCGATGCATCGCTGGCAGCGGTGATCCTGCCGCGTTCCGGGCTGGGCCATAAACATGGCGTGGTGCTGGGCAACCTGGTGGGGCTGATTGATTCTGACTATCAGGGGCAACTGATGGTGTCGGTGTGGAACCGCAGCCAGACCGCGTTCACCGTCGAGCCGGGCGAACGTATCGCACAGATGGTGTTCGTGCCGGTGGTTCAGGCAGAATTTAACCTTGTTGACGCGTTTGACAGCAGCGAACGGGGCGAAGGTGGTTTCGGCCACTCCGGCCGTCAATAAACCCTGTCCCGCGTCGCGCCCGACCGCGATCGTGAACAGCGCTTTACCTGAACATACCTGCCACTAATTACATCTCTTTTTATAAGCCGCAGAGTTTTCTGAACTCATGCGGCATGGGTTGTGGGTTTTCGTTGATTAACGCCGTTATTAGCAAGGATCTTCTGGATATGGCAGAAAAAGAAAATAAAAGGAACCGGCGCGAGGAGATTTTACAGGCCCTGGCACAGATGCTGGAATCCAGCGACGGCAGCCAGCGCATCACCACCGCCAAGCTGGCCGCTACGGTGGGCGTGTCCGAAGCGGCGCTGTACCGGCATTTTCCCAGCAAAACCAAGATGTTTGACAGCCTGATTGAGTTTATTGAAGACAGCCTGATCAGCCGCATCAACCTGATTTTGCAGGATGAAAAAGAGACGTTGGCCCGGCTGCGCCTGATCCTGTTATTAATTCTTGGTTTTGCAGAGCGCAATCCAGGGCTGACCCGAATTATGACCGGCCATGCATTGATGTTTGAACAAGACCGGTTGCAGGCCCGCATCAATCAATTGTTTGAACGGATTGAAGCGCAATTGCGACAGGTATTACGCGAACGTAAATTGCGTGAGGGAACGGCGTTCAATAATGACGAGGCGCTGCTGGTCAGCCAGATGCTGGCGCTCTGTGAAGGAATGCTTTCCCGCTATGTCCGTTCCGATTTCCGCTACCGGCCCACGCAGGACTTCGATCACCGCTGGCCGCTGATTGCCGGCCAGTTGCAGTAATCCGCTTACTGCCATAAACAACAAAAGGGCCATGCGGCCCTTTTCTTTTATGGCAACCGGCTGCCGGGTTTACGGGTTATACACCGTATTGCTGGCGATAAGCGCGCACTGCCGCCAGGTGGTCAGCCATTTCCGGTTTTTCTTCGAGGTAAGCGATCAAATCGTTCAGCGTCACGATGGAAATCACTTTGCAGTGATAGTCGCGTTCCACTTCCTGAATCGCGGAGATCTCGCCACGGCCGCGCTCCTGACGATCCAGTGAGATCAATACCCCGGCCAGCGTTGCGCCCTGCGCGTTGATGATTTCCATCGACTCACGGATGGCTGTCCCGGCGGTAATCACATCGTCCACCAGCATGACGCGCCCCTGAAGCGGGCTGCCTACCAGTGTGCCGCCTTCGCCATGATCTTTGGCTTCTTTGCGGTTGAAACAATAAGGCACGTCGCGCTCATGATGTTCAGCCAACGCCACCGCCGTGGTGGTCGCAATCGGAATGCCTTTGTAGGCCGGCCCGAACACCAGGTCAAAATCAATTCCGGAGTCCATCAGCGCTTCTGCATAGAAGCGCCCCAGCAGCGCCAAATCACGCCCGGTATTAAACAGGCCGGCATTAAAGAAGTAGGGGCTGGTACGGCCCGATTTCAACGTAAATTCGCCGAACTTCAATACCTGTTTATTAAGCGCGAACTCAATAAATGTACGCTGATAGGCTTTCATGGTTTCTCTCCTCGTTTATGACTGATCGCACATATCCCGCAAACGGGACATAAAAAAGGCGACTTAGCGTCGCCTTAAAAAATCTTATTGCTCAAGCGCCGCTTTCTGCGCCGCGAAAATGGTGTCGATTCCCTCGCGCGCCAGCGCCAACAGGGAGAGCAGCTCCTCGTGGCTGAACGGCTCGCCTTCAGCGGTGCCCTGCACTTCAATCATGCGGCCATCTTCGGTCATCACCACGTTCATGTCAGTTTCTGCGGCTGAGTCTTCCACATACTCCAGATCGCACAGCGCTTCACCGTTGACGATCCCTACAGACACCGCTGCCACCAGCCCTTTCATCGGGTTGGCTTTCAGCTTGCGGGCTGCCACCAGCGCATTCAGCGCATCGGCCAGCGCCACACAGGCACCGCTGATGGACGCCGTACGCGTGCCGCCGTCCGCCTGCAACACATCACAGTCGAGGGTGATGGTGAATTCGCCCAGTTTTTTCAGGTCAACCGCTGCACGCAATGAACGCGCAATCAGGCGCTGGATCTCCAGGGTACGGCCGCCCTGCTTGCCTTTGGCCGCTTCACGCGGGTTACGGGTATGGGTGGAACGGGGCAGCATGCCATATTCCGCGGTGATCCATCCCTGGCCTTGCCCTTTCAGGAAGCGCGGTACGCCCTCTTCTACCGTGGCAGTGCACAGGACTTTGGTCTCACCAAATTCCACCAGCACTGAACCTTCAGCATGTTTGGTGTAGTTGCGGGTGAACGTGAGGGGGCGCATCTGGTGTGCATTACGGCCTGCTGGACGCATGGATTGATCTCCGGCTTGCAAATCTTAGTTGGCTGCGCATTATACGGGCTTCGTGAGGTAATGCCTATCATGACTGGTAGGCCGCGGCTATAATCCCCCCATCTTTACATTATGGGGACGCATCTATGATCCGCAGCATGACCGCCTACGCCCGGCGTGAAATCAAGGGCAACTGGGGCAGCGCAGCCTGGGAACTCCGTTCCGTTAACCAGCGTTATCTGGAAACCTACATCCGCCTGCCGGAACAGTTCCGCGGCCTGGAGCCGGTTGTCCGTGAGCGCATCCGCGCGCGCCTGACCCGCGGCAAGATCGAATGTAACCTGCGTTTCGAGCTGGACCCAGGTGCTCAGAGCAGCCTGGTCCTGAATGAAAAACTGGCCAAACAGCTGGTGGAAGCCGCCAACTGGGTCAAAATGCAGAGCGACGAGGGGGAAATTAACCCGGTCGATATCCTGCGCTGGTCGGGGGTGATGTCGGCAGAGGAACAGGATCTGGACGCCATCAGCGCAGAACTGCTCAGCGCCCTTGACGGTGCGCTGGATGATTTCATCGCCGCCCGTGAAAGCGAAGGCGCTGCCCTGAAAAGCCTGATTGAACAGCGGCTTGCAGGGGTGAGTGCTGAGGTGACAAAAGTGCGCGCCCAGATGCCGAACATCCTGCAATGGCAGCGTGAACGGCTGGTCAGCAAACTGGAAGAAGCCGAAGTGCAGCTGGAGAATAACCGGCTGGAACAGGAGCTGGTGCTGATGGCCCAACGTGTGGATGTGGCGGAAGAGCTGGACCGCCTCGATGCACATGTGAAAGAGACGCACAAAATCCTGAAGAAAGAAGAGGCCGTGGGCCGCCGCCTGGACTTCATGATGCAGGAGTTCAACCGCGAGTCGAACACCCTGGCGTCAAAATCGATCAATGCCGATGTCACTACCTCCGCCATCGAGCTGAAAGTGCTGATCGAACAGATGCGCGAACAGATTCAGAATATCGAGTAACTGCCGCGCATGCGCCGGCCCTGAACCGGCCTGTCTGAAAGCCCGCCCTGTGCGGGCTTTTTGCTGCCGGGTGGATCAGCGGTGGCGTTTGCGGCCCCGCGTCAGTGCGGCAATGCCCAGCCCGGCCAGCGCCAGAACGGTGACGCCGACCATATGGGAATCCACAGAGATCGCTTTGTTTTTGGCGTTCTCACTGAACCGGCCGTGGGTGCGGTGCAGATTTTCCACCGGTTCATACAGGTAATCCGGGCGCGACGGCGATTCCGGCTCGTCAGTCATCTGCCCGCTGTAAGCTTGTTTTGCCAGCAATTTATCCAGCATACCGGGGAATAACATGTTGCCGAGAATCGATTGCAGCGTTGCTTTGCCCAGCCAGATTTCACGCGGGGCGCGTCTGGCGGCATCAAAAATGGCCCTGGCGGCCACCTCCGGCTGGTAAATCGGCGCGACCGGCTGCACGCGGTGGCTGAGTTTATTGCGCGCCCATTCAAATTGCGGCGTATTGATGCCCGGCAGATGCACCATCGTCAGGCGTACCCGGCTTTTATCATGGATAAGCTCACTGCGCAGCGAGTCCGTAAACCCTCGCAGGGCGGCTTTGGCGGCACAATACGCTGATTGCAGCGGAATCGAGCGGTAGGCCAGCGCGGAACCGGTCTGCACAATGGTGCCGCGATTGCGTGGCTGCATACGTTTCAGGGCAGCGAGCGTGCCGTTTACCGCCCCAAGGTAGGTGACATCGGTGACGCGCTTATATTCGTCAGCCGTCATTTCACTGACCGGGGCAATGACGGTATTCATCGCCACATTGACCCAGACATCAACAGGGCCAAGTCTGTTTTCCACCTGATCCGCCGCCCGCTCAACCTGCGCTGCATCAGAGACATCCACTGCCAGCCCCAGTACCCGGCCGCCACAAGCTTCCAGTTCCTCAACCGTACTGCTTAATCCCTCTTCTCCTCTGGCAAGTATGGCAACATCAAACCCTTCCTGAGCGAAATGGAGAGCGGTAGCCCGGCCAACCCCTGCGGTTCCGCCTGTAATTACTGCCACACGTGCGTGGTTACCCATTGATTACCCTCCGTTGAAATAGTCCTCTGTGGAAAAAAGCATAGCAGCCATGCGCCTGCCCGCCGCCTTCCCAAGAGGAATAGGCAAGACACAAAGAGGTCTGGGTATTTTTCAACCAGGCCGCCAGGCCTATTATTCCCCCTGTGTTGACGCACATCCCGTACCTGTTTTTTCATTCTGAAAGGGGAAACCTATGACCGGTATCAAGAACAAAGTGATTGCCATCACCGGCGCAAGCAGCGGCATTGGCGAAGCCACAGCACGTTTACTGGCGGAAAAAGGCGCACGGGTCATCGTCGGTGCACGCCGGGTGGACAGGCTGGCTACGCTAGTAGACGAGATTCGTTCCGCAGGCGGTGAAGCCTGGAGCCAGGCACTGGACGTGACCCGCCTCGAAGACATGGAAGCGTTTGTTGAGCTGGCGATGCGCAAATTTGGCCGCCTGGATGTCATCATCAATAATGCCGGTGTCATGCCGCTTTCGCCTTTATCGTCCCGTAAGGTAGAAGAGTGGAACCAGATGATCGACGTTAATATCCGTGGCGTGCTGCATGGTATTGCCGCAGCACAACCGGTGATGGAGGCCCAGCAATGTGGCCACGTCATTAATATTTCCTCAATTGGCGGGCTGAGCGTCTCCCCCACCGCGGCCGTGTACTGCGCCACGAAATATGCCGTGCGCGCGATTTCAGACGGGCTGCGTCAGGAGTCAGATACGCTGCGCGTCACCGTGATCTACCCCGGTGTGGTGGAGTCCGAGCTGGCAAACACCATCACGGATGAGACTGCCCGCCAGGCAATGGACACGTTCCGGCGCATTGCCATCAAACCAGATGCCATTGCCCGCGCCGTGGCTTACGCCATCGAGCAGCCGGATGAGGTAGACGTGAGTGAATTGGTGGTTCGCCCGGTCGCCAGCCCTTACTGATGTTATCCCGCATTAGCCGGCGGGGTGTCCGGCAGAAACGCGGCGATGCCCTGCTGTTGCAATGCGGAAATCATGGCCGTGAACGCCGGGTGGTGCAGGAATGCCCACAGGTGCGCGGCCCGCTTTTTGCCGATGCCGGCATGGGCGCGCCAGTCATGTTCTGTGCGACGGCTGATCGCCTGCCAGCCGCTGCCGGACAGAGTGCCCAGGGCATACGGCGGCAGGCCCAGTGCGCTCAGCCACTGCCTGAGTTTTTTTTGCCGCGCCAGCTGGAGGCTGGCATAGAGTTTTTCGGCCTGCTTCAGGCTCAGCCCGGTATCTGCGGCCAGATCGGCACTGTTCAGCCGCAGCCAGCCCACCAGCGAGTCCAGCTTTCCGCTGTCGATCAGTGTGCCCCAGCTCTCCGGCCCCAGCCCGGCCAGCTCCAGCCCATGCGGGCCACTGAGCCAGACAAGCCGCGCCAGAAATTGCTCCCGGCATACCGGCGTCAGGGTAAAACAGGTGAAAGGGGTAAACTGCTGTACATCCGGATACACCACCGGCTGACGCGTTTTCACCCGCCAGGCGACGCCTTCCAGCCGGGGAATACCTTGCCCTGCCAGCCCGATAATGACGTGATCCCCTACCGTCAGATCCCAGCGTTTCAGGCGGGCCGGAGAGCCGATATTGACGCGCTGCACCTGTTTGTCATCCAGCTGAACCGGGTGAAGGTGAAGGATAGCAGCGACTTTTCCGGTTCTGCCGACGGTGAATTCAATGGCGCGTACCTCCGCCGTCTGGCGCGCGGGCGGGTATTTCCAGGCGATGGCCCAGGCCGCAGGCTGGTTATGCCAGTAGCGCCCGGCCGGGCTTTTCCCCTCACGGATCACTACGCCATCCGTCACGAAAGGCAATGGCGCATGGAACCATTGTGTCCGTTGCGCGGCCACTTGTGCGAAGGTAGACAACGGCAGGGTATAGTGCGCAGTCAGGGGAAAGCCCAGCCCGGTTAAGGCCTGCAGGCGGGCGGGCATCTCTTCCGGGCCATCCGGCCACTCCCACACAAAGAAACCGAGTTGCTGCAGTTCAGGTGTGGCCTGGCGGCGCATCAGCAGCCCGGCCGCTTTATTGCGCGCATTGAGGCCGCCCTGTACCGCCTGTTGATGACCGGTCATCCGCAGAAAAATTTCCCCCTGGAGGGTAATATCCTGCCAGCGGCTGCCGGGCGGCAAGGTCAGCGGCACGCTGCCCATCCGGCGGACATGCGCCGTCCATGACTGCCCGCGAAGGCCATCACCGCGGCTGACGGCAGACACCAGCTTGCCGTGGCGGTAAGTCAGGGTTACCGCCACACCATCCACTTTGGGCTGTATCCAGATGTCCGGCTTCCCTGCCAACCAGTTTTTCACGGCGCGGTCATCCACTGCTTTTTTCAGGCCGGTATGGGCCACCGGATGCGGCACTTTTCCCGCCGCCAGTACCGGGGCCTCTGCCTGATGCCCTGCACAGTGTTGCCATTCGCCCAGCGTCAGGCGCAGCTGATCGTAAAGCGTATCCTCGATCAGGCTGACGCCCTGTTGGTAGTACGCGGTGTCACACGCTTCCAGCCGGTGGCTCAACGCGGCAATTTCCTGGGTCAGCCGCGCGGCATCCCAGGCCGGGCAATGGATGGAAGCTTTCGCCGGGGCCGTGCTATATAACAGCACCATTCCTGCCAGCATGAATAATAAACGCATAGCGCCCTCCTTTTGCCGCCGAGTTAACCGCATTGGCAAGTCAGATTCGAGCAGCAAAATACCGGTCTGGAAGCGGTGCCGAAACAATAAATACCGGAATGCAACAGGGAGATTTTGTTTGCGGGGCGTCTCGACTCTCCGGCAGAAGGGATGGCGCAGGCCGGGAGTTTCGGGTGAAATAAACGTGAACGCTGCATCCGGACGGGTAGCCGTGTATACTGTGCGGAGACATTCTCTTCCGCATCAACATATCAACCGTTACAGCTGAAACATCACCTATGGCTCAAGGCACGTTATATATTGTCTCTGCCCCCAGCGGCGCAGGGAAATCCAGCCTGATTCAGGCTTTGCTGAAAACACAACCGCTCTACGACACTCAGGTTTCCATCTCCCATACCACCCGCGCGATGCGTCCGGGCGAACAGCATGGTGAGCACTACTTTTTTGTGTCTGAGGCGGAATTTTGCGACATGATTGAGAAAGATGACTTTCTTGAACATGCACAGGTATTCGGCAACTATTACGGCACGTCACGCGCCGCTATTGAGCAAGTCCTGAAAACGGGTGTTGATGTGTTTCTGGATATCGACTGGCAGGGCGCTAAGCAAATCCGGGAAAAAATGCCGGACGCGCGCAGCATCTTTATTTTGCCGCCGTCGAAAGAGGAACTGGGGCGTCGCCTGCGCGGCCGCAACCAGGACAGCGAAGAGGTTATCGCCAAACGTATGGCGCAAGCCGTCGCGGAGATGACTCACTTTGCCGAGTATGATTACCTGATCGTCAATGATGATTTTGATCTGGCCCTGCTGGATTTAAAAACCATTATTCGCGCTGAACGTCTGCGTCTGGGCCGCCAAAAGCTCAAGTATGACGGTTTAATCACCAAATTATTGGCAGACTGAAGTCACTTTCAGTATTATGCCCAGTCATTTCGTCACCTGTGGAGTAGCACTTATATGGCACGCGTAACTGTTCAAGACGCTGTAGAGAAAATTGGTAACCGTTTTGACCTGGTGTTGGTCGCTGCTCGTCGGGCGCGCCAGATTCAGGTAGGCGGTAAAGATCCGCTGGTTCCGGAAGAGAACGACAAATATACCGTTATCGCCCTGCGTGAAATCGAAGAAGGCCTGATCAACAGCCAGATTCTTGATGTCCGCGATCGTCAGGAACAGCAAGAGCAGGAAGCCGCTGAAATTCAGGCTGTAACCGCGATCGCTGAAGGCCGTCGTTAATCGGAGTTGTGAAAATACCTTGTACCTGTTTGAAAGCCTGAATCTGCTGATTCAAAAATACCTGCCCGAGGAGCAGATCAAGCGCCTCAAACAGGCATACCTCGTTGCGCGTGACGCGCACGAAGGTCAGACCCGCTCCAGCGGTGAGCCGTATATTACTCACCCTGTGGCGGTTGCCTGCATTCTGGCGGAAATGCGCCTTGACCACGAAACGCTGATGGCGGCCCTGCTGCATGACGTCATCGAAGATACCCCTGCGACATATCAGGATATGGAGCAGTTGTTCGGCAAAAGCGTGGCTGAACTGGTTGAGGGCGTCTCTAAGCTGGATAAGCTTAAATTCCGCGACAAGAAAGAAGCGCAGGCGGAAAACTTCCGCAAGATGATCATGGCGATGGTGCAGGATATCCGCGTCGTCCTGATTAAGCTGGCCGACCGGACGCACAACATGCGTACCCTCGGTTCGCTGCGGCCGGACAAGCGCCGCCGTATTGCGCGCGAAACCTTAGAGATTTACAGCCCGCTGGCCCACCGGCTGGGTATTCACCATTTAAAAACCGAGCTGGAAGAGCTGGGTTTTGAAGCCCTGTATCCGAACCGTTACCGTGTGATTAAAGAAGTCGTGAAAGCGGCGCGCGGCAACCGTAAGGAAATGATTCAGAAGATTTTATCTGAAATCGAAGGGCGGCTGACGGAAGCCGGCATTGAATGCCGCGTGAGTGGGCGTGAAAAGCACCTGTACTCGATCTACTGCAAAATGCACCTGAAAGAGCAGCGTTTTCACTCCATCATGGACATCTACGCATTCCGCGTCATCGTGAAAGAAGTCGATACCTGCTACCGCGTTCTTGGCCAGGCCCACAGCCTGTATAAGCCGCGCCCCGGCAGAGTCAAAGATTATATCGCCATTCCCAAAGCCAACGGCTACCAATCCCTGCATACCTCCTTGATCGGCCCGCACGGCGTGCCGGTTGAAGTGCAGATCCGCACCGAGGATATGGACCAGATGGCAGAAATGGGGGTGGCCGCGCACTGGGCCTATAAGGAGCAGGGCGAATCCGGCACCACGGCGCAAATCCGTGCGCAGCGCTGGATGCAAAGCCTGCTGGAACTGCAACAGAGTGCCGGCAGCTCGTTTGAATTTATTGAAAGCGTGAAATCTGATCTGTTCCCGGATGAGATTTACGTGTTCACGCCGGAAGGCCGCATTGTGGAATTGCCGGCCGGAGCGACGCCGGTGGACTTCGCCTATGCGGTGCATACCGACATCGGCCACGCCTGTGTGGGCGCGCGCGTTGACCGCCAGCCTTACCCGTTGTCGCAGTCACTGAGCAGCGGCCAGACGGTCGAGATCATCACCGCGCCGGGCGCCCGCCCGAATGCCGCGTGGCTGAACTTTGTCGTGAGCTCTAAAGCACGCGCCAAAATCCGCCAGATGCTGAAAAACCTCAAGCGTGATGATTCCGTCTCGCTGGGCCGCCGCCTGCTGAACCACGCCCTGGGCAATGGCCGCAAGCTGTCAGATATTCCGGAAGAGCATATCCAGCGTGAACTGGAGCGTATGCGGCTCGCCTCTATGGATGACCTGCTGGCGGAAATTGGCCTGGGTAACGCCATGAGTGTGGTGGTTGCCACCAATCTGCTGGGTGACCACACCACTATCGGCCCAAGCGGGATGCGTAACCTGCCGATCAAGGGCGCGGATGGGGTGCTGATTACCTTTGCAAAATGCTGCCGTCCGATCCCAGGTGACCCGATTATCGCCCACGTCAGCCCCGGCAAAGGGCTGGTTATCCACCATGAATCTTGCCGGAATATCCGCGGCTACCAGAAAGAGCCAGAGAAATTCATGGCGGTGGAGTGGGACGACCAGGAGCTGGATCAGGAATTTATCACTGAAATCAAAGTGGATATGTTCAACCATCAGGGTGCGCTGGCGAACCTCACAGCCGCGATTAATGCGGCGGAGTCCAACATCCAGAGCCTGAGCACCGAAGAGCGTGATGGCCGGGTTTACAGCGCCTTTATCCGCCTGACAGTGCGTGATCGTATTCATCTGGCGAACGTGATGCGTAAGATTCGTATTATGCCGGATGTGATCAGAGTAAACCGAAACAGAAACTAAGGCTGATGACTCCACAACGATACGCGCGAATCCGCGAAATGCTGACTGCCAGACAACCGGATCTCACGGTCTGTATGGAGCAGGTTCATAAGCCCCACAACGTCTCGGCCGTGATCCGCACGGCCGATGCGGTGGGTGTTCACGAGATCCACGCGGTCTGGCCCACCAACCGTATGCGCACGCTGGTCTCTTCCGCCGCCGGCAGCAATAGCTGGGTCCAGGTTCAAACCCATAAAACCATCACCGACGCCGTCGCCAGCATGAAAAGCCAGGGGATGCAGGTGCTGGCGACCCACCTTTCCGACCACGCCGTGGATTTCCGCGAGATTGATTACACCCGCCCGACCTGCATCCTGCTCGGGCAGGAGAAAACCGGCATCACGCCTGAAGCGCTGGCGCTGGCCGATCGCGACATCATCATTCCGATGGTGGGCATGGTGCAGTCGCTGAATGTGTCGGTGGCCTCTGCCCTGATCCTGTATGAAGCGCAGCGCCAGCGGCAGAACGCCGGGATGTATCATCGCGATACCTGCATGCTGGATGAAGAGGAACAGCAGCGGTTGCTGTTTGAAGGCGGCTACCCGGTGCTGGCCAATGTGGCAAAACGCAAAGGGTTGCCGCGCCCAACGCTGGATGAAACCGGCCAGATTGTGGCTGACCCGGCCTGGTGGGCCGCTATGCAGTCTACGGAGCGCTGAATGGAAGGCCGCCTGCTGGATGCCGTGCCGTTAACCTCCCTGACCGGGGTTGGTGCCAGTCAGGCGGGCAAACTGGCAAAGCTCGGCCTGGAAACGATTCAGGATTTACTGCTGCATCTGCCGATGCGCTACGAAGACCGCACCCACCTTTACCCTATCAATGACCTGCTGCCGGGCATTTTCGCCACGGTGGAAGGGGAAGTCCTGCGCACCGATATCAGCTTCGGCCGTCGCCGGATGATGACCTGCCAAATCAGCGACGGCACCGGCGTCGTGACCCTGCGTTTCTTCAATTTCACTGCCGCCATGAAAAACAGCCTGGCCACCGGGCGCCGGGTCACGGCATATGGTGAAATTAAACGCGGCAACCACGGCGCGGAAATTATCCACCCGGAATACCGTATCCAGGGTGAGAACAGCGAAGTGATGCTTCAGGAGTCACTGACGCCGGTCTACCCGGCGACAGAGGGTATCCGGCAGGCGACGCTGCGCAAGCTGACCGATCAGGCGCTTGAGTTGCTGGACACGGTGCCGATTGCCGAGTTGTTGCCGGAGGAGCTACGCCGCTCGATGATTTCACTGCCGCAGGCACTGCATACGCTGCACCGCCCGCCGCCGGACATCCGGCTCGATGATCTGGAAAAGGGGCGGCATCCGGCCCAGCGCCGTCTGATCATGGAAGAGTTGCTGGCGCATAACCTCAGTATGCTGGATGTGCGCGCCGGCACGCAGAGCTATCAGGCGCTGCCCATCCCACACGATACCCAATTGACCCAGCGCTTCCTTGCATCCCTGCCGTTCAGCCCGACCGGCGCACAACAACGCGTGGTCGCGGAGATTGAACAGGATCTGGCGCGCGGTTTCCCAATGATGCGCCTGGTGCAGGGCGACGTAGGCTCAGGGAAAACGCTGGTGGCCGCCTTGGCCGCATTGCAGGTGATCGCCCAGGGCAAACAGGTCGGCATGATGGCACCGACCGAGTTACTGGCGGAGCAACATGCCAATAACTTCCGGGCATGGTTTGAACCGTTGGGCATTCAGGTTGGCTGGCTGGCGGGCAAACAGAAAGGCAAAGCGCGGCTGGCCCAGCAGGAGGCGATCGCGTCCGGCCAGGTGTCGATGGTGGTGGGCACCCACGCCATTTTCCAGGAGCAGGTGCAGTTCAACGGCCTGGCGCTGGTGATCATCGATGAGCAGCACCGTTTTGGGGTGCATCAGCGGCTGGCACTGTGGGAGAAAGGGCTGGAGCAGGGTTTCCATCCGCACCAGCTGATCATGACCGCCACGCCTATCCCGCGCACGCTGGCGATGACGGCCTATGCCGATCTTGATACCTCCGTGATTGATGAACTGCCGCCGGGCAGGACACCGGTGACGACGGTGGCGATCCCCGATACCCGCCGTGAAGACATCATTCAACGGGTGAAGAACGCCTGTCAGCAGGAGGGGCGGCAGGCGTACTGGGTCTGCACCCTGATTGAAGAGTCTGAGATGCTGGAGGCGCAGGCCGCCGAAGTCACCTGGGAAGGGCTGAAAGAGTCCCTGCCCGGCCTGAATATCGGGCTGGTGCATGGCCGGATGAAGCCGCAGGAGAAACAGGCGGTGATGCAGGCGTTCAAACAGGGTGACATTCAGTTGCTGGTAGCGACTACGGTGATTGAGGTGGGCGTTGATGTGCCGAACGCCAGCCTGATGATTATCGAAAACCCGGAGCGGCTGGGGCTGGCCCAGTTGCACCAGTTGCGCGGCCGCGTTGGCCGTGGCGCAGTGGCCTCCCACTGTGTGCTGCTTTATAAAACGCCGCTGAGCAAAACCGCCCAGCGTCGCCTTCAGGTATTACGTGACAGCAATGATGGTTTCGTGATTGCCCAGCAGGATCTGGAGATCCGCGGGCCGGGTGAGCTGCTCGGCACCCGCCAGACCGGCAGCGCCGAATTTAAAGTTGCCGATCTGCTGCGCGATCAGGCGATGATTCCGGAAGTGCAACGCGTGGCGCGCCATATCCACCAGCGCTACCCAGACCACGCCAAAGCGCTGATCGAGCGCTGGCTGCCGGCGCGCGCCCGCTATACCAATGCCTGACTCAACGGCCATTTCCATGCCTGAACCGGGAACTCAATGCCCGGCAGCATCAGAAACAGTTTAATCACCAGCGCATTCGCGATATCAATAAAGAACGCCCCGACCATCGGCACAATCAAGAAGGCCAGGTGGGAAGGGCCAAAGCGCCCGGTGATCGCCTGCATATTGGCAATCGCCGTGGGCGTCGCGCCCAGTCCAAACCCGCAATGCCCGGCCGCCAGCACGGCCGCATCATAATTCCTGCCCATGACCCGGTACGTCACAAACACGGCATAAAGCGCCATCGCCAGCGTCTGCACCGTCAGGATCACCAGCATCGGCACCGCCAGCGCCGACAGCTCCCAGAGTTTCAGGCTCATCAGCGCCATCGCCAGAAACAGTGACAGACTGACATTCCCCACCACCGAAACCGCGCGATCAAACACCCGGTACATCCCGGTCACCGACAACATATTGCTGAGCACCACACCGATAAACAGCACGCAGACAAATGTAGGCAACTCGCAGGGCGTGCCGTGCAGCAGGCGGGCAAGATAGCTGCCGGCCGACAGGCAGATGGCGATCATCGCGATAGTTTCGATCAATACCAGCGGGGTAATCAGGCGGCCGGTCAGGGGTTTTTCAAAGGCGCTGGGGGTGGCTAAATCTTCCGGGCAGCCCTCCGGCGTGGCGGAGTGCTTCACCAGATAACGCGCCACCGGGCCGCCAATCAGCCCGCCTAACACCAGCCCAAACGTGGCGCACGCCATCGCCAATTCAGTGGCACTGCTGAACCCGTAACGCTCAGTGAATACTTTGCCCCAGGCCGCGCCGGTACCGTGGCCGCCGGAGAGGGTAATGGAGCCGGAGAGCAGCCCGGTCAGCGGGTTCAGCCCCATTAACGTCGCCAGCCCGATGCCAAGGATATTTTGTACCAGCAACAGCCCCACGACCACGCCCACAAAAGAGCACAGTGCTTTGCCGCCGGTGCGCAGGCTGCTGATGTCCGCATTCAGCCCGATGGTGGCAAAAAAGGCCAGCATCAGCGGCTCTTTCATTGCATTGTCGAACATCAGCTCCCAGCCAAAAAAGTGTTTGGCGGCCAGTAATCCCAGCGCCACCAGCAGCCCACCCGCCACCGGTTCCGGAATGGTATAGCGGTTAAGCAGCGGTACGGTCTGGACGCATTTTCGCCCCAGCAACAATACCAGCGTGGCCGCGACCAGCGTGCCGAAGGTATCCAGTTCAATCATAAAAGTGCTCCCAGGAAATGATAAATATTCGCTATATCAATCTATTATTGTTATACCCATACAAAATGTAGGATAAGTCGGAGGGATTAAAAACCGAAAGACCCGGCAAAATCAAGGGTCATACCCGTTTAATGGGGAAAAGAGGCACGCTAAGATTTCGCTGCCGTCCATTAGCAAACGTTTGCTTTTTGCGGTGCGGGATCATTAAAATGCCCCCTTTGCCGCCCTGGAAACCATCATGAGCCTGCAAACCGCGGAGCGGGATAACGCCGCTGCCGCTACGCCCCGTAATAGTGAACTGATTTACCGGCTTGAAGACCGCCCACCGTTGCCGCAAACCCTGTTCGCCGCGTGTCAGCACCTGCTGGCGATGTTTGTCGCGGTGATCACCCCGGCGTTGCTGATTTGCCAGGCACTCGGCCTGCCGGCACAGGACACGCAACACATCATCAGCATGTCGCTGTTCGCCTCCGGCCTTGCCTCTATCCTGCAAATTAAGACCTGGGGCCCGGTGGGCTCGGGGTTACTGTCGATTCAGGGCACCAGTTTTAACTTCGTCAGCCCGCTGATTATGGGCGGCATGGCACTGAAAAACGGCGGCGCAGATGTGCCCACCATGATGGCGGCGCTGTTCGGCACGCTGATGGTCGCCTCCTGCACGGAGATTGTACTGTCCCGCTTCCTGCATCTGGCGCGCCGCATCATCACGCCGCTGGTGTCCGGCATTGTGGTGATGATTATCGGCCTGTCGCTGATCCAGGTCGGGTTGACCTCCATCGGCGGTGGGTATGGCGCAATGAACGACCACACCTTTGGCGCGCCGAAAAACCTGCTGCTGGCCGCGGCGGTGCTGGGGGTGATTATCCTGCTGAACCGCCAGCGTAACCCTTACCTTCGCGTGGCGTCCCTGGTGATCGCCATGCTGGTGGGTTACCTGCTGGCCTGGGCGATGGATATGCTGCCCGCCACAACGGCCGGAAGCGCCCCGCAATCCTGGATCATGCTGCCGATGCCGCTCTACTACGGGCTGGGCTTTGACTGGAACCTGCTGTTGCCGCTGATGCTGATTTTCATGGTCACCTCGCTGGAAACCATTGGCGATATCACCGCGACCTCTGATGTCTCTGAACAGCCGGTATCCGGCCCGCTTTATATGAAGCGCATCAAAGGCGGCGTGCTGGCGAATGGCCTGAACTCCCTGCTGTCGGCGGTGTTTAACACCTTCCCGAACTCCTGTTTCGGCCAGAATAACGGCGTTATCCAGCTGACCGGCGTAGCCAGCCGCTATGTGGGCTTTGTGGTGGCGCTGATGCTGGTGGTGCTCGGCCTGTTCCCCGGCGTAAGTGCGCTGGTGCAGCACATTCCTGAGCCGGTGCTGGGTGGCGCGACCATCGTGATGTTCGGCACCATCGCGGCCTCCGGCGTGCGTATTGTCTCCCGCGAGCCGCTGAACCGCCGGGCGATCATGATTATCGCGCTCTCCCTCGCGGTCGGGCTGGGCGTCTCCCAACAACCGCTGATTTTGCAGTTCGCACCGGACTGGGTGAAAAACCTGTTCTCCTCCGGTATCGCGGCCGGCGGCATCACTGCCATTGTGCTGAACCTGATCTTCCCGCAGGAAAAGTAACGCCCTCCTGCTGCGCGTCTGACCATGGCCGGTGTGTTCACACATCGGCCGTTTTTTATGAATTGTGTTTGGTTGCGCTCTTGTGATAACCCGCTGATTGCGGCATAAACAGGGTTAACTTTTTTGGGCGAACTGGATTGGGCGATGAAATTTCTCGGAAAGCTGGTGCTGACCGTACTGTTAGTGTGCGTTTTGGTGATCGTACTGGGATATGTGCTGTTGCAGACTCAGTGGGCGGCGGGCTGGCTCAGCCGCTGGGTCAGCGCCAACAGTGATTACCGGCTCACCGTGGGGAAAATCAACCATGACTGGTCTGCCCCTGCCTCCCTGACGCTGCAACATGTCCGGCTGACGCGGGCCAACCAACCGGAGATGCTGAATGCCGAGGAGGTGACGCTGGGCCTCGACTGGGAGCAGCTCAATCAGCCGGGCCATCTTGACCGCCTGACGCTGCGCAACGGCAGCCTGAACCTCAGTAACCCCAATGCCGCGTTACCGGTGCAGGCCAACCTGCTGCAACTCAGCAATATGCGGCTGGTGGCGGGCATTGACCGCCTCTCGGTGACGGCCCAGCAGGTGGATGCCGGGATCGCCCCGTGGCACCCCGCGCCCGGCCGCGTACTGGGTAATGACGCCGAGTTCCAGCTGAGCGCCGGTGAGATGACCATCAATGACATGCCTGCCACCCAGGTGCTGGTGCAGGGGCGTATCCAGCAGAACCGGCTGCTGCTGAATAATGTCGGTGCGGATTTCGCCCGCGGCCAGTTAACCGCCAATGCCAGCCGCGACGCAGACGGCAGCTGGAACATCAATAACCTGCGGCTAAGCAATCTCCGCCTGCAATCCCCGCATCCACTGTCGACTTTCCAACAGGATTTCAACGCCCTGCCGAAAATCACCCTGCAACGGCTGGACGTGATCGACGCCCGTCTTCAGGGGCCGGACTGGGCGTTTAACGATCTCGACGTCACGTTGCAGAACATGACCTTTGAACAGGGTGACTGGCAGAGTGAGGACGGCTCGATCGCCTTTAATGCCAGTGATCTGATCAACGGCAGCCTGCACGTCACTGACCCGATTGTCGATCTGGCCTTTGACCAACAGGGCATGACCATTAAGCAGCTGAGCACCCGCTGGCAAAACGGGCTGCTGCGTACCACCGGCCACTGGTCGCGCACCGACCGGCAATTACAGCTGGATGAGCTGGTGGTGGCCGCGCTGGAATATACCCTGCCGGCCAACTGGCGGACGCTGTGGATGCAGCCGCTGCCCGCGTGGCTGAGCGGCGTCTCCGTCAGCAAGCTGACCGCCAACCGTAACCTGATTATTGATGTGTCGCCGGATTTCCCCTTCCAGCTCACCGCCCTGGACGGCACCGGCAATGATCTGGTGCTGGCCCGCGATCATCAGTGGGGCATATGGAACGGTAAGCTGACACTGAACGCCAGTGATGCCACCTTTAATAAAATTGATGTGCGCCGCCCTTCCCTGAGCCTGGCGGCGGATGCTGACCAGATCGCCGTTACTGAGCTGAGCGCCTTTACCCAGGCAGGGTTGCTGGAGTCCACCGCCACACTGAGCCAGCAGCCGCAACGCACGTTCAGCGTCACGCTGAATGGCCGCGCGGTGCCGCTGGCGCTGGTGCAGAACTGGGGCTGGCCGACCGTACCGGCAAGCGGTGACGGTACGCTTCAGGTGCAGTTGCAGGGGCAACTGGCGGCCGGTACGCCGCTGAAAACCGGGCTGAACGGCCAGTTGACCGCAACCGATGCACAGGGCCAGCAGATCACACAGCAGATGGTTAACGGCACGGTGACCGGTGCCGCCCCGGCCGCACCGGCTGCCGCGCCGCTGCCGCAGAATCCGGCACCGCCGGCACCCTGAGTGCCCGGCAGCACGACATCACTGCAATGCAAAACGGGTGGCCTGAGCCACCCGTTTTTTGTTTCTGTCTGCGCCTTACGCGACGCCCAGTTCAGAACCGCCTTTTTCCAGCGGGTCATACGGGTTTGCCGGCAGCACAATATAAGTCCCTTCAAACACGGCACCTTTCTCCTCGTCACCATACAGCGCCACATCCAGCTGCACCCGCGCTTTGCGGCCACGCGCCAGGCGGTCGAGATCACCGCTGATGGAGCCGAGATCAGCCACTGCCCGCGGCCGCCCGCTGACCGGGTTGCTGTAGCGGATATGGGCATCGGCCAGGATAATGGTGCCGCCCAGATGGCGCTCCCGCAGCAGTAGCCAGATCAGCCCCCAGCCGGTGAGTGTCGCCAGCGAAAAGAGGCTGCCGGCAAACAGCGTATGGTGCGGGTTCTGGTTGCCCGTCTCCGGCATGGTGGTGACAAAGCGCTGGCCGGTATACTGGCTGATGCGCACGCCCATTTTTTCGCTGAGCGGGATATGTTCATACCACGCCTGCTGAAGCTGCCCACACCAGTCCGGCCGGTGGAGGATGTCATCCAGCGTCGCCACCGGTTTGATCATCAGGAAGTGGCGCACCGGCGTGGTTTGCGGCGCCACGATTTCCCCCTGGTTCTCAAACCCCAGCGAGGCGAAGAACTCGACCGCATCCTCACGCGCGCTGCACACCACCCGCTTGACGCCCTCCTGGCGCGCCACCGATTCCAGCGTCATCGCCACCAGCGTCCCTAAGCCTTTGCTCTGGACACTGGGGTCGACCGCCAGGAAACGGATGGATGCCTCATTGTCCGCGTTGATGTAGAGCCGCCCGGCAGCAACGATTTTTCCGTGCTCATCCACCACCATCTGGTGATGGGCCATCGCGTCATAGGCATCTTTTTCCGAGCCGATCGGCTGATGCAGCGGCTTGCGTAACATCTCCCAGCGGAACTGGTAATACTCTTTCAATTCCTGTTCAGTCACAGGTACACGCAGGTGATACATAGACACAGTCTCTCATTGAAGTCGTCAGTCAGAACCGCCGGGCTGCCCGGTCGCTTTTTAGTTATTTATCATCACTTTTATCCGGTTACACCTGTAACCAGAAGGTGACCGGCCCGTCATTCACCAGGGAGACTTTCATGTCTGCGGCGAAGCGGCCGGTTTCGGTCGGGATGCCCTGCTCCCGGCACAGGCCGGTAAAGTGCTGGTAGAGGCGCTCAGCCTCGGCCGGGGCCGCACCGCGCGAGAAGCTCGGGCGCATCCCTTTCTGGGTGTCGGCCACCAGGGTAAATTGTGAAACCACCAGCAGGCTGCCGCCACTCTGCCGGATATTCAGGTTCATCTTGTCGTTCTCGTCGCCAAAGATGCGGTAGCCAATCACACGCTCGCACAGGCGCGCGGCTTTCTGCTCATCATCGCCCTGCTCCACGCCCAGCAGCACCAGCAGGCCCGGCCCGATTTCACCACACACCTCGCCGTCCACGGTGACACCGGCCTGCAATACCCGTTGAATCAATGCAATCATAACGTCCTATTTCTCCTCTCCAGGAACGCTGCTCTGCGCCCGCTTTTTGCGGCGCAGGCTGCGGTATTCGCCCAGCGATACCGTGATCTCCGCGCCGAGCAACACGATACACCAGCTGACATAAATCCAGAGGAACAATATCGGTATTACCGCCAGGACGCCATAGATCAGCTGATAGGAGGGGAACAGGGTGATATAAAGCGAAAACAGTTTCTTACCCATCTCAAACAGGATGCCGGCCACCAGCGCGCCGATCAGCGCATCTTTGCCCGCGACGCGCACGGTCGGTACCAGGCTGTAGAGCAGCCAGAAGGAGCCCCAGGAGAGCAGCAACGGCAATACCCGCAGAAGCTGGTCAATCACGCTGTGCATCCCTTCTACGTTTAGCCAGTTCAACGACAAGAGATAGGAGCTGATGGCGACACTCGCCCCCACCAGCAGCGGCCCCAGCGTCAGCACCATCCAGTAAACGGCAAAGGAGTAGACAATCGGCCGCTTGTTTTCGCTGCGCCAGATTTTGTTCAGCACACTGTCTACCGCCGCAATCAGCAGCAGCGCGGTGACAATCAGCCCGCAGGTGCCGATAGCGGTCATCTGGCTGGTGTTCGACATAAACTGCTCCAGATAGCGCTGGAGGTTATTGCCGGCGGCGGGCATGAAATTGGAAAAAATGAAATTTCTGACCTGTGCGCTGATTTGCGAGAACACCGGGAAAACCGAGAGCAACGAGAAAGCCACGGTAATCAACGGCACCAGTGACAGCAGCGAGACATAGGCCAGATGGCCCGACAGCAGCAGCAGGTCATCATGGTTGATGCGTGTTATCAGCATCCTGAGATAGCGCACGCTGAAGCGGAATGCCGCCACCGTGCGCTCGGGTTTAAATCTTAACTTCACCATAGGCCTGAAGGCTCCGGGAAATGGGCCGGCACGCCTTAAGAAAAGTACGCCGGCACTGTGGCGGCATCCGTGACCAGCACACCTTCAATCCCCAGCGCGCGGGCGGCTTCAACATTCTCCAAAGAGTCATCAAAGAAGACGGTCTGATCGGGCGTGACGGCCTCGCGGCGCAAGACATACTGATAGATACCCGGCTCCGGCTTGCGCATCCCAATCTCCTGCGACAGGTAAATGGCATCAGCCGCAGCCCGGACTTCCGGGTACTGCTCCGGCCAATAGGTGCTGTGCAGCCGGTTGGTGTTGGAGAGCACTACCACCCGGTGCCCGGCGTTGCGCAGCCGCTCCATGATGGCGAGCGTGTCTTTGCGCAGCCCGACAAATACTGCCTGCCAGCCCGCCGAGAACTGCTCGAAACTCAGGGCGATCCCCATTTCATTACACAGCTGTACGGCAAACTCTTCATCACTGATCTCGCCGCGTTCGTGGCGGTGGAACGCCTCGCCCATGGAGAAGCTGGCACTCAACGACGCCAGCGGCACCCCACTCAGGTTACTCCACACCCCCAGTACACGCCTGAAGTCGATATCAACAATCACATTCCCTAAATCAAAGATATACAACATGGCACACTCCTGATGTTGCGATGCGGTTTCTCACTGTAGCGGGAAAGTGTAGACCTGAACAGGCACCGGTGTGGCAGAAGCCGGGAAAGTTTGGCCCGGCGGGGCAGCAGGCAAAAAAAACAGGGCACCCAAAGGTGCCCTGCTCTTAGTGTAACGGCTGCTGTGGCGAACGCTTACGCGTCTTTCGGGCCACGGCTGGCGCGTTTACGATCGTTTTCAGTCAGGTGACGTTTACGGATACGAATTGACTGAGGCGTCACTTCGACCAGTTCGTCGTCATCGATGAACTCGATAGCCTGTTCCAGCGTCATTTTCTGCGGTGGAACCAGGGTGGTGGCTTCGTCAGTACCAGACGCACGCATGTTGGTCAGTTTCTTACCGGTCAGGCAGTTCACGGTCAGGTCGTTGGAGCGTGAGTGAATACCGATGATCTGGCCTTCATACACTTCCGCACCGTGGCCGAGGAACAGCTTACCGCGATCCTGCAGGCCGAACAGGGCGAAGGCCACTGCTTTACCCTGGCCGTTGGAGATCAGCACGCCGTTCTGGCGCTGGCCCACTTCGCCCGGACGCACATCGTCGTAGTGGCTGAAGGTGGAGTACAGCAGGCCGGTACCGGAAGTCATGGTCATGAATTCGTTACGGAAGCCGATCAGGCCACGGCTTGGGATCACGTAGTCGAGACGTACGCGGCCTTTGCCATCCGGATCCATGTTTTTCAGGTCGCCTTTACGCTCACCCATCGCCTGCATTACAGAACCCTGGTGGGTTTCTTCGATGTCCAGCGTTACGTTTTCGAATGGCTCCTGCTTACGGCCTTCGAATTCGCGGAAGATAACTTTCGGACGGGATACCGCCAGCTCGTAACCTTCACGACGCATGTTTTCGATCAGAACCGACAGGTGAAGCTCACCACGGCCGGACACGCGGAAGGCGTCAGCGTCTTCGGTTTCTTCAACACGCAGGGCCACGTTGTGCACCAGCTCTTTGTTCAGGCGCTCCAGGATCTGGCGCGACGTCACGAACTTACCTTCTTTACCGCAGAACGGCGAGGTGTTGACGTTGAAGAACATGGTCACGGTCGGCTCATCTACGCTCAGTGCCGGCAGCGCTTCCACATTCTGCGTGTCACAGATGGTGTCAGAGATGTTCAGCTCGCCCAGGCCGGTAATCGCGATGATGTCGCCGGCTTCAGCCACGTCAGTCTCGATACGCTCCAGGCCGAGGTGGCCCAGCACTTTACCGACTTTCGCGTTGCGGGTTTTACCTTCGCTGTCCACGATGGTGACCTGCTGGTTCGGCTTCACTTTACCGCGCTTGATGCGGCCGATGCCGATAACACCCAGATAGTTGTTGTAGTCCAGCTGCGAGATCTGCATCTGCAGCGGCGCGTCAACTTCCACCTGCGGCGGGGAAACGCGGTCAACAATCGCCTGGTACAGCGGGGTCATGTCGTCGGCCATGTCAGTGTGATCCAGGCCGGCGATACCATTCAGCGCAGACGCATAAATGACCGGGAAGTCCAGCTGCTCGTCGGTGGCGTCGAGGTTAACGAACAGGTCGAAGACCTGATCAACAACCCAGTCAGGACGCGCGCCCGGACGGTCAACTTTGTTGATAACTACAATCGGCTTCAAACCGTGGGCAAAGGCTTTCTTGGTTACGAAGCGGGTTTGCGGCATAGGGCCATCCATCGCGTCTACAACCAGCAGCACCGAATCCACCATGGACATGACGCGCTCTACTTCACCACCGAAGTCGGCGTGCCCTGGGGTATCAACGATGTTGATACGGTAGTCATTCCATTTGATGGCGGTGTTTTTCGCGAGGATGGTAATCCCACGCTCTTTCTCCAAATCGTTGGAGTCCATCACGCGCTCAGTCGCTTCGGTACGGGCATCAAAAGTACCGGACTGTTGCAGGAGTTTATCAACCAGGGTGGTCTTTCCATGGTCAACGTGCGCGATGATGGCGATGTTACGCAAATTTTCGATCACAGCTTTGCCTCAGGCATTTAGAAATAACGCGCTATTGTACACGTATTAAGCGAGGTACTAAACAAGATCACAGCACTCTGTGTAAAACAACCTGAGTCCGGTTAGTTTGTGATCCCTTTCACGGTGCAATGATCGCAAAATGAGCCGATTGCGCACCAAAACAGCGCACACTTTTTGCCCATATGCACTATTTTAGTGCAAAAAACCCGTTATGGTGCATACTTGAACCAGCAGAAAGGCACGAAAAGAGGGATAATTCACCGATCATAAAAGTTGGCACACTTCTCGCTTAACTACAGCAAGAGCGAAAAAAGTCTGATCAGGGTGAAAACGCCTTACAAAAGGTGAGCCGCCAGTCTGTTACGGTACTTCGTTCCACGACGACAAAAAAATCCGGGAGAAACTAGTATGTCCGCTGAACACGTTTTGACGATGCTGAATGAGCATGAAGTGAAATTCGTTGACTTGCGTTTCACTGATACCAAGGGTAAAGAACAGCACGTCACGATTCCAGCCCACCAGGTCAATGCCGACTTCTTCGAAGAAGGCAAAATGTTTGATGGTTCCTCCATCGGTGGCTGGAAAGGCATCAATGAGTCCGACATGGTTCTGATGCCGGATGCCAGCACCGCGGTGCTTGATCCGTTCTACGAAGAATCTACCCTGATTATTCGCTGCGACATCCTGGAGCCGGGCACCATGCAGGGCTATGACCGCGACCCGCGTTCTATCGCCAAACGTGCTGAAGAGTTCCTGCGCTCATCCGGTATTGCCGACACCGTGCTGTTCGGGCCGGAGCCGGAATTCTTCCTGTTCGACGACGTGCGTTTCGGCAGCAGCATCGCCGGCTCTCATGTCGCCATCGATGACATCGAAGGCGCGTGGAACTCCTCAACCAAATACGAAGGCGGCAACAAAGGCCACCGTCCGGCTGTGAAAGGGGGTTACTTCCCGGTTCCGCCGGTCGACTCCTCCCAGGATCTGCGCTCTACCATGTGCCTGACCATGGAAGAGATGGGCCTGGTGGTTGAAGCTCACCACCACGAAGTGGCGACCGCCGGTCAGAACGAAGTGGCAACCCGCTTCAACACCATGACCAAGAAAGCGGACGAAATCCAGATTTACAAATACGTGGTACACAACGTGGCCCACGCATTCGGCAAAACCGCGACCTTCATGCCGAAACCGATGTTTGGTGATAACGGCTCCGGTATGCACTGCCACATGTCACTGTCCAAAAACGGCAACAACCTGTTTGCCGGTGACAAATACGGCGGCCTGTCTGAAATGGCGCTGTTCTACATCGGCGGCATCATCAAACATGCGAAAGCGATCAACGCCTACGCCAACCCGACCACCAACTCTTACAAGCGTCTGGTCCCAGGTTATGAAGCCCCGGTGATGCTGGCCTACTCTGCCCGTAACCGTTCTGCGTCCATCCGTATCCCGGTGGTGGCCAGCCCGAAAGCACGCCGCATTGAAGCCCGCTTCCCGGACCCGGCTGCCAACCCGTACCTGGCGTTCGCTGCCCTGCTGATGGCCGGCCTTGACGGCATCATCAACAAGATCCACCCGGGCGATGCGATGGACAAAAACCTGTATGACCTGCCGCCGGAAGAAGAAGCAGAAATTCCAAAAGTGGCCGGTTCACTGGAAGAAGCGCTGGCTTGCCTGAGCGAAGACCGCGAATTCCTGACCCGTGGCGGCGTATTCACCGATGACTCCATCGATGCCTACATCGACCTGCGCAAAGAAGAGATGGACCGCGTACGCATGACGCCGCACCCGGTTGAGTTCGAACTCTACTACAGCGTTTAAAACAACAGCGTTTAAAACGACAGCGTTTAAAACGACCGCCTTTAAAAGGGCGGCGTTTTAAACAACAGAGTAAAACCACGGCGTGTCATCCATCACGCCGGGTCAGACGATTTTTTGTTGCCGTGGAAACTTTCAGCCCATCTCCGGATGGGCTTTTTTCTCCACGCGCTTCCCCGCCCAACGCCGCCATCCGGTAAATGTTACCCCGTGGTCAGGCGACGTGCACCATACAGGTGCAGGAGACTGCTTTTATGGCAACTGGCAAGCTGCCCGATGCTGGGCAGATCCTGAATTCTCTTATCAACAGCATTCTGCTGCTGGATGAAGAGTTAGCCGTTCATTACGCCAACCCGGCCGCACAACAACTGCTGGCGCAGAGTTCGCGCAAACTTTTTGGTACCCCCCTGCCGGAACTACTGGGCTACTTTTCGCTTAACATCGAGTTAATGCGTGAAAGCCTGAATGCCGGGCAAGGGTTCACCGATAATGAAGTGACGCTGGTAGTGGATGGCCGAGCGCATATCTTCTCACTGACCGCACAGGCGTTACCGGAAGGCTTTATCCTGCTGGAACTGGCCCCGATGGATAACCTGCGCCGCCTGAGCCAGGAACAATTGCAGCACGCCCAGCAGGTCGCCGCGCGTGATCTGGTCCGCGGGCTGGCACATGAGATTAAAAACCCCCTCGGCGGTTTACGCGGCGCAGCACAGCTGTTGTCAAAAGCGCTGCCCGACCCCTCTCTCAACGAGTACACCAGGGTGATTATCGAACAGGCCGACCGCCTGCGGAACCTGGTGGACAGATTGCTGGGGCCACAACGGCCGGGGCAACACATTACCCAAAGTATTCATCAGGTTGCAGAGCGCGTTTGCCAGCTGGTGTCGCTGGAGAAGCCGGATAACGTCGCCCTGATCAAGGATTACGACCCCAGCCTGCCGGAGCTGGCGCACGATCCCGACCAGATTGAACAGGTGCTGTTGAATATTACCCGCAATGCCCTGCAGGCATTGGGGGAACAGGGCGGCACCATCACGATCCGTACCCGCACGGCTTTCCAGATTACCTTGCATGGCGTGCGTTACCGTCTGGCCGCCCGTATTGATATTGAGGATGACGGCCCCGGCGTGCCCTCGCTGTTGCAGGACACGCTGTTCTACCCAATGGTGAGCGGCCGCGAAGGCGGCACCGGCCTTGGCCTCTCCATTGCACGGAATCTGATTGACCAGAATTCAGGGAAAATTGAATTTAACAGTTGGCCGGGTCATACCGAATTTTCGGTTTACCTGCCTATTCGCCAGTGAGGTTTGTTATGCAACGAGGGATAGTCTGGATCGTCGATGACGATAGCTCCATCCGTTGGGTGCTTGAACGTGCGCTCACCGGCGCGGGTTTAAGCTGTGCGACGTTTGACAGCGGCAATGCGGTGCTGGATGCCATCGCCACCCAAACCCCTGACGTTTTGCTGTCTGATATCCGGATGCCCGGCATGGATGGACTGGCATTACTGAAGCAGATTAAACAGCGCCACCCGATGCTGCCGGTGATCATTATGACGGCGCATTCAGACCTGGACGCTGCCGTCAGCGCCTACCAGCAGGGCGCGTTTGACTACCTGCCCAAACCGTTTGATATCGATGAGGCGGTGGCGCTGGTGGAACGCGCCATCAGCCATTATCAGGAGCAGCAACAGCCGGCCCGCAGCCAGCCGGTGAGCGGGCCGACGGCAGACATCATCGGTGAAGCGCCGGCGATGCAGGATGTGTTCCGCATCATCGGCCGTCTGTCGCGATCGTCAATCAGCGTGCTGATTAACGGCGAATCCGGCACCGGTAAAGAGCTGGTGGCCCATGCACTGCACCGCCACAGCCCGCGCGCCAAGTTGCCGTTTATCGCGCTGAATATGGCGGCGATCCCGAAAGACCTGATTGAGTCTGAGCTGTTCGGCCATGAGAAAGGGGCATTTACCGGTGCCAACCAGATTCGGCAGGGACGGTTTGAGCAGGCTGACGGCGGCACGCTGTTCCTGGATGAAATCGGGGATATGCCGCTGGATGTGCAGACCCGCCTGCTGCGCGTACTGGCGGATGGCCAGTTCTACCGTGTGGGCGGCTATGCGCCGGTCAAAGTCGATGTGCGCATCATCGCCGCAACGCACCAGAACCTTGAAATGCGGGTGCAGGAAGGGAAATTCCGTGAAGACCTTTTCCACCGCCTGAATGTTATCCGGGTGCATCTGCCGCCGCTGCGCGACCGCCGGGAGGATATCCCACGGCTGGCACGTTATTTCCTGCAGGATGCCGCCAAAGAGCTGGGCGTAGAGGCCAAAAACCTGCACCCGGAAACCGAGGCCGCCCTGACGCGGTTACCGTGGCCGGGCAACGTGCGCCAGCTGGAAAACACCTGCCGCTGGCTGACGGTGATGGCCGCCGGGCAAGAAGTGCTGATCCAGGACCTGCCGGGTGAGCTGTTTGAAACCAGCGCCCCGGAGAGCGGCGGCCAGAGCCTGCCGGACAGCTGGGCCACGCTGCTGGCGCAGTGGGCCGATCGCGCCCTGCGTTCCGGTCATCAGAATTTGCTGTCTGAAGCGCAACCAGAGATGGAGCGTACCTTGCTGACCACCGCCCTGCGCCATACCCAGGGGCATAAGCAGGAAGCGGCGCGCCTGCTGGGCTGGGGCCGTAACACGCTGACGCGTAAGCTGAAAGAGCTGGGCATGGAGTAAGCCGGGCCGGAGTAAAAAAGAGGGGGCACTGACGCGCATTTTTCCGTGTGCCCGCGCTTTACAACCCGATGCGCCGGATTATGATAAGGGCGCTAAATCGGGAGATAGTCGATGCTGAATTCACTTTTTGCATGGGTATCGCAAGGCGCGGACGTCACATCAGCCGCTGTCAGCCACTCTCCACAGACGGTCGCGGCGGCGGTGTTATGTTACGCGTTGATGAACCTTGTTAATTGAAAAATACATTGAGAAAACAGCCGCGGATGCGGCTGTTTTTTTATGGCATGTGATGGCGCGTCAGATCACCCGCGAGAATTGCTGCTGCCGCGCCTGGCGGCGCAGATAGCGGTCAAAGCACATACAGATATTACGGATCAGCAGCCGCCCACGCGGCGTGACCTGCAGGCCATGCGCAGAGTGCACCACCAGCCCATCCTCTGCCAGCGGCGCAAGCAGCGCCAAATCCTCTGCAAAGTAATCCTGGAAATGAATACCGTACTGCTGTTCAAGCGGTGCCACATCAAGGCTGAAGTTGCAGATCAGTGAGCGGATCACGTCCCGCCGCAGGCAGTCATCCTGCGTCAGCGTCAGCCCGCGCCATAAGGCATCGCCCCCGGCTTCCACCCGCGCATAATAGGTTTTGAGGTCTTTTTCATTCTGCGCGTAGCTGTCCCCCAGCATACTGATGGCCGAAACGCCCAGCCCCAGCAAATCCGTATCGCCCTGCGTGGTGTAACCCTGGAAATTACGGTGCAGCGTGCCTTCACGCTGGGCGATCGCCAGTTCATCATCCGGGCGGGCGAAATGATCCATGCCGATAAACTGATAACCGGCCTGCGTCAGGAAAGCGATGCTCTGTTGCAGGATCGCCAGCCGCTGCTCCGCGCCCGGCAGATCCGCCTCTTTGATTTTACGCTGGGCGGCGAACAGGGAAGGCAGGTGAGCATAATTGAATACGCTCAAACGATCCGGGCTGAGTTCCGCCACCCGTTGCAGGGTGTAGGCGAAACTCTCCGGCGTCTGTTTCGGCAGGCCGTAGATCAGGTCAATATTGGTTGAGCGGAATCCCAGTGCGCGCGCCCGTGCCACCAGCGCAAAAATGAAGTCTTCATCCTGCTCACGGTTAACCAGCCGCTGCACCTGTTTGTCAAAATCCTGCACGCCCATGCTGAGGCGGTTAAAACCTTCGGCCCGCAGATGGTCCAGCACATCCAGCTCGATTTCACGCGGGTCCAGTTCCAGCGACTGCTCGACCTCCGGCAGAAACTCAAAATGGCTGCGCAGCAGGCCCATCAGGCGGCTGATTTGCGCATTGTCGAGGTAGGTCGGTGTACCGCCGCCCCAGTGCAACTGGCTGACCTGACGGCCCTTAAACAGCGGTGCCCGCTGCCGGATCTCCTGCGCCAGGCGGTCCAGGTACAATTCCGCCTTGTGCCGCTGGCGCGTGACCACTTTATTGCAGCCGCAGAAATAGCAGAGCTTATGGCAAAACGGGATATGGACGTAAAGGGAGAGCGGGCGGTCAGGATAGCGCGCCACCGCCTGCTGAAACGCATCGGCGCCGAAATCCTGATGGAATTCCAGCGCCGTAGGGTAAGAGGTATAACGCGGCCCTGACTGGTTATACTTTTGAATCAGGGCCTGATCCCAGATAACGGCCTGCTCAGACATCTCATTTACTCCTTCCGGTATCGTTGCCTACCGGGTCGGAGAAACGGTGAGCGACTCACCTGCCTGGCCACGGTGGCACTGCGCAAAAGGGCTTTACGTTGCGACAGCCGCCACAGTTTACCTAATAACCCGGCCAGATAACACATAAGCAGCAGGGTTATTACCGGGATAATCCATTTCATGGATTAATGGTTATCTTTCGGGTTTCCGCGTTTGAGCAGCTGGTACATATCTTCTTTCGGCTCGTCTTCATCGATGATGTCATCTTCATCGTCGCCCAGCTCAATGCCCAGCAGCTCCATCAGCACATCAATGCGATCCAGCGTTTGATCAACAAATGCCTGATCTTCTGCGCTCAGTGTTTCGCCGTCGTCCAGTTTATCCAGCAGGGCATCCAGACGCGGATCGTTTTCCAGCAACGTGAGCTCTTCTTCCGGCGACAGGCGCGGTTTCGCCTCTTTCTGCGGCTTGGCCGCTTTTTTCGGCGTATTGCCGTATACCGTTTCAACCACCAGCGGAACCGCTTTTTTACTGCCTAAGCGC
The DNA here is from genome assembly GCF_018257325.1 of Nissabacter archeti. NCBI lineage: Bacteria > Pseudomonadati > Pseudomonadota > Gammaproteobacteria > Enterobacterales > Yersiniaceae > Nissabacter > Nissabacter archeti. The sequence goes on from NZ_JAERKB010000016.1 coordinate 110,115, forward strand.
GGGTCACGTTTTTCCTGGGTTGCGGTTTTTTTCTGATCGGTCTCCCCGGTAGCGCGAGAACCGGGTGCATGGCCACGGCGTTTTTTCTGGCGCTTACGCTCGCGGGCCTCTAAATCCAGCTCGACACGACTTTTTTTCTTATTTTTGGTGTGGGATGCCGCGGCTTTTGCACGTGGCGTTTTGGATGGCTGGTTCATGGCATCTGCTCTCAGGGGGAAATCATTTCAGTATAGAATTGCGGCGGAATCTAGCAGAAAGCGGACAAAGAAAAAAGGCGGCAGGAGGCCCCGGCGCCTTTTTATCTGCTTCCTTATCAGGGAAGCGCTGTTTTTGCCCTGCCGCCCGGCAATATTCCCTTATTCCGGGCAGTAGGCACCTCCTTGTCCTGCCTCATCCTTGTGTGCTCCTGAACCGGCGTTATCCATTACCGGCCGTTTCCTTTGCATCCTGCTTACGCGCTCCCGGCGTACTTTTCCTGAGGGCTGCCTTCCCGGCAACCCGGCAGCTTCCTTTGCCGGCTCTCCTTACCTGCCACCCATCCCTGCATGGCGAATGTCGCGTGCCTGCGCCTCCTGAAGCATCCTGCTGGAGAACACTTTACGCCGATGGCGCGGCGGCTCAACCCAGCCGGAGAGGCCACCCATTGGTGTTGCACAACTAATTCATTGAACTGATTGGTTTTATCATTAAATAAACCCAAATTATCAGTGAAAGCCGCCGCCACGCCGGGCTGATCGCTTACACACGTGCAGTAAAATGCCTGCATTTACGCCGCCGACAGGGATTAAAACCCACAAACATGCCGCTTTTGGTAACGATGCAGTTATAATCGCCAGCCAGAGATATTTAGCCTTACGGAGACAACATTTTGACCAGCCGAACTTATAACTATCAGGTGACCCATTTTGTCACCAGTGCTCCGGACATCCGGCACCTGCCTGCGGATGAAGGCATTGAAGTCGCATTTGCCGGGCGTTCGAATGCGGGTAAATCCAGCGCGCTGAACACCCTGACCAACCAGAAGAGCCTGGCGCGTACCAGTAAAACACCGGGCCGTACCCAGCTGATTAACCTGTTTGAATTGCAGCCGGGCCTGCGCCTGGTGGACTTGCCGGGCTACGGCTATGCCGAAGTGCCTGAAGAGATGAAACGCAAATGGCAGAAGGCGCTGGGTGAATACCTGCAAAAGCGTAACTGCCTGAAAGGGCTGGTGGTGCTGATGGACATCCGCCATCCGCTTAAAGATCTGGATCAGCAGATGATTCAGTGGGCCGTGGCAGTGGATCTGCCGGTGCTGGTATTGCTGACCAAAGCCGACAAGCTGGCTTCCGGCGCGCGTAAAGCGCAATTGAACATGGTGCGTGAAGCCGTGCTGGCCTTTATGGGCGATGTGCAGGTAGAAGCCTTCTCTTCACTGAAGAAAATTGGCGTCGACAAACTGAGCCAAAAGCTGGATACCTGGTTTAACGAGCTGCCGCCGGCGGTGGCGGATGACGTGAGTGACGAAGAAGAGTAACCGCCGGCGTGTGATAACACGCGATGGCAGTGAAGCAAAAGAGACAGCCGATGCGCTGTCTTTTTTATGCCTGTCGATCCCCTACGGAAAGAGGCAGAAGGCAGCGAATTTCCCAATAAAAAACGCCCCAGTCAATACTGACTGGGGCGGCTAAATATTCAGCCAAATCCGATTACGTGAAGTAAAAGGTCTGAAAGATAGAACATCTTACCTCTGTACCCTACGCCGTTAACTCTACAACATTTTTTCAAAGGGCAAAAGAAATTTTTGTAGTTTACTTACACAAGATCCGGCGTTTTTGCGGCATATATCGTCATATCTTCCGCTTATGATGTAGCTTAATTACAAAAAGTGCTTAGGTTATCGCCGTTTAGTGCGCCTGATCCCAGTTTTCGCCGACACCGACTTCAACCTGCAACGGCACATCCAGCTGCATACTCTGTTCCATCAGGGAACGGATCTTCTCTGATGCGTCCTCCAGTACGGATTCATGCACTTCGAACACCAGTTCATCGTGTACCTGCATGATCATACGCACGTGCGGGTCCTGCTGCTGTTGCAGCCAGGCATCCACGTCGATCATCGCACGTTTGATGATATCCGCTGCGGTACCCTGCATCGGGGCGTTGATCGCCGCCCGCTCTGCCGCTTTACGGCGCATCGCATTTTTCGAATTGATGTCCGGCAGGTAGAGACGGCGGCCGTCCAGCGTGGTCACATACCCTTTTTCGGCCGCCAGTTTGCGCGTACGGTCCATGTAATCCAGCACGCCGGGGTAGCGCTCAAAGTACTTGTCCATATAGCGTTGGGCTTCATTACGCGGGATGTTCAGCTGACGCGACAGGCCAAAAGCGCTCATGCCGTAAATCAGGCCAAAGTTAATCGCCTTGGCGCTGCGGCGCTGGTCACCGGTGACGCTCTCCAGCGACATACCAAATACTTCTGCCGCCGTCGCACGGTGGATGTCCTCGCCACCGGCAAACGCTGCCAGCAAGCCTTTATCCTGCGAGAGGTGCGCCATGATGCGCAGCTCAATCTGTGAGTAGTCCGCCGCCACAATCTTGTACCCTTCCGGCGCAATAAAGGCCTGGCGGATACGCCGCCCTTCCTCGTTACGCACCGGGATGTTTTGCAGGTTTGGATCGCTGGATGACAACCGCCCGGTGGCCGTGACCGCCTGATGATAGGAGGTGTGCACCCGGCCGCTGGCCGGATTGATCATCTGCGGCAATTTGTCGGTATAGGTGGACTTGAGCTTCGCCAGGCTGCGGTACTCAAGAATGACTTTCGGCAGCGGGTAATCCAGTGCCAGTTCAGCCAGCACTTCTTCATTGGTGGACGGCGCGCCGCCCGGCGTCTTTTTCAGGATCGGCAGTTTCTGTTTATCGTACAGAATCGCCTGCAACTGTTTGGTGGAGGAGAGGTTAAACGGCTCCTCCGCCAGTTCGTGTGCTTTGCTTTCCAGCTCGCCCAGACGTTCAGTCAGCTCTACCGAATGCGCCGCCAGAATGGACTTGTCGATCAGCACCCCGGTACGTTCCATGCGTGATAACACCGGCACCAGCGGCATCTCAATTTCACGGAAGACATTCGGCAGGCCGTCACTGGCCTCGATTTTTGGCCACATCGCCTGGTGGAGTTGCAGGGTGACATCGGCATCTTCCGCCGCGTAATGGCTGGCCTCTTCCAGGGCAATCTGGTTGAAGGTCAGCTGGTTTTTCCCTTTCCCGGCAATCTCAACAAAGCTGACGGTGGTATGGCCCAGATGGCGATCGGCCAGGGTATCCATGTCATGGCGGCTGGAGACGCTGTCCAGTACATAGGATTCCAGCATGGTATCGAAAGCGATGCCGCGCAGCTCAATGCCATAGCGCTTCAGCACGCCCTGATCAAATTTCAGGTTCTGGCCGATTTTCAGCGCTTTTTCGCTTTCCAGCAGCGGTTTCAGCTTTTCCAGTACCAGATCGAGATTCAGCTGATCGGGCGCATCAATATAATCATGCCCGACCGGCAGATAGGCCGCTTTGCCCGGCTCAATGGCAAAAGAGAGCCCCACCAGGTTGGCCGTCAGGGTATCGAGGGAGTCGGTTTCTGTATCAAAGGCGAACTGTTCTGCTGCGGAGAGTTTCTCCAGCCACTCATCCAGCTCCGCCTCAGTCAGCAGCGTGACATACTCATCCTGCGCCAGCTGCGCGCGTTCTACCTCCGGCACCGGCACATTGATGTCGATTTCTTCTGCGCCGCGGCTGCCTGACGCCGGGGCTTTTTTGTTGATCAGCCACTTACCGGCTTCCAGATCGCTGGTCCAGCGCTTGAATTCATAATGCTGGAACAGGGCGCGCAGCTCATCTGTCGCCGGTGCCATCACATTCAGCTCATCACAGCGGACGTCCAGCTCTACATCGGTTTTGATGGTGGCTAACTGGTAAGAGAGATACGCCACCTCTTTGTTCTGCTCCAGCTTCGTTGCCATGGTTTTTGCCCCACGGAAACTCAGGCCGGCAATGGCGCCCAGGTTACTGTAGAGCGCATCCAACCCGCCTATCCCTTGTAACAGCGCCTGGGCGGTTTTTTCGCCCACACCAGGGACGCCGGGAATGTTATCGGAGGAGTCACCCATCAATGCCAGAAAATCGATGATCAATTCCGGAGGAACACCATATTTGGTGATCACTTCTTCAGGGCCAAGGATCGCATTATTCATGGTGTTAATCAGCGTAATGTTCGGCGTAACCAGCTGGGCCATGTCTTTGTCGCCGGTGCTGATCAGCACTGCATGACCCGCTTTTTCCGCCTGAAGGGCCAGGGTGCCGATCACATCGTCTGCTTCAACACCGGAGACCGCCAGTAACGGCAGCCCCATCGCTTTCACCATAGTATGCAGCGGTTCAATCTGCGCACGCAGATCGTCCGGCATTGGCGGGCGGTGCGATTTATACTCAGCAAATAACTCATCGCGGAATGTCTTGCCCTTGGCATCAAACACCACGGCAACATGGCTGGGCTGATACTGCTGCAACAGGCTTTTCAGCATGTTGATTACGCCGTACATGGCGCCGGTCGGCTCACCGGCAGAGTTGGTCAGCGGTGGGAAAGCATGATAGGCGCGGTAGAGGTAAGAAGACCCATCAACCAGGATCAGGGGATTTTCTGCAATATGTGCCATAGCGACTCTTTTTCGTCATCGGTCAATGTACTAAGGATGCCATAGCTGGCGCGAAAGGCGAACCTTCGGCGGCTCATCACCGCGATCAATCCGATCATTTGCGGGATGATCCGCAGGATCTATATTGTGGATAACTTTGTGCATAAAAGATCGTGCAATTGCAACACCTGTGTTTTTCTCTGACAGATCTTGTATTTTTTATAGTTAAATCAAACTATTAATTGAGATCAAAACGGTGGAGAGGCCCTTTCAGGGGGGAATAGCAAATGTGGATATAACTTTATGCTGATCCCTGTTTTACGGGGATTGTTTAAATAAACACCGAAAGAATAAAACCCTTTTCCACAACTTTTCTGCCGACGCCCCTTTTCATTTTCCCAGGAAAAGCCTGCGCATTTGTTAACACAGCCTTTGTGGCCGGTCTGCCTATACCGGGGCTGATGCAATCTGTTTCAGGTAGCCGACGGGAAGGAGCAGTGAAAATAATGGCGTGAGGACGTTAACGGACGACCGAATAGCTGCCATAAAAAATGCCGGATAATCCGGCATTTTTAGTGTCATTTCATTAACATTATTTCTGGGTCAGCAGGAAATTGACCACGTCAGAGTATTGCTTGCTGTAGATATCCATCGAGCTCATATCCAGGCCATCATTTTTGACCATATATTTGCCGTTAACAAAGATGGAAGGTACACCCTGTAAGCCCAAATCAGCCGCCGCTTTTTGCTGTTGCACCACCAGGGATTTCACCACAAAACTGTTCCAGGCAGAGTCATACTCTTCTGACGTTACACCTGCCTGAATAAACACTTTCTTAATATCATCCGGTGTCTGGACGACCTGGGTTTTCTGCACGGCATCAAACATCAGGGGAGCGACTTTATCTTCCACACCCAGTGCCAGCGCAACGGCCCATGCCTGCGTCATCTCTTTGCCTAATGGGCCAAGGAATTCAACGTGATATTTTGTCACTTTGGTTCCCTGAGGAAGGTTCTTTTTAATGGTGTCAGAGATATGGTAAATCTTTTCAAACTGGTAGCAGTGCGGGCAGTAGAAAGAGAAGAACTCCAGAACCTGTGGCTCTCCCGATACCTGCTTATCCAACGTGACAAATTGGTCGCCACTTGAAAATTGCGCGGCTGAAGCACTGAATGCCAGCACCATTCCCACCAACGCTAAAAATATCTTCTTCATAATTCCTTGTTCTCCGTTGATATTACCATTAATACATAGGCGTTAATTGCAGAGGGGGTTCCTGCAATTGGTTAAACTGCTCTCTGAACGCTGCCGTCTGGCTCTCCCAGAAACTTCCTTCCGTCATCCACGGGAAGCTGCGGGGGAAAGCCGGATCCTGCCAGCGACGCGCCACCCAGGCCAGGTAATGCACCATGCGCATGGCCCGTAAAGGCTCAATCAGTGCCAGTTCGCGCTGATCAAACTCGCTGAATTCCTCATAAGCCTCCAGCAGAATATCAAGCTGGGTGCGTTGCTCCGCTTTATCCCCATGCAACAGCATCCAGAGATCCTGTATAGCAGGGCCGTTACGCGCATCGTCCAGATCCACAAAACAGGGGCCATCACGCCACAGAATATTACCTGGGTGGCAATCTCCATGCAGGCGTAATGCTTGCCACTGTGTATGCCAGCGAAGCTGAATGGCGTGAATAAGGTTATCCGTTGCCTGAAGGAAATTATCACGCTGGCCCTGGGGAATTAACCGGCTCTCTTCCAGCACTTGCCGGGCGTGAATAACATATTCATCCAATCCAATAGTCGGACGCGCCTTGAAGAGTTGTTTACTTCCAACCTGATGAATCCGCCCGAGATAGCGCCCCACCATTTCCAGCTGATCGAGGTTATCCACTTCATATTGCCGGCCGCCGGCACTCGGGAAAACGGTAAAAAAGTACCCCTGATAGTGATTCAGGGTATCACCGGCAAGCGGCAATGGCGCAATAAGCGGAATTTCAGCCTCATGTAATGCAGCCGCAAAGGCGTGCTCCTCACGTAACTGTGCTTCGCTCCAACGTTCCGGCCGGTAGAATTTTACGACATAACGTTGGCGCGCTTCCCCCATAAACTGGAAAACACGGTTTTCATAGCTGTTGAGTTCAGTGAGGCCGGATTCAGCATAAAGGCCTACATGCTGTAACGCATCCAGAATGAGGTCAGGCGTCAATGCATGAAAATTAAAGGCAGGGGTTGTCGTCATAGGGCTCATGGGGTGGAATATTCAGTAGAAAAGAATAGAAGCATCACTCTTTAATGACGCCGCGGGCCCGCAAAATAGCCGTTTTAAAATCTTCTTCATAATCTTTTTTCAGGCCGGGGATCGCCTCAGACTGATCGCTGTCACGCATTTTCAGATGATAAATCAGCGTGTCATCTGTCAGCTCAGAGAGGTCGCCCTGAAAGCCGCTCTCTTGCGCCAGCTTTTGCAGGAATTGCAGCAAATTAAGATCGGCATCCTTTTCCCATGCCGGCTGAAGCAACTCGATCAGTTCTTTCACCCGATGGCTATTCATGACGTTATCCTTGCTTTGGAGGAAACGGACAAAGTAGCAGGGATGCCCTTTGAGTAAAAGGGTGGGAGTTGTCAATAAAAGTAAATCATCCCCTCCGGCAAACAGAGCGCTACAATCACTTTCTCAGTAAACAGGAGAGAATGACGTGATACCAACAGCGATTACCGGGGTGATACTGTGCGGCGGACAGGCAACGCGCATGGGGGGAAATGATAAAGGATTACTCCTTTTGCAGGGCAAGCCGCTCTACCAACATGTTGCTGAACGCCTGCAACCCCAGGTAACCCATATTATTCTCAGCGCTAACCGTAATCTTGAGCAGTATCGCCAGAGCTATCCCACGTTTGCCGATAGCTTTACCGGCTTTGCAGGCCCGCTGGCAGGCTTGTTAACCGGGCTGCAAAACAGTCAGACTGAATGGGCGGCCTTTGTGCCTTGTGATGTGCCTTTTCTGCCGGCTGATTTGATTGAACGACTCTGGGCAGCGCGCCAGGACGCGTTTATCGCCTACGCGCATGATGGCGTACGCGCCCATCCCACCTTATGCCTGCTGCACCGAAGTATGATTACACCGCTTATGCAGTTCCTTCAGCAGGGCGATCGCAAATTAATGCTCTTTTTTGAACAAAATGGTGCCCAGGCTGTTTATTTCCGCGATCGCATTCAGGCTTTCCAGAATATTAATACTCCGGCTGATCTACACCATCTTTCACTTTTGGACAAAATATAATGACGATACCGCTATTGGGCATTGTTGCGTACAGCGGCACAGGCAAAACCACGCTGCTTAAGCAACTCATCCCGTTACTGGCGCAAGATGGCATACGGGTCGGGCTGATCAAACATAGCCACCATAATGTGGATGTCGATACTCCCGGTAAAGACAGTTATGAATTGCGTAAAGCGGGTGCGCTGCAAACGATGGTAGCCAGCTCGCGACGTTGGGCATTAATGACGGAGACGCCGGAAGAGACTGATGAGCCGGATCTTTTCTCTCTGGCCAGGCGTTTTGACAGCAGTAAGATCGATCTTATTCTGGTTGAAGGGTTTAAACATGAACCCGTTCCTAAAATTGCGCTCTATCGTGCGGCTGTCGGCAAGCCCTTGGATAACCTGATCGATCCGCACGTTATTGCCCTTGCCAGCGATCAGCCAATAATCACAACAGTATCGCAATTAGATCTGAATGCCCCATCAATGATCGCTACATTCATTGCAGACTGGTTAAAACGGACGCAATGAATACGGCAAAATAGCGTAGATAGCCAAGTTAGACAGCCGAAAACAAGCAAGGGAAGAAGAAAATACGCTGAGAAAAGCGCAGTAGATCAGTGTATTGGTGCAGATTTGCTCCATAGCAAAAAGGCCATCCTTGCGGATGGCCTCGTGCTTGATTTGATGCCTGGCAGTTCCCTACTCTNACGGCGTTTCACTTCTGAGTTCGGCATGGGGTCAGGTGGGACCACCGCGCTAGTGCCGCCAGGCAAATTCTGTTTATCCCGACCGCCCTCACGGGCCATCAGAACCAATCTTGGAACAGCGCTGAAAATCGTCGTCTCTAAAACACCTTCGGTGTTGTAAGGTTAAGCCTCACGGGT